>JANYCC010000017.1 GCA_025360495.1 Verrucomicrobiota bacterium | reverse complement strand
CCCTCCTCCTTCGTTCCTCAGGAAGAGAGGGAGACCAGCTCTTCGGCCCTCATCCTTCATCCTTCATCCTTCATCCTTTCTCCCTCGCCCCGCGAGGAACGAGCGGGGAGAGGGATGGGGAGAGGGGTCGGCCTACCGTGCGAGTTCGTAGGCGAACCCCTTCAGGTACTCGGTTTCCGGGACGCTCGGCAGCACCGGATGATCGGGTCCTTGAGAAAAGGTCGCCACCCGGCGGAGCACCCGGTGGCAATCAAATGCCGCCGACAGGATGACCTCCTCGAAAAGTCGCGCATCCACGTGGTGGGAACAACAGAACGTCGCCAGCACGCCCCCGGGCTTGAGCAGGCGAAGGGCCCGCAGATGGATTTCCTTATATCCGCGCAAGGCGTCCGTGACCGTCGCCCGACTCCGCGTGAAGGACGGCGGATCCAGGATGATGAGGTCGAATTTCGGGAACAGTTTCTCGTTCGGCGGCGCGAGGGTCTGTTCCTTCAGCCAATCAAACGCATTGGCCGCCGTGAATTCGACGCGGTCGCCCAAGCCGTTCAGTGTCGCATTGGCCCGGGCCGCCTCACACGCCTCGACGCTTTGGTCCACGCCCACCACGGTCCGGGCCCCCGCACGGGCGGCGTGCAGGCTGAATCCGCCCAGGAAACTGAAACAGTCCAACACCGCCGCGTCCTTCGCCCAGCGCGCCACCGCCTCATAATTGGATTGTTGGTCCAGATACATGCCGGTCTTGTGCCCGCCCGAAACCGGCAGCACAAACTTCAGTCCGTTCAACTGCACCTCCACGCGGTCGGGCGGCGTCCCGGCGAGCGTCCCCTGGCAATGTTCCAAGCCCTCGAACTTGCGTGCGGCGGTCTCATTCCGCTCGATCACGGCGCGGGGCTGGAGCAATTCCTCCAAGACGGAGACGATCATGCCTTTGCGCTGGTCCATGCCCAACGACGAGGTCTGCAACACCAGCACGTCCTCGTACTTGTCGACGATCAGTCCCGAGAGGAGATCGCTCTCGGAATTCACCACCCGGAACGATGTGGCGCCCGGCAGATACCGGCGACGCACCGCCAGCGCCGCACTGATGCGCTGGTGGAAGAACGCACGGTCGATGTCGACCCGTGCCTCGCTCAGGACCCGGACATGGATCTTCGAACGGGAGTTGAACAGGCCGACCCCGAGGAACCGCTGCCGATGATCCTTCACCTGCACCACATCGCCATCGGGCGTGGGACGGCTCAGTCGGAGGATGGATCCCTGGTAGATCCACGGATGGCCGGCGAGGATGCGGTCGGCCTCCCCGGGCTTGACGGTGATGGTGGGCAGCGAATCGACGTTTGTAGACATGATGAGCCCGCCTGGGGCGGGTCGGGGACGATAACGGACGGGCCGGCCCAACGCACGGGCTATTAATATCTGGGCACGGTCGGATCGATCAATTCACTCCACGCCCCGATCCCGCCCTTCACCGATTTCACGTACTTGAAGCCCTGTTCGCGCAGGAACTTGAGGGCCTTGATCGAACGCACCCCGCTCTTGCAATGCAGGTAATACTGCACGTTGGGATCCAGCTCCGTGAACCGCTGCGGCAACACGCTCAAAGGCAATTGCGGCACCCCCGCCACGTGGGCGATCGCATATTCGTCCGGTTCCCGCACGTCGAGTACGCGGATGCCGAGCGCCGGGTGATCGAGCACCTTCTTCATGTCATGGACCGTCACCTCGTCCGGGTTTTCCGCGGGATTCTGGGGCTCGGCCGGAATCCCGCAGAATTGGTCATAATCGATCAACTGGGTGATCGACGGGTTGGGACCGCACAACGGGCACCCGGGATCCGCCCGCAGTTTCAATTCGCGGAACTTCATGTCCAGCGCGTTGAACAGGAGCAACCGGCCGATGAGCGAAGTTCCCCGGCCGAGTGCGAGCTTGAGGATCTCGGTGGCCTGGATGCAGCCGATGATGCCGGGCAACACCCCGAGCACGCCGCCTTCGGCACAACTGGGCACCATTCCGGGCGGCGGCGGCTCCGGATAGAGGCAACGATAACAGGGTCCGCCCAGATGCGGTGCAAACACGCTGGCCTGGCCTTCGAACCGGAAGATCGACCCGTACACGTTCGGCTTCTTGAGCAGCACACACGCGTCATTGGTCAGGTAACGCGTCGGGAAATTGTCCGTGCCATCCACCACGATGTCGTAGGGCGCGATCAATTCGAAGGCGTTTTCGGACGCGATGCGGGTGTTGTGGAGGACCACGTCCACACCCGGGTTCATCGCCTGGATCGATTCGCGTGCCGACTCGGACTTGGGCCGGCCCACATCGGCGTCCGAATGGAGGATCTGCCGTTGGAGGTTCGAGACGTCGACGGTGTCGAAATCGACAATCCCGATGCGGCCGATGCCGGCGGCGGCGAGGTAGAGGGCGATGGGGCTGCCCAAGCCGCCGGCGCCGATGCACAGGACGGAGGTGTTGCGGATCTTGCGCTGTCCCGCCATGCCCACCTCGGGGAGGATCAGATGGCGGGAATAGCGGCGGATTTCCTCATTGGTTAGCTCAATCATATCCAGACACGGTCACGGTAGACGGCGGAATGCCCGGGGGCCAAGCGAAGATTGCCCGTATGACAGGGAGGATTCGCGCGGCAACCCCACAGCGGCTCGGGTGGAACCTCGCCCCACCAGAATCACCCCGTGATCCGATCCGTCCCCAGATACGGACGCAATGCCTCGGGCACGAGCACCGAACCATCCTCCTGCTGATGCGTCTCGATGAGCGCCACAAACAACCGTGCCAAGGCGGTGCCGCTGCCGTTCAGGATGTGCGGGAACCGGTTCTCTCCGCCCTCGGTCTTGTAACGAAGATTCATCCGCCGGGCCTGGTAATCCTCGCAGTTCGAACAACTCGAGACTTCCAAGAACTGTCCCTGTCCCGGTGCCCAGACCTCGATGTCGTAGGTCTTGGCCGACGCGAACCCCATGTCGCCGGTGCACAGGTTGATGGTGCGGTGATGGAGACCCAGTCGTTGCAGCACCGTTTCCGCATTGGCGACCAGCGATTCCAATTCCGCATAACCGGTTTCCGGGGGGACGATCTTGATGAGTTCCACCTTGTCGAATTGGTGGACGCGGATCATGCCGCGCGTCCCCAACCCGGCGGCCCCGGCTTCGGCGCGGAAACACGGCGAATAGGCCACGTACCTCACCGGAAGCTGTTTCTCGGGCAGGATTTCCTCCCGATGAATGTTGGCCACCGGCGCCTCCGCGGTGGGCACCAGGTACAGTCTGCCCATCGTGCCGGTGTCGAGCCCTTCCTGCACCGCATAGGCCTGGTCACGGAATTTCGGGAACTGCCCCACGCCGACCATGCAATGTTCGCCGACGATATAAGGCGGGGCCACCTCCTGATAACCGTGCTCCCGCGTATGCAGATCCAATAGGAAATTGATCAGGCTCCGCTCCAACCTGGCCCCCCAACCCGTATATAAAAGAAAGCCCGAACCGCTCAGCTTGGTCCCGCGGGCGAAATCCACCAAACGCAGGCGTTCGCACAATTCAACATGGTTGCGCGGCTTGAATCCAAAGGTCGCCGGCGCACCCCAACGCCGGATCTCGGGATTCTCCTCGGCCGTCCGACCCACCGCCACGCTCGAATGGGGCAGGTTCGGGATCGTCAACAACAGTGCGTCCCGCGCCGCCGCCGCCTCCGCCACACTTTGGTCCAAGGCGGTGATGCGATCGCCAATCGTCCGGACCTCCGCCTTGCGCGCCTCGGCCTCGGACATCTGCTTCTGGGCCATCAACGCCCCGATCTCCTTGGAAACACTGTTCCGTCGCGCCTTCAATTGTTCGACCTCCGCCAACCCCGTCCGACGCCGATCGTCCAAGGCCAGCACTTCGGACACTTTGGCCTCATCCCCACCCTGCCGTGTGGCCAGGCGTTCGCGCGCCTCCTCCGGACGATCCCGCAGCATCTTGATATCGAGCATGCGCGGAAGGTTGGGAAGGGACCGCCGCCCGGCAACAGCGAAGTTCATTCGGATCCAAAGCCAACGTCCGGGGGGAGCCCGAACTGGCCGTCCAATCGCGGCGCTGCGCCCCGTCCGGGACTCACGGGTGCAGGCAAACTCGCGCTCCGACTGCTTGAGGAGCTGCCGAAGCTCCACCCACCCACGACGGGAGGGACTTGATCCGCAAATCCCGCGCTTCACAATGGACTAACGCCGGGCTGGAACCGGATGGCAAATCCGGTGTTTCATCGGATATGGAAATACACGAAACACCTCCGCTGACCGCGGCTGAAGAATCCTTGGTAGATTCGCTGGTTGCCGACGGCCTGAGTATACAGGACAGATTCCGTCCCGAGCCCTTGTATCGGCATACCGGCAAAGGGCACTACGAGAGCGCCACGGTTGACGACATCCGCAAGGCCAAGGCCCAACCACGTAGTCCCGAAACACAATGAAGCGAGCGTGGCTCAAGGCTTTCACGTGGGCTGTCATTGTTGAAACCAATCGTCGGCTTTGCCGGCCCAAAGGCGCCACGCACCAGTCGACGAGCGATGGTTATGATTTGGCCCGCCAACTCTGGGAGTCGGTTCATCGCACCGAGATGACCTTGGGTGAGGCAACCGAAGTGTGTCGGCGCTGCCATCAACTGGCTCCCTTCTGCAATTTCAACGGCAATACCTTCGTCGCGGTCATGCGGCAGGTCATCTCGATGCTCTCGCTTCTGCCGGAACAAACCGCCGTGTTGCGCAGCGTCGTCGGCCACATCGTCGCCGGCACCGCCACCCCGGAGGACGAACGGGCTTTCGGCGAGTTGCTCAGCCGACTCGCCAATCCTGGCTCCCCGCCGCCGGCCAAGGCTTGACCGCGGAAGGCAGGTTTGGCTTGAAGCACGGTCAACGTCAGCCTCGGCTTCTTGCGCGAGCCAGACCGGCTGAAGCCCGGCACTCCCAACCTGAGACTCGGATTCCGGACCCGGTTCGGACAGCCTCGCCGGTGTGTCCCCGGATTTTGATCTCGCGATAGTGGGCGCCGGTTTTTCCGGATCGCTCCTGGCCCTCATTGCCCGCCGACTCGGCCGCCGCGTGATCCTGGTCGAGCGCGGACATCACCCGCGGTTCGCCATCGGGGAATCATCCACCCCGGTCGCCAACCTTCTCCTGGAGGAACTCGCCCGCCGCTACGATCTGCCCCAACTGCTTCCCCTCACGAAATGGGGTCCCTGGCAACGCGCCCATCCGGGCATCGCCTGTGGACTCAAACGCGGGTTCACGTTTTTCGGCCACTCACCCGACCGTGCCTGGACCCCCGGTCCCGCCCGCTCCCACCAACTCCTCGTCGCCGCCTCCCCGCACGACGAAATCTCCGACACCCATTGGTATCGCCCCGATTTCGACGCATTTCTCGCCGCGGAAGCCGTGCGCTGCGGGGTGGAATACTCCGACCACACCGAACTCGACGCACCGCGACCCGAGGCGGGCCGGGTCGGATTCACGGGACACCGAGAGGGTTCCCCCGTGCGCTTCACGGCGCGGTTTGTCGTCGATGCGACCGGGCCCCGCGGCTTCCTGCATCAGGCGCTCGGCCTGGGTGAAGTCGCGTGGCCCGATTACCCGGCGTTGCAGGCTGTGTTCAGCCATTTCACCGGGGTCCGACGCTGGGCGGACCTGCACCCCTCCCCGACCCCGCCACCGTATCCACCGGACGACGCGGCGCTGCATCACGTCGGTCCCGATGGCTGGATGTGGGTGCTGCGTTTCAACAATGGGATCACCAGTGCCGGGTTCACGGGACCGCGCGCACCGGAGTCCGCGAAGAAATCCAGCCCGAAGGACGCATGGGAAGCCTGGCTCCGAAGATATCCCTCCGTCGCGGAGCAGTTCGCCCAGGCCGAACCGACCCGTGAATTCACCCGTCTGCCCGGGCTTTCATTCCGCAGCCGACGCGCGACCGGGCCGTGGTGGCTGCAACTGCCCAGCGCGGCGGGATTCGTCGATCCCCTGCTCTCCACGGGATTCCCCCTCACGCTGCTGGGGATCGAACGGGTGGCACACTTACTGGAGGACGACTGGCCCGCCGCCGGTCTCGCCGCCTATGAGGAAGAGACCTTCGGCGACCTTGATCTCACTGCGGCGATGGTGGCCGCGCTGTACCGGGTGATGCCCGATTTCGCCACGTTCTGCGAATTGACGATGGGATATTTTGCCGCGGCGATCTTCACGGAGACGGCCCGTCGGTTGGGGCATCCGGAGCGGGCGCCGGGATTCCTGCTCCGACATCATCCGCAATTCGGTCCGGGCCTGCGACGCGTGCTGGAACGGGCCGGCCGGGTTCCCGGATCCCAATTGATGCACGAAATCCATGCCTTGGTGGAACCCTTCAACCTCGGTGGATTATGCCGTCCGGAAAAGGAGCACTGGTATGCGTGCGACGCCTCGGACTTATATGCCGCGGCCGGGCGGATCGGAGCCACGGAGGCGGAGTTGCGGGCGATGTTGGCACGCTGTGGATTCGACGCGTGCCAGTCGGGTTGAAGACCGAACCGCGGATGACACGGATACAGAAGGGCAGGCTTGGGAACTGATCCGCTTCGGTGCTGCGGGGCCGGGTCAACCGACCGGATTGGATCCCGGGTTCCCCACCGCCTCCATCAGGATCCGCGTCAACTCGACCGCGGTCAGGACGACCGGGTTGGGCTTCATGCTGCTCGCTCGGGCGGCCTTCTCCACGATGGACGGGAAATCAACCGCCGAAATCCCATGGGCGGACAATCCTGGGATACCGAAACGCGCGGTGAGACCGGTCAACCATGCCACGAGATCATCCGCCCGCGCCGTCGGGACACCGAGCAACAGCCGGGCCGCCTCGTCATAACGTGCCAGGGCTGGGCTGTCGGGCATGCGTTCCCGCAGCGCCCTCAGGTTGGCGGCGGTGACCGGTGCGGCGAGCGCGGCACACAGGGCGCCATGGGGTGCGGGATACATGCCCCCGAGCGGCCCGGCAAAACCGTGGATCGCCCCCAAACCCGCATTGGCCAGCGCCAACCCGCTCAACAGGCTGGCCAACGACAGATCGGTCCGCGCCAACAGATCCCCGCCCTCTTCCCAAGCCCGCGGCAGGGCAGATCCGATCCGGGACAATCCCTGGCGACAGAAGGCATCGGTCATTGGATTGGCCCGGAGACACACGAACGGTTCCAACAACTGGGTCAGGGCATCCAGTCCGGAAGTAGCGGTCAAAGCGGGTGGCAGGGTCAGGGTCAACTCGGGATCCACCAACGCCACGCGCGGCAGCAGGCCCGGACTGCGCAGGCTGACCTTCACCCGGTGGTCCGGTGCCGCCAGCACGGCGTTGCGGGTCACCTCGGTGCCGGTCCCGGCAGTGGTCGGGACGGCGATCACCGGCAGCGGTTCGGCGCGCAGAGGTTGTCCCCGCCCGATGACCTCCAGATGGTCCAGGGGATCTCCGGGATTCCGGGCCAGCGCCGCGATCGACTTGGCCGCGTCCAGGACCGAGCCTCCCCCGATCGCCACCACGACATCGGCGGCCATTTGCCGGGCCGTTTCCGCACCCGCCACAGCGTCCCCGACGGTGGGTTCCCGGGTGACCACGACGCGGCCGGCGGCGCCCGCAGCCCAGTCTGAGATACGGCGCGTGTGCCGTGCCGGATCCGATCCGGTGACCAGCAACACCCGGGCGCCCAGTGCGGCGGCCAGGGTCGGCAATTGGGAAAGTGAGCCGGCGCCGAACACGATGCGCGCCGCCGTTGCGAACTCGAAATTCATGGGTCGGCTGGCAGTCAGCCCAACCCGGGGAGGGGACGACAGAAAAATGTACGACAGAAAAATGGGACCTGACCGTAACTCTTCAGCAGAAGAGCGGAGATTTCACGCAAAGATCGCCAGGCACGCCAAGAACCGGGAGGAATCCGCACCCACCAACCCCTCGCTCAACGGTGGGTGAAATTTGGGGTGCAGGTCACGTCGGCTGCCTGCCTTTTTGCGGTCTTGGCGATCTTTGCGTGAAATCCGCGGTTGAAGCCCGGGTGGCAGCAGGGTCGGTGCCTCAGACGGGCAGATGGACGTCCCGGTAGGTCACCCGGGTGCGCGGTTCGGCCATCATCGGTTCGGCGGCATCGCGCCAGCGCGCATAGTGCTCCGTTTCCTTGTGGCGCGCTGGTGCGTCCGCATCCCGGTAAACCTCCACCAAGACAAAGCGCGTGGGGTCATCGGCCTGTTGCACGACGTCAAATCGGGCGACACCCGGTTCGCAGATTGAATGGCGGGCGTTATCCAGCGTGGCGGCGATGAAACCTTCAACGCAATCCGGCCGGACCTGCACGTGAACATGGAGGACAATCATACTGGGGACGTATCACGGTCCGTGGAGCACTTCGCGGTACAGGTCGAGATAGCGCTGGGCCTGACGATCCCAGGAGAAGTCCGCGGTCATGGCATTGAGCCGGAAATGTTGGAGGGCCACCGGATCGGCGAACAGCGCCAGCGCCTTGCGCCACGCCTGCTCCAAGGCTTCGGCCGAAATCTCACTGAACTTGATCCCGTTGGCCAGATCCGGGTCCGCCCGGGGATCGATGACCGAATCATCCAGACCGCCGGTGGCGCGGACGATCGGGATCGTGCCGTAGCGCAGGGAATACATCTGGTTCAAGCCGCAGGGTTCAAACCGCGACGGCATCACATAGAAATCGCAGCCCGCCTCGATCCGGTGGGCCAACCGCGCATCGAAACCGATCCGGGCGACGACCTGGCGGGGGTGGCGTCGGGCCAGTTCACGATAGGCCTCGGCGAGGTCGGTGTCGCCATTGCCCAGGAGAACGAACTGGATCGGTTCATCGGGCAACAGGCGATCCAAGGCTTCCAACACGAGATCGCAACCCTTCTGGTCGGTGAGCCGGGTGATGTTGCCGAAGAGCGGGACATCGGAACGGACCGGCAGCCCGAGTTCGTGTTGGAGGGTGGCTTTGTTGGCGGCCTTCCCGGCGAGGTGGAAAGCGTCATAGGCATGGGGCAGCGCCGGATTCGACGTCGTGTTCCATTCGGAGTAATCGACCCCGTTGAGGATGCCGGTCAGGTCATGACCTCTTCGTCGCAACACCCCCTCCAGCCCGCATCCGTATTGTCGCGTGCAGATTTCCTCGGCATAGCGCGGGCTCACGGTGGTGAGGCCATCGGCCAGGGAAAGGGCCCCCTTGAGGAAGTTCAAATGGCCGTGGTGCGCAGCGCTCTCCAAGTGAAACCAACTCCATGGAAGGTTGGTCAATTGCCACGTCTCCACCGGAAATGATCCCTGGTACGCGAGATTATGAATCGTGAACACGGTGCGCGGCCCCGTCAGGCGTCCCCGCGCAATCCGGTCATGATGGAGGAACAACGGCAGGAGTCCGACCTGCCAGTCGTGACCGTGGAGGATGGACGGGGGCACCGGATGATGCCGGGCCAGCAATGCCGCCGCCTTGGTCAGGTACAGGAACCGCGCGGCATTGTCGGGATAATCACGGTCCGCCTCATTGTATAATGCGGGCCGGTCAAAGAATCCCGGTTGATCGACAAACCAGTAGGTCAGGTTGGGGTGGGGATCGAGGCGCCAGAATTCGCCGGAGACCAACCGGGGACCGAGGGGGATGTCAAATTTCCAACCGGCCGGACGCAGGCCGGGGGCCCGGGCCGCGACGCCCCGGTAAAGGGGGGTGACCACGCTGACCTGCCAGCCCGCCCGCCCCACCGCCTGGGCCAGCGCCGCCACCGCATCGGCCAGCCCGCCGGTCTTGGAGAAGGGGTGGAGTTCGCTCGACGCCAGCAGGACGTGCATCAGGGAAAGGTTCGTGTGCCCCGGGAATCCGGCTCAAGGTCCAAATGCCGTCCCGGGACGGAAAGACCTCCGGTCAAATCGCCTGCGAGCGCAACAATAATTCGACATAGGGAAGATCCGCGGGGCCGGTGACCTTGGGGTTGGGAAGCACGGACTCCACCATCTCCACCCCCTGTCCGATGGCCCCGCACGCCGCGGTGTCGTCGGTCACCAAGCCTCCCTGGTCCCGGACCGCCGCGAGGGCCCGACGCAGGATGCCGACCCGGAAACACTGGGGCGTCTGGACGGTCCACAACCGGCTGCGATCCAAGTGTCCCACAATGTGCTTCGCGTCATCGCCTTCC
Source organism: Verrucomicrobiota bacterium (assembly GCA_025360495.1). Classification (GTDB taxonomy): domain Bacteria; phylum Verrucomicrobiota; class Verrucomicrobiia; order Limisphaerales; family UBA9464; genus UBA6176. Next base: position 1,209 of record JANYCC010000017.1, on the reverse strand, counting down.
TTGACCGTGTCGGTGGCCCGTTGCGCCGCGACACTGGCACCGACCCGCTCCGCCACTTGAAGACATTCCGTGATGAGCGCCAGGGGCGTGCACGGCCGGGCCCCGTCCTGGACGGCCACCAATCCTTCGGAATCGATGGCGGCCAGACCATTCCAAACCGAGTCCTGCCGTTCCCGCCCGCCGGCGACCAAACGCCAGGGTTTCGTGGGGTGCACATGGTCCCGCGCCAATTCCCTGAAGGCGCCCTGAAGACCGTCGCGCACGACCAGGATGATCTCATCGATGGCCGGACAGGCGTCGAAGCGCCGCCACGTATGGGCCACCACCGGGGCGCCCGCGAGGTGCAGGAACAGCTTGTCGACATCCGGTCCCATCCGGGTTCCGCGCCCGGCGGCGACAATGACGGCGGTATTCATCGCGGGCAGACCCGGCGGGTGGCGGTGGGAATGGAAAAAATCCAAGGCGCAGGGAATCCCTGCGCCTTGGTTTTCAATCGGAGCTGAAGGACGGCTCCTAGGGTTTCTTGGGTTCTTCCTTCTTTTCCTCAACCTTGGCGCCTTCCGGCGGCGCATTCTGGTTGAGTTGCTTCAGCACGCCGTCGGTCAGGTCATCCGGCCCGCCGGTCATGCTGGTATAGATCACGACCGGGGTCTGGTTGACCGATTCCGCAGCGGTGTCAAAGACCAGCGTGTAACCGGCGGCCTTGGATTTCTCCTCGACCACGCCGCGGATGTCCCGGAGCACGCTGTCACGCATGCGTTTCTGCTTCTCCAAAATGCCCTGGCGGGAATTGTTGTCGAAGGTCCGGATGCTGTTCTCCTGTTCCCGGATGTCGGTCTGCTTCTTCTCGGCCTCCTTGCGCCGTTTCTCCTTCTCGTCGGCCGAAATCGCGGGGTCGTTGACCCCTTCGATCGTCTTCTTGAATTCGTCGTTGGCCTTCGTGTAGTCGTCGATCATCCCCTTGCGCAGTTTGTCCAGGTCGCCCGCACTCTCCTTGAGCTGCGTGTCGGCCACCTTGGTGCGCCAGTAGTTGTCGAACACCTTCTTCAGGTCGACCACGGCCATCTTGCTCTGGGCCTGGGCCGGAAGCATCAGGGCGAACACGGCCACCAGCGCCGCGATATATTTCGTCACATTGGCTACTCCTCGATACTGACGCTTTTAACGCTGAATTTTCCTGCGCGGAGCCGATCGATGCGGGCGTGGCGA
>JANYCC010000337.1 GCA_025360495.1 Verrucomicrobiota bacterium | reverse complement strand
ACCCGCCTTCTCACGATGCCCAGATGCGCCCGACGGACCGTGCCACCGCGGACCGGCATCGTCACCGCTCATCACGAACGTAAAGGTTCATGAACTCGACCGTGCCACCGGCCGATCCCAAACCGAATTCGCCGCCCTTGGGGGACCCTTCCGGAAGGGTCCATTGCTCGGTCACCACGGAACCCCGCGAGAGGGTGACCGCACGACCCACCAAGCGGATCGTGTAGCGCTGGCTGGCCCCCGCCTCGATCGCCGGCAACTTCACCGCCGTGCCCACCCCCTGCGCACCCCGGATCCAAACCAACGGCACCGCACCCGGGCCCGTCGGACGGCAGTCGAACATCCACTCGGAATCCCGATACGGCCGGGACGTCCAGAGAATGGACTCCGCCGGGGCCGGCCCGGTCCCCGCGTCGGCCCGGGACAGCAACCGCTCGCCGGCCACCGCCCAGTGGGCTGCGGTCGTCGCATTGGTGCGCCAACCCCGCAGATCGAGGCCGTTGAACAGCGGGCGCCAACCGGTGTCGAGAGGTGCCGTGACTTCCAAGGCCGCCTGGGAGGACGGCAGTTCCTGCAGCCGGATGTTGCGGAAATCAATGGGTGCACCCTCGGATTCCAAGCCGATATAACCCTTGCGATAATTGCATTCCTCGCCACCGGAAACCTCGATGCCATTCACGCTGAGACGCAGCACGCCGTTGGTGCAGACCACGCGGTAATGGTTCCATTCGGGCGAGCCATTGCTGTGTTCGGAACTCGGGAAACTCCGCATCCCATTGTGCCGGCCGAAGGGTTTCATCGTCGCGCCATGGATCGGGAAAACATCGCCGTGCGTGGTGTACCATTCGCCCTTTCCCTTGGCATCGTAGCCATGGTCGAGCACCTGGACCTCGATGGCGCGCAAGAACGGCACGCCGGGTGCCGCGACAGGCGAGGCCCAGATGAACACCCCGGAATTCCCGCCCTTGGTGAGGTGCCGCCAATCCAGCTCGAGGATGAAGTTCTCGTACTGTTTGATCGTGCGCAGCGCCCCGGTGGGCAGGCCGGTGCAATGGATCATGCCGTCCTTCACCGACCACGTTTCGGGCGCGCAATTGACGTTCACCCAGCCGGAAAGATTATTCCCGTTGAACAGGGGCTGGAAGCCGTCCTTGGGCGCGGCGCTGAGGCGGATGCCACCGAACCACAGGACCGCCGCGCACAAGCCGGCGCGAAACAGGCGGGTTCCGTGGGAATGCAACCCGGTCGGCGACCCGGAAAAAGAGAGGGATGGGTTCACGTGTTGTCCCCGGAGGCAACCGCATCCCCCCGTCCGACGCCAGCAAAACCTCGCACTTTCCCCACCCGTGCCGACGGGACGCGCGGGCATGGAGCGGTTCTCCCCCGGGTCCGGGTGAAGCCGACGCCGGGACCCCTCACCGGCCTGCCCCAACGGCCCTCAACCGAAAGAACTGTTGGGTCCCGGTGACCTGCACGGGGACCCGGTTCAGCCCGTTTGACACCACCATCGTTTCCCCCACCACCGACCAACGGATCGGGGGGGTGACATCGGCGGTGGTCTCCAACGTCAGCGCCCCCGCGCCTGTCGGCCAGGAAAGGACCAAACCATCCGGCTGCCGCCCGATGCCGGGTGCCGGCAGGCCCCGTTCGGGGGCAACGGCGACCATCGGGTCGACCGTCGCCATGGTTGTCGCCAGGGTGGACGTCGTGGATGATGCCGTGGCCAACGTTTTTTGCACGGCCGTGACCACACTCCAATAGCCGCTGACAAGGGTATAGGTCTTGGGACCGCTCAGGACGGGGCCCGCCCCCGGTTCGCCCACCGTGCCGCCCACCGAGAAGGTGGCGCCCCGGCTCAGGCCGCCCCCGCCCGATTTCACATTGAGGTTGAGCGTATAATTCTCCGCACCCAGCGCCGACAACGGCCCCACCAGCGCCGCCAGCAACCGACCCGCAAACGAAAGTCTGCGGGTGAGACCGGATCGGGGCGAAAGGTGCGTCGGAGGCGGCATGGCAAAACTACTGGACTTGCAACCGGAAGAAGGTCGGCGCCGGTTCCGAGGTCGCCGTCACCGCCTCCAACGTGAGTGGCGTCACCTTTCCGGCCTGATAATTCGACCGCACGCTGGCGTTGGCACCCTCGGCCGGGATCCGGAACTTCACCGGAGACCAGGCCTTGAAATCCGTCGAGCCCTGCAGCGTGTAGGAACGGCCCCGGATCGCGAGGAAACTCATGACCGGTTCCCCGTTGTGCAACCCCTGGATGACCAGCGTGAGGGCGTCGCTGGCATCCAAGGCATAGGTCCCGGCGATATATTCCTGGAGGTTCGTCAGGCCGTCGCCGTCCGGATCATCATTGGGATTCACCTTGCTGATGTCCCGGTTGATCGTGCGCTCCCAGGCGTCCGGCAGACCGTCGCCATCGCGGTCCTCCCCCAGGGTCAGATCCAGCCGGGTGCGCTGACCGGGCTGGCCCATCGACGCC
>JANYCC010000432.1 GCA_025360495.1 Verrucomicrobiota bacterium | reverse complement strand
AAAACCCGCCCTCCCAGGGCGATCGCGACAGCTCCGGGGGGGCGGGTTTTCCTACCCGTCCTCCCACGATGGCAAGCTGCGGCCGATGACAGCGCGAATGCGGACGAACTCCCGGCGCTGAGCGAGCCCGGCGCCTATGTGTTGGAATTACGCACCCAAGACGGGACGGGACATCCGGTGCTCACGACGGTTGGTTTCGGGGTTTCCGGCGACGGCCATCTGGCGTGGCACCAACAGAACGGCGCCCAACTCGACCTCGTGCCCGATCGTTCCACGCACCTCCCCGGCGAGACGGCCACGTTGCTGGTGAAGGCGCCCTTCCCAGGCACCGCATTGGTGACGGTCGAACGCGGGGATGTGCGCCGCTCGTTCACGACCGAACTCCACGGCAACGCGCCCGCGATCAGCTTCCCGCTCCAAACCAATGACAGCCCGAATGTGTTCGTCAGTGTCACGCTCGTCCGCGGGCTCACGGGCAATCCGCACGCCCATCCAATGCCCGAATGGCGCCTCGGTTACCAACTGCTCGACGTGCCCGCGCCGCAGGATCATCTCGAGGTCCGCGTCATGCCTGAGGCCCCGGTGCGGATGCCGGGGGAAACCGTCAACGTCCGGGCCTCGGTCCGGGATTCGGCGGGGGAACCGGTGCCCGGCGCCGAAGTGACATTATATGCCGTCGATGAGGGTTACCTCTTGCTCAAGGGAACGCCGGTGCCCGATCCCACGGCCCCCTTCACTGAACCGCGTCCCCTCGGCGTGAAAACGGCGTTGTCGTTGCCCAACCTCTTGCCCGAGGATCCGGAATTGCGCCGGTTCGAAAACAAGGGCCATCTGGCGGGCGGCGGCGGACGGTTCGCGCACCAACGCCACAGCTTCATACCGTGTCCCTACTGGAACGTCGCGCTCCTCACCGATCCGCACGGCGGGGTGGCCGTTTCCTTCGTCGCACCCGACAGCCTGACGCGTTATCGCATCGTCGCGGTCGCCACGCACGGACCGCGGGCGATGGGTTCGGGAGCCGGCGTCATCGAGGTCCGCAAGAACCTCATGATCGAGCCCGCCCTGCCGCGCTTCGCTCACGTCGGCGACCGTTTGCTCGCACGGGCCCTTGTGTTCAACAAAGGCGAACGCGAACTCTCCGCCCTGGCCACCCTCCAACCCGGGACCAACGCCGTCTTCGCACCCGACATTTCCGGCCACGTGCGCGTGACCGTCGCACCGGGAGGCATTGCCGTGGTTGAATTCCCCGTCGTTTTCAAGGCGCCCGGTGCGGACCTGTGGCAATGGCGGGTCGAGGCCGACGGACTCTCCGATGCGGTGACGGCGCCGTTGCCGGTGACTTATGCCGAGGCCGGGTTGCGCGACGTCCGGCATCTCCGGGTGGCGGCGGGCGTCACGAACCTCCTGGCCGAAGCCGATCCCGCTTTGTTCGAACTGCCGGAGTCCGTCTCGGTGCGGTTGGCGACCACACCGCTGGCGTTCCTCGGCGAAAGCGTCGGGCAACTTCTCCATTATCCTTATGGTTGCGTGGAACAGACCGGCTCCAGCCTCTTGCCGTGGATTGCGCTCCGTGATTTCCCCGGACTGCTGCCGGCCGACCGTCGGGATCCCACGAACTTCACCGCGGCCCTCAATGGCGGCGTGCAACGGTTCTGGTCGATGCAGACTGCCGACGGCGGCCTCGCCTATTGGCCGGGCGGTTCATCGTCCCAACGCTGGGGCAGCGCCTATGCCGCCTGGATCCTGGCGCTCGCCCGCGATGCCGGGGCGGACGTGTCCACGAATCGTCTCGCCCGACTGCATCATTGGCTCAACGACCAATGGCACGCCGACGCCCCGGAGCTTTCTCCCGAGGCTCTCAACGAACGGTGTCTCACCGCCTTCGCACTCGCAGCAGCGGGGGTTTCCGAACCCGCGCTGCAGGAGGCGCTGCTCCTCGACCGGGACCGACTCACCGGCGAGGACCGCGCCTTGTTGGCGGTGGCACTCCTGAAATCAGGCGGCGACCGGAACAAGATTCCCGGCCTGCTGCAGCCGACGCGCGGAAAGAAGGAAACGACCGGACGTTTCGGCAACGGCGCCCGGATCGCGGCGTTGCGATTGCTGGCCTTCTCCCGACTCGATGCCGAGGCACCGGAAATCCCGGGACTGGTCGGGGAACTGATCGGCGCCGCACATTCCGGGCATTGGGGAACCACCCAAGGCAACGCGTGGGCGCTCTGGGCTTTGACCGAACTCGCCCGACGCCCCGATGCCCCGATGGAAACCCGCGGTGAAATTGGCGGCGCCGGGGACGTGCACGGATTCACCCTTGATCGCGGGCATCCGATCGCAACGTTCGACTCTCCGATCACCCCCGGGGACATTCCCAAGGGTATGATGCTCAGTCATTCTTCAGCGGCGCCCTTATATGTTGAGGTCACGCTCGCCGGACGCCGTCCCACCGGGACGAACGCTGTGTCCGCCATCGACCGCGGGTTCAGCCTGAGCCGGACTTATGCCCGGTTGGACGAACAGAACCAGCCCCATCCGGCCGAGGGGCTCCGGGTCGGGGACCGCGTGCTGGTGACGTTGGAGATCGAGGCGCCCGAATCGGGTGAATGGATCGCCATTGAGGATCCGCTCCCGGCGGTGCTGGAGCCCGTGCAAGGGGTGTTCAAGACCGAGACCACCGGGGCGACGGCGTTGCTGGATGCGTGGACCAGCGATTTCCAAGAGGTCCGTTCCGATCGCATGCTCATCTTCCGGGACGATCTGCCGGAGGGTCGGCATGTGATCCGTTATCTGGCCCGGGTGCGTGCCGCCGGCGACACGGTGGCCGCCCCGGCGAAGATCGAGGCGATGTACGAACCGCAACGGCACGGTTTCTCCACGGGAACCCGCCTGCAATCGAAAGCGACCGATTGATGCACCACTTCACCAGCATCGGATTGCCCACGAAACACACGAAAGCTGACGCGGGGAAATGGCGATTCCATTTTCGTGTGTTTCGTGTGTTTCGTGGGCAACCCCCCTTGTTTCTAGCCCCGGTTCCAATTCCCTTCTTATATCCCGGCCGTGCGCGCCGCTGGGTTCGCGGGGTGATCGGCGCCGTCCTTGGCGTGTCCGCATTGCTGGTGCTGGCGTGGCTCGCGCTTCCGTGGGTTCCCCTGCCCCGGGGCCTCCGGGAACCGGCAGCGTCCATCCCGCGGATTGAATTGCTCGACCGCCACGGCACGCCGTTGCGGATCCTGCCCGGAACTGATGGCCTCGTGGCCCGCGAACTGGCCGAGTCCGACATCCCCCGCACCGTCATCGACACGACTCTGGCGGCGGAAGATGCGCGATTCTTTCATCACGCGGGGGTCGATCCGATCGCCACCCTGCGCGCCGCCGGACAATGGGTGCGTCATCGGCGGATCGTCAGCGGCGCCTCCACGATCACGCAACAATTGGTGAAGCTCGCCGAACCCCGGCCGCGCACCCTCCGCACCAAGTTCATTGAGGCGGTGGAGTCGCTCGCCTTGGAACGGGAGTGGGACAAACCCCGGATCCTGCGGGCTTATCTGGCACGGATTGATTATGGCAACCGGTGCGCGGGTCTCACCGAGGCCACGCACCATTATTTCGGAAAACAGCCGCGCGACCTGGATCTGGCGGAAGCGGCCTTTCTCGCCGGGCTCCCGCAGGCACCGACCCGACTCAACCCCCGCCTGCGTTATTCCCGCGCCAAGATCCGTCAGGAATGGATTCTCGGCCGCTGCCTGGCCCTCGGCTGGATCACCGCGTCGGACCATGACCGCGCCGTGGCGGAGGAAATCCGACTTATCCCGCCGCAGCGCGAGTTCTCCGCGCCCCATTTCGTCGACATGGTCCTCGCGCAGCCATCGTCGCAGCCACCGTCGGAGGGACGAGCTCCGAAAGTCCCATTTCCCAAGCCGGCTTTCCCCCAGCCACCCGGGTCCGTTGGGGACTCGTATAACTCATCCCTCCGGACGGTTCTTCCTACCACGCTCGATCTCCCCCTGCAGACCCGTTGCGAGGAGATCGTGCACGCCCAATTGGCAGGCCTGCGCGCAGTGCACGTGCAGGACGCCGCCGTCATCGTGCTCCACAACCCCACCGGGGAACTCCTCGCGTTGGTGGGCTCGGGCGATTGGTCCCAACCCGGGCATGGCCAGGTCAATGGCGCCCTGGCCCGTCGTTCGCCCGGATCCGCCCTCAAGCCCTTCACCTATCTGCTCGCCTTCACGGACGGTGCGACCGCGGCCGACATCGTGGCGGATGTCCCCGCGGAATTCCCCACCCCGACCGGGATTTTCCGGCCGATGAATTATACCCGTCATTGCCGCGGACCAGTGTCATTGCGGGAGGCCTTGGCCAACTCGCTGAACATCCCGGCCGTGCGCACCTTGGCCACCCATGGGGGACCGGCCCGTCTCCAATCCCTCCTGCTATCCTGCGGCCTCACCACCCTGGACCGTGCGACGGAAGATTACGGCTTGGGCCTCACCTTGGGGGACGCGGAAGTCCGGTTGCTCGAATTGTCCAATGCCTACGCAACGCTCGCCCGCCTCGGGGAATGGCGGCCCGTGCGGTGGTTCGCCGGGGCGACGCCCGCGGTTTCCCGCCGGGTCGCGGCACCGGATGTCTGCTGGCTGATCGCGGACATCCTGCAGGACCCGGCGGCGCGGGCGGCGGGATTCGGACTGGAGACACCGTTGCGTTTTGATTTTCCGGTGGCCTGCAAGACCGGGACGAGTTCCGGGTTCCGGGACAATTGGGCCTTTGGTTATACGCCCGAATTCACCGTCGGTGTCTGGGCGGGCAACTTCGATGGCTCGCCGATGTCCGGGGTCTCGGGCGTCGTCGGGGCGGCCCCGATCCTCCAGGACATCTTCCATCACCTGCACGCGATTCACGGCACGGGTTGGTTCGCCCCGCCGATCGGGATCGAAACGGCGTGGGTTCATCCGTTGACCGGGCACCGGGTGCACGAAGGCAGCGGCGGACACCAGGAATCCTTTGTCCGCAGCACCCTGCCTCCCTGGGCCTCAGAGGCCGATTGCGATCCCCAGGGGCGCGTGCGATTGCCGGCCGAATACACCGACTGGCTCGGAAGCGCCGACAACCGTCTGGGCGATTCGGTGGTGTTGGATGACGCCGGAAAGGCTCGGGAACTGCGCATCCTGTGCCCCCTGCCGGGGACGATATTATACCTCGACGGCGACCTGCCGGAATCCGCGCAACGCTTGTCACTGCGAGCGTCCAAAGCATGTGCGTGGCGGTGTTCGACCCTGGCGCTGGAAGAAATCCCGGGCCGGACCGAGGCACGACTCATCCCGGGACGGCACCGTTTGGAAGCGATCGGTTCCTCGGGCAGGATGACGGCGGAGACCTGGATCGAAGTGCGCCGCCTCTGACGCGGTCCGGAGTTCGGAGTTCGGAGTTCGGGGAACGGAGTCCCGGGCTTCAGCCGGCAGAGCATCCGCAACCGGTAGGACATTGAATGGAACGGACGCGCCGATCAGGAAGGGACGCCCGACCGGCTGAAGCCGGAACTCCGAACCTTACTCCCCGTCGCCGGCCAGCTTCCGGTATAAGGTCGCCAGGCTTATATCGAGCAGTTTTGCCGCCTCCTCCTTGTTCTGGTTGGTGAGCTTCAACACATGCTGGAGATAGGCCTGCTCCTGGTCCCGGGAGAATCTCTTCAGGCTGACCAACGAAAGCGGCATCCCGGCAGCCGGACCCCCCGGCACTCCCGCCCCCCCGCCCGGGGCCGTCATCGCCCCCCTCCCGGAACCGACCGGCTCGACCCACTCGGCCGCCTCGCGCTCCTCGGCGCCGTCGTCCGCGGTGGCCAGGCGCTGCACCACCGGCGGGAGATCGCGCACCATCAGGAACGGGAGATCCGACAACACCCCGGCGCGTTCGATCGCGTTCTCCAACTCCCGCACATTGCCCGGCCAACTGTGCGCCGTCATTGCCTCCATCGCGCGCCGGCTGATCTGGAAGGGTCGTCCGCTGCGGGAGTGCACCTTGTCCTTGAGAAAGTGGGTCACCAGCATCGGGATGTCCTCCCGCCGTTCCTTCAGCGAGGGGAGGGAGATCGGGACGACATTCAGTCGATAATAGAGATCCTCACGGAACCGGCCGTCTTTCACCAATTGTTCCAGGTTTTCATTGGTCGCGGCCAGCACCCGGACATCGACATGCACGGAGGCATTGTCGCCGACACGCCGGACCTCCCTCTCTTGGAGCACGCGCAGCAACCGGCTCTGCAATTGCGCGGGCATTGTCCCGATCTCGTCGAGGAAGAGGGTCCCGCCGTCGGCATCGTGGAACAACCCGTCCTTGTCGGCCACGGCCCCGGTGAAGGCGCCCTTGCGATGTCCGAAAAGTTCGGATTCCAGCAGGTTTTCCGGCAGGGCGGAGCAATTGATCGGGATGAACGGGGCGTGGGTCCGGCGCGAGTTATAATGAAGGGCGCGCGCGACCAGTTCCTTGCCGGTGCCGCTCGCACCGAGGATCAGGACGGTGGCATCGGTGTCCGCGACGCGTTCGACCATCTGGAAGACGGCCTGCATCGGGGCGCTGGATCCGATGATCTGGCTGAAACCATACCGCTGTTTGAGTTCGCGCCGGAGCTGGGTGTTTTCATGGACGGTCTGGGTATAGTCCAAGGCCCGTTGGACGCTGAGCTTGAGCTCGTCCAGTTTGAACGGCTTCTCCAAATAATCATACGCCCCCAGCCGCATCGCCTCCACCGCGCTCTCCACGGTCCCGAAGCCGGTCATCATGATCACCACGGCCGGTGGGTTCAGGGCCCGCGCCTTGCGGATGATCTCCATCCCGTGGGGCTTGGTCTTGTCGAGGTAGAGGTCGGTGATCACCAGGTCCGGCAGACGCTCGACCAAGGCCTCCGCCACCCCGTTGCCCGTGGTGAAGGGATAAACCTCGTGCCCCTCGGCACGCAGCACTTCCGCGACCATCTGCACCATCGTCAACTCGTCGTCGACGAGGAGGATTTTGGCCATGCGACCACGCTACCGTGCCCTCCCCGAAACCCCAAGCGGCAAGGCAACCGAGGCCGGGCAGGGGGCGCCTCTGGGCATTGTGGGAAGCCCGGCCATGGGAGAAGCGGGGCGGGTGGGAAAACCCGCCCTCCCAGGGTGGTCGCGACAGCTCCGGGGGGACGGGTTTTCCTACCCGCCTTCCCACGATGCCCAGAGGCGCCCCAGGGCAGGCTACCACTCGATGATGGCGGCACCCCAGGTCAGCCCCGCACCGAACACCACCATCAGGATCAGGTCGCCACGCTGGACCCGACCCTGCCGCACCACCTCGTCCAAGGCGATCGCCACGCTGGCCGCACTGGTGTTGCCGTAACGTTCGACGTTGACGAACACCTGGTCCGGACGCGCCTGCAACCGCTCGGCCACCGCCGTCACGATCCGTTGGTTCGCCTGGTGCGGGATGATGCACCGGATCCGATCAATGGTGAGACCGCAACGCGACAATGCGTCCTGGGCCGCGGTGACCATCGCGTTGACGGCGTTCTTGAAGGTCTCCTTGCCGTCCATCCGCAGGAAATGCAGCCCCCGCGCCACGGTGTCCGCCGTGGCCGGACACGCGCTGCCCCCGGCCGGTTGTTCCAACAGCCCCGCTTTGGCCCCATCGGATCCCAGACAGGTCGTCAGCAGCCCGTGCGCCTCGGGCCGGTTCTGCAGCACCGCCGCCCCGGCCCCGTCCCCGAACAACACACAGGTGTTCCGGTCCGACCAATCGATCACCGACGACATCTTCTCGGCACCGATCACCAGCACGGTTTCATAGGTGTGCGAGGCGACGAAATGGGAACCGATGTCGAGGGCGTAAACAAATCCGCTGCAGGCCGCCTCGATGTCGAATGCCGCCGCCCGCACGGCCCCCAGTTTCTGCTGCACCAGGCACGCCGTGGACGGGAACATCATGTCCGGCGTGATGGTGGCGACGATGATCAGGTCGATCTGGGCGGGCTCGATGGAGGCATCGGCCAAGGCACGTCGGGCGGCGGCGGTGGCCAGATCCGAAGTGGCCTCATCGGGTGCGGCGATCCGACGTTCGCGGATTCCCGTGCGGCTCGTGATCCAATCATTCGAGGTGTCGACCATCCGTTCGAGTTCGGCGTTGGTGAGGATGCGCTCCGGCACATAGGACCCGACACCGCTGATGGAAACGGTCCGCAAATGCGGGCGGCTGGTTCGGGGATGAGCGAAGACGGGCATGGATCAGGCGGCGGGAATCGGGCCGACGGCCGGGGCGGCCACGAGGGCGGCGACCCGTTCCAGTTCGGTCTCGATGGTCTGGTTCAAGCGCAATTCGACGAATCGACGGGTCTGCCGGATGGCATGGAGAACGGAGGTCCGGCGGGCGCTCCCGTGGATCTTCACCACGCAACCCTTCACCCCGAGGAGCAGCGCACCGCCATAAGCCTCCGGGTTCATGCGCTCGGCAATGCGCAGGAGCCCGCCCTTGGACAACAGCGCGCCCAGTTTGCGGACCGGCGAGGAGGTCAGTTCCTCCTTCAGCATCCCGCGCACGGCCTTGCCCAGGCTCTCGGCGGATTTCAGGACGATGTTGCCCACAAAGCCATCGCAAACACACACGTCCACCCCGTCCAGGAAAAGATCGTAACCCTCGCAATAACCGAGGCAGTTGAGATCGGTCCGACGAACCAAGGCCAGGGCTTCACGGGTCAGACCGGTTCCCTTGGTGTCCTCCGCACCGTTGCTGAGGACGCCGACCCGCGGTCGTTCGATGCCGAACATGGCGCGGGCATAGACCGAGCCCATCACGGCGAATTGGAGGAGGTGGAAGGGTTCGCATTCCGGGTTGGCGCCGCCGTCGACGAGGACCCACGCCCCATGAAAGGAGGGGAGGATGCACGCGATGGTGGCGCGGTGGACCGGGTCAAGGCGACCGAGGCGGATGCTGGCACCCGCGTAAAGGCCCCCGGTGTTTCCGGGTGAAATCGCGGCATCAGCGGCGCCGTCCCGCACCAGTTCCAAGGCGCGGAGAACGGACGAATCCTTCTTCCGGCGCAGGGCGACGGCGGGATCATCCTCCATCAACACGACCTCGGAGGCGGCGCGCACCTCGACGCGGGGGTCGGAAAGACCGACGCGTTCGAGGGCGGTCCGGATCTCGGCCTCGCGGCCGACGACATAGACCTTCCGGAGGGCGGGTTCGGCGGCGAGGCCGAGCTTCACGCCGTGGAGCATCTCCTCCGGGCCATGGTCGCCACCCATGACGTCCACTGCCAGGCGCATAAAAAAAGCGCGCCGCCCCCGGTGACGGAAGACGGCGCGCGGTAAAGCGGATCAGGCCAGGGCGTTGACGGTGATCACCTGCCGGCCGTTGTAAAAGCCGCACGAGGGGCACACGCGGTGCGGCACGAACGCAGCGGCGCATTGCGGGCAACTGGAGAGCTGCGGCAGCTTGAGCACCGAATTGTACGCACGGCGCATCCGTTGCCGGCTGCGAGAAGGTTTCCGTTTTGGAACGCCCATAAAATCAAAAGGTCTACAATTTCAACTTGTTCAACTGGTCCCACGGCGACCCTCCGGCAGCCGGGCCACCCGTGATCTCCTTCCCAGGACGCAAATCGCGGTCTGGAGCCTTCGGCACCAGGCCGCGACAATCCGGAGTGCACAACGGGTTCGTTGGCAGGGCGAGGAAGGTGTCCTCTCTCAAAAGGGGCGTCAAGTCGGCAAAATCACCTTCGCGCTCCTCCGCCCCCTCCCCTTCCAACGGCAGCACCACCGCGAAATCCGGCACCACCAAGGGTTGGCGGAACGTTTTCAGACAGCGTCCACAATCACATTCCAAGGTCGTTTCCAACCGGCCCAGCGCCGTCAGTTCCGGGCCGTGCACACTCACCTCAAGGTCATAGCGCAACGGCTCCACGAACCGCACCAGTTCGTCTTGGAAATCGGCCGCGAAATCCGCCACGGGGATCTCTCCCGCGTGTCGCTCCGACTGCTTCTGCAGAGACCGGACGTTCACGAGCAAGGGCATGCGGAAACCCTAGCTGGAACCGCAGGAAGGACAACAGGAGTAATGTCACCGCCTTTCGCGGGGGCGCATCTGGGCATCGTGGGAACCCGGGCCATTGGAGCAGCGGGGCGGGTGGGAAAACCCGCCCTCCCAGGGGGTCGCGACAGCCCCGATAGGGGTAGGGATGGCCGTTGCCGGCCACCCCTCCCTCCAAACCGGACAGGCCGTTCTCCGGCATCCGGCTTTCCAG
>JANYCC010000405.1 GCA_025360495.1 Verrucomicrobiota bacterium | reverse complement strand
CGGCTCCCCCGACAGGTCCAGGCGCAGCACGAGCGTGTTGGCAAAGAATCCGATCAACGGCTCCAACTCCACCTGCCGGCGGTTGGCGATCGGCGTGCCCACCACGATGTCCTCCTGGCCGCTGTACCGGGCCAGCAACACCTGGAACACCGCCAGCAACGTCATGAACGGGGTCACGTTCTCCTGCCGGTTGAATTCCGCCAACCGCGCCCCCAAGGCCGCCGGCACGACCAGAATCTGCCGCCCCCCCCGGTAGGATTGATGCAGGGGCCGGGGACGGTCGGTCGGCAATTCCAGGTTCGGCGAGCCGGCCAGCCGATCCCGCCAATAGTCCGTCTGCCGCTCCAATTCGGCGTCCCTCAGCCACTGCCTTTGCCAGACCGTATAATCCGGATATTGCACCACCAATCCCGGCAAGGGATCGGCCTTGCCCGTGGAAAAGGCTTCATAGAGCACCCCCAACTCGCGGTTGAACACCCCGCGCGACCAACCATCCGAAATGATATGATGGCAATTCCGCAGGAACACATGCTCCTCCGCCCCGAGCCGCAACAGCCGCACCCGGAGCAACGGGCCGCGCGCCAGGTCAAAGGGCTCGATGCGGTCCTGTTCCAAGGCCGCCCCCACCGCCGCGTCCCGGGCCGCGGTGTCCAGTGCCGACAGATCCTCCACCCGAAAGGCGATCGTCAATTCCTCCGCGACCCGTTGCCACGGCTCGCCCTCCAGTTCATCGAAATGTGTGCGCAGGCTCTCGTGCCGGGCCACGATCCGCTGGATGGCCCGCCCCAACGCGACCACGTCCAGGTCACCCCGGAGCCGGAGCATCTCCGGCATATTATACTCGGTGCTGCCCCCTTGCAGCCGGTCCAGGAACCACAAGCGCTGCTGCGCAAAGGACAGCGGCAACGGCCGGTCCCTCCCCACGATCCCCAACCCCGGCAGCCCGCTACCGTCCCCCCCCCCGACACGCAACGCCCCCAGGACCACGGCCAACCCCGCCACCGTCGGATGCTCGAAAAGCGATCGCAACGGCAGGTCCACCTCCAAGGCCCTGCGGATCCGTGCCATCACCCGCGTCGCCACCAGGGAATGTCCGCCCATTTCGAAGAAATTGTCATGGATGCCCACCACCCGGATGTGCAGCACTTCCGCCCAGATGCCCGCCAACAACTCCTCCAGCGGCGTCCGGGCGCCCACCATGGCGTCGGACCCGACGGAATGCATAAGGTCCGGTGCCGGCAAGGCGTGACGGTCCACCTTGCCGTTCGGCAAACCGGGCAGGCGCTCCCGGATGACGAACACGCCGGGCAACAGGTGCTCCGGCAACTCCCGTCCCAGGAAGGCCCGCAACTCGGCCGGATCCAGGACCGCACCCGCGACCGGCACCACATAGGCCACCAGGCGCTTCTGGCCCGGTTCGTCCTCCCGACAGAGCACCACGCATCTTCCCACCCCCGGGTGCCCGGCCAATTCCGCCTCGATTTCACCCAATTCGACCCGGAACCCGCGCACTTTCACCTGGTGATCCGCCCGTCCCACAAATTCCAGGCTGGCGTCTTCCTGGAATCGGCAAAGGTCGCCGGTCCGGTAAAGACGCCCCCCGGATTCCGGCCTGAAGGGATCTTCGATGAACCGTTCCGCAGTGTCTTCCGGCCGGCCCAGATACCCCCGCGCCACTCCCTCCCCACCTATATATAATTCCCCGGTCCACCCCACCGGCACCGGCTGCAATGCGGCGTCCAATAGATAAACCCGGACGTTGTCCACCGGACGTCCGATCGGAATCTCCCCCGACCGCCCGCCGCCCGGCGTCCGGACCGCCACGTCCTGCCAGGTCGCCACCACGGTCGTCTCGGTCGGGCCATAGGTGTTGGTCAACCGTATCGCGGATCCTGCGACGGCGTGCCAGGATTCCAGTTGCCCCGGCAGGGCGCGCTCGCCGCCGATGATCACCTGCCGCACGCAACCCGGCACCTGCAACCCGTCGCGCACCGCTTCCCCCGCCATCTCCGCCCAATACGCCGTCGGAAGATCCAGGACCGTGATACCCCAATCCCCGCATCGCCCCAGGAAGGCCGCCGCGGAACGCAACATCTCATCGTCCCGCAGCACCAACGTCGCCCCACTGGCCAGGCACGGGAAAATCTCCTCCGCACTGGCGTCAAAACTCAGGGAGGCAAACTGCAGCACGCGGTCGCCCACCCCGAGACCGTAACGGCGGATCGCGGCGACAACGAAGTTCACCAGCGACCGATGCTCGATGAGCACGCCCTTGGGCCGGCCCGACGAACCCGAGGTGTGGATTATATAAGCCAGGTTCCGGGGACCCGCCTTCGGGCCAATGTTTCCGCCACAGCCGCCCGTTTCCCGCCCGTCCATCGGGTCCACCGGGTCCAGTCCCACCCACCGGATCCCCACGGCCCCGAGCGAATCCGCCCCGCCATCCACCGCCACCCCGATCAGGGCCCCGGCGTCGGCGATGACGGCTTGGAGACGCGGCACGGGATACGACGGATCCAACGGCAGGTACGCCCCGCCCGCCTTCAATATGCCCAGCACCCCGATGATCATCCCCGCGGATCGGCCCGCATAAAGACCGACCGGGTCGTCCGGACCCACCCCCAACTCCCCCAATTGGCGCGCGAGGCGGTCGGCACGGGAATTCACCTCCGCGTACGACCACTGCCGGCCCCCGGAAACCAACGCGATGGCCTCCGGGGATCTTCGCACCTGCGCCTCGAACAACTGGTGAACGCACAGTTCCTGCGGGTACGGGAAATCCGTGCGATTCCACCCCACCACCCATTGATCCCGCTCGGCGGCGGTCAGCAACGGCGCCAAGGCCACCGCGCGGTCCGGTTCGCCGAGGAGGCCTTTCAATAATATCGTATAATTCCGGGCCAGTCCGCCGACGGTCCCCGCGTCGAAAAGGTCCGCGTCATAAACCAGGGTTCCGGCCCAGCCATCGCCCTCCGCCGTCAGGGACAGTGACAGGTCGAAGGCGGTCGCACTCCGGCCCGACGGGCATTCGGTGGTCTCCAGGCCGACCAACGACGGCGGATGCACCGGGGTGTTCTGGAGGGCGAAAAGCACCTGGAAAAAGGGGTGGCGGGCCAGGTCCCGCTCCGGATTCCCTTCCTCCAGGAGGATCTCGAACGGCGGATCGGGATGCTCATAGGCATCCAGGGCCGAACGCCGCACCCGCGCCACGACGTCGCGAAAACCCGGCTGACCCGAGAGATCCAGCCGCAGCACCAGGGTGTTGATCAGGAATCCGATCAGGGGCTCCAGTTCCAAGTGCCGGCGGTTGGCGATCGGCGTGCCCACCAGGATGTCAGCCTGCCCGCCATACCGCGACAACAACACCTGGAACGCGGCCAGGAGCGTCATGAACGGTGTCACCCCCTCCGCGTGGTTGAACTCCCGCAACCGCAGCCCGAGCGCCGCCGACACCCCGAACCGATGGATCCCGCCCCGGTGCATCCGTCGCGCCACCCGGGGTCGGTCGGTCGGCAATTCCAAGGCCGGAGCGCCGGCCAACTGGCTCCGCCAATAGGCCACCTGCCGTTCCAGTTCCGCGCCTTGCAACCAGCCCCGCTGCCAGACCGCATAATCCGCATATTGCACCGTCAATGCCGGCAACGGATCACCGCGTCCCGCCAAATAAGCCGCATATAAGGCGGTCAACTCCCGGTTGAACACCCCCCGCGACCAACCATCGGATATGATATGATGGCAATTCCGGAGCAACAGGTGTTCCTCCTTTCCGAGCCGTAACAGCCGGACCCGCAGCAATGGGCCCGTCGCCAGGTCGAACGGCTCCGTACGGTCCCATTCCAAGGCCGCGGTCACCGCCGCATCCCGGGCTTCCGGAGAGATCCCCTCCAGGTCGTCCACCGGCAAGTCGATCCGCAACTCCGCCAGCACCCGTTGCACCGGCTCACCGTCCACCTCCCCGAACTGCGTGCGCAGGCTTTCGTGCCGGGCCACGATCCGGTTGATCGCCCGCTCCAGGGCCGCGACGTCCAAGGCGCCCCGCAACCGCAGCGCCTCCGGCATATTATACTCGGTGCTCCCCCCTTGGAGCCGGTCCAGGAACCATAATCGCTGCTGCGCAAAGGACAGCGGCAACGGCCGGTTCCGGTCCGCCACCACCAACCCCGGCAATCCGACACCCGCCCCGCCCCGCATCCGTTCCAAGGCCCCCGACAGGCCGGCCACCGTCGGATGCTCGAAGAGGGCCCGCAACGGCATCTCCACGTCCAGGGCCCGGCGGACCCGCGCCACCACCCGCGCCGCCATCAACGAATGCCCGCCCAATTCGAAGAAGTTGTCGTGGATCCCCACCCCCGGCACCTGCAGGACACCGGCCCAGATCTCCCCCACGACGCCCTCCGTCGGGGTCCGTGGGTCCGTGGCTCCGGGCTCCTTCGGGATGTGATCCGGCACGATCGCCGGGACTGGCAAGGCCGTCCGGTCCAGCTTGCCCTGGGGTGTCAGCGGCATTTTCTCCAGCCGGATGAACATCCCGGGAATCAACGGATCGGGCAACCGGGTCTCCAGATGACGCCGCAGACTGGCGGTGTCGGGCTCAGCCGGACCGTCGGCCGCAACATAATAGGCCACCAACCGGCGGTCGTCCTGCCCTCCCGATCCGCCCTCATGGGCCACCACCGCACAGCGCTGCACCCCGGGGTGCCGCTCCAGCACGGCCTCGATCTCCCCCGGTTCGATGCGGTGTCCCCGGATCTTCACCTGCCGGTCGAGGCGTCCCAGGAACTCCAGGTCGCCCCCCGGCAACCACCGGCACATATCCCCGCTCCGATACCACCGGTTCCCTTCGGGGTCGCCACCGCCACCGCACCCCGGGATCCGGACGAACTTCTCGGTGGTCAGATCCGCATCCCCGACATAACCCAACGCCAACCCGTCACCCCCTATATATAATTCCCCGGCCACACCCACGGGCACCGGCTCCCGGTTTTCATCCAGGACCCGGCACCGGGTGTTGGCGATCGGCTTCCCAATCGGGATGGAACCACCCACCGATCCTTCCCCCGCGCGCGGGATCGGGTGCGTGCAGGCGAAGGTGGTGCTTTCCGTCGGGCCGTAACCGTTGACCAACCGCGTGCCCGGCAGCGTCTCCAGGGCTTTCCGGATATGGCCCGGGGACAGTGCCTCGCCCCCCGTGATCAGATGGCTCACCGACCGCAGGATCGCGGGGTCGGCGTCCAGGATCTCGTTGAACAATCCCGCCGTGAGCCAGAGGCACGACACCCGTTCCTCGCGGATCACCCGTCCCAATTCGTGGAAATCGAGGGGATTTCCACCAAACGCAATACAGGTCGCGCCGTGCAGGAGCGGCCCCCATGATTCCAAGGTCGACGCATCGAACGCCACCGGCGCCAGCAACAGGAACCTCAGCCCCGGGCCCCACGGCAGGAAGTCCGTGCCGCAGACCAACCGGACCACCGCCCGATGCGGCACCACCACCCCCTTGGGACGTCCGGCCGACCCCGACGTGTACATCACATACACCGGATCCATCGCCGCGGATTCCACCCGCGGACGCGTGGCGGGGCACGCTGCGATGGCCGGCGCCGAGTCCCCCAGGTCGACGACCCGCACATCTTCTCCCACCATCCCTCCGGGCAGCGGCCGATCCGTGATGACCACGGGCGCCTTGGTGTCCGAGAGCATCAGGGAGAGGCGGGCGTCGGGATATCCGACGGGCAACGGCACGTAGGCGGCCCCCGCCTTGAGCACCGCCAGCACCGACACCCCATAGGCGGTCGAGCGATCCAGGTATAAGGCCACGCAATCACCCCGGCGCACCCCGAGACCGATCAGGTGATTCGCCAAGCGGTTGGCCTCGGTGTCCAAGGTTATATAATCCAACCGCCGCCCCCCATCCACGAACGCGATCGCCTCCGGGGCGCGGTCAACCTGGTCCTCGAACAAACCGTGGACGCACCGATCCCGCGGATAATCGGCCGCCGTGTCGTTCCATTCCACCTCCAGTTGATGCCGTTCGTCCGGTGTCAACAGCGGCAAGTCGCCCAGTCGAACCTGGGGATTCGACGCCATGCCCCCGAGGAGGGTTGCCAGGTGCCCGAGCAATCTCGCTGCGGTCGCGTCATCGAACCGGGCCCGGTCATACGCGAGCTTCAAGCCCAGTTGCGCACCGCCGTGGGCCGACAGGTTGAGCGGATGTCCGGGTTGTCCGAGCAAACGGAAATGCCGTCTTTCCCCGGCCAACCCCGATTGGTGGACCCTGGTGTCGAGGTCGTCATGTTCGAACATGACGAGGCTCTCGAACAACGGTTGGCTGCGCGGCACCCCGGACCCATCCCGGATCCGATCCAAGGGCACCTGTTCATGATCCCTCATCGCCGTCCACCGGGCGCGCAATCCCTGCAACCACGGCACCAGATCGGCCCCGGGATCCACCCGCACCCGGACTGGCAACGTGTTGACGAACAGGCCCACCGCCGAATCGCCGGCCGCGATCCCGGACTGTCGGCAGGCCCGCGGAGCCCCAAAAACCACATCGGCCGCCCCCCCTTGATGCCGCGCCAACAACAGTGCCCAAGCACCCTGCACGAGGGTGTTCAGGGTCACGTCGCATTCTTTCGCCACCCGGACAAGATCCGCGGTGACGGACGCGGAAAGCCGGCTTACCAGCGTGCCCTGACCCCGTGACGTTTGGCCTCCCGATCCCGATGCGAACCCAGCCGGCAACGGCGTCGGCGAGGTGAAGCCCGCCAGCATTCGCCGCCAATGAGTTTCCGACCCCGAGAAGTCCTGGTGCGACAACCATTCAACGTGTTCCGCAAAGGGACGGGCCGGTGCCCCCGCAGATTCCACCGGGTCGGCTCGGGCGGAGCCTCGCCCCACCGATTCGGGGCACCCAAAAGCCTGGTCCGTTTTGGTAGGGCGAGGTTCCACCCGAGCCGCTTGGGAGGACCTGGCGGGCTCGACGTCAGGATGCGCCCCCGCAAAAGCCTTTTCC
>JANYCC010000403.1 GCA_025360495.1 Verrucomicrobiota bacterium | reverse complement strand
CCAGGCTTCCCGGACCGCCGCCGGATCCTCGTGCCCATGGAATGACTCGAGCCGGTGACGCAGCGCCCGGTCCTTCTCCCCGCCCTTCATCCCCGCGGACGGCTGGGTGGATTCCTTCCCGGCATAGGTGACCCGATACAGCGCGGACTGGGTTTTGCGACCGCCGATGGTGAAATACATCGCGCCGTCCTTGGGATTGACGACGAGGTCGGTGAGCGGAAGGGGGGAACCCGAGATGAATTCCTCCAAGGTGCCGGTATAGCCGGAGCCGTCGGGCTTGAGATGGACGGCATACAGTTTGCCGTAGCTCCAATCGTTCATGAAGAAGGCCTCCTGGTATTTGGCCGGGAAATGGGCGCCGTAACCAAAGGTCACCCCGGTGGGGGAACCGGGTCCGACATTCACGATGGCCCCGAGGCTGTCGGGGTAATACGCGGGCCATTTGCCGGCCCCGGAACGCCAGCCGAACTCGGCTCCGCTGACCACATGGTTGACACGCGTCGGCCGGTACCACGGCGTGTTCATGTCCCATTCCATGTCGGCGTCGAACGTGAACAACTCGCCATCGCGGTTATAGGCGGCATCGTACGGATTGCGGAATCCGGTGGCCTGCAACTCCCATTGGGTGCCGTCGGGCTCGGTTTTGGCGATCCAACCGCCGGGTGCCAGCACCCCTTTCATGAAGCCGTTGCCGTCCCACAGTCGCGGGATCAGATGATCTTCGCTCCAATTCTTCGGCACGCGCGAGCCGGCGAGTTCGGTGATCCGGGTCTGGTTGCCCGAGACAATCGTCAGGGTCTTGCCATCGGGCGAAGGCAGGATGGCGTGGGGACCGTGTTCGCCGCCGCCGTCCAATTTCCTAATCAGTTTGACTTCATCGAAGTGGTCGTTGCCCTTGGTGTCACGGACCCGGTAGAGGCCGCGTCCCTGATACGCCTCATTGGCCACCATCACATAGAGGCTGTCGAAGGCATACAACAGGCCCTGCGCCTGTCCGATCGGGATGTCGAGCGCCTCGATGGCGATTCCGGCAACGGTCCCCGGCGGGGGCGGCGTGACCCGATACAGCTTGCCGTACTGATCGGAAACGATGAGACGGCCCTTGGGATCGGTGCACATGGCGACCCAGGAACCCTGTTGGGCCTTGGGGACGGTGTGGAGCAATTCCACTTTGAAATCGCGGGTGACCTTGAGCTTTTCGACCGGGGTGGCGAGACCTTCAAAAGACCCTTGGGCCAGGGCGCACGGGACGGTTGCGACGAAGGTCAGCGAAACGGCCGCGGCCAAGGCGGCGGCACGCGGGACAGTGACGGGAAGGCGCATGGCGAAAGGGTGCCGAATCGTCCGGCGGGTCTCAAGCCTCCATCAGTCTGGAATGGCGACCCCTCTCCCCAGCCCTCCCCCCGCTCGTTCCTCGCGGGGTGAGGGGGACCGGTACGGGCCGCCGTAGCCGCGCATGGGAATGCGCTTCAGCAGCAGCGCCGACTCCCTCTCTTCCTGAGGAACGAAGGAGGGTGGGGGAGAGGAGGCGGGTCTTCGTACTCGTGTCTCGTCCTCGCGTCTCGTCTTCGAAGCCTCCATGCACGATCCGAGGACGAGGGCCGAGGACGAGAAGCGCGAGTACGAGCGTTGTACGGCTGACTTGCTGATCTCTGATTCCTGGTCAACCCCTCTCCCCAGTCCTCTCCCCGCTCGTTCCTCGCCGGGGTGAGGGGGACCGGAATCGGAGAGGACGCCACCGGCCTCTACGCAAACCGTCGTCCCACTTCGGCGATCGTCAGGGCCCCGTCGTGATGGAGAATCGTCTGCCAACCCCGAGCCGAGCCCGCGTCAATGTTCTCGGCCCGGTCGTCCAAATAGAGGATTTCTGCACCGCGACGCCCGATCATTTTCTCCACGGCGTCATAGATGCGCGAATGGGGCTTCATCACCCCCACCTCATAGGAAAACACCTGCCCATCAAAATCGCGGAAGAACGGGAACCGTTCGCGGATATGGGTCACCGCGATCTCGTTGGTGTTGGAAAAAATGTAGGTCGGGACCCGCCGGGCCCGGAGGTCCGCGTGCAGGGCCAGCATTGGGACAATCTCGGAGAATATGTCGGCAAACGCCGCCTGAAACTGCGGTTCCGACCCGGAATAACCTGTCAGGCGCACGACTTCCTCAAAGAATCCACGGCTGCTGATCCGCCCGGATTCGTACTGGTGCAACAGCGGCGATTGGTCGAGGACGCGCTTGAACTCCAACGGACCCAACCGGCTGGCGGGGGCGAGCGCGGTGGCCGCAATCTGGAAATCAAAATCGAGCAGGACCTTGCCCAGATCGAACACGACGGCTTGGGGACGGGTCGGCATTGGAGAAGATTGGGACAAAGTGGGATGGGTCGGATTCAGCACTCCAGCGGCACCACAAGAAAATGAACCACGGATGACGCGGATTCCACGGATAAACTCGCCTTGGAGTTCCAGAATCTTGGACTTATCCGCGTCATCCGTGGTTCATCTTCGCCTCAAGTGTCGCTTGGGTGATCGGCTCAAAAGGCCGCCATTCTGCATCCGTGTTATCCGTGTAATCCGTGGTTCATTGTCTGGAGGTGTCGCCGGGGTGTCAGGTGATTTCGCGGCGTCCTTCGAGCGCTCGGGCGAGGGTGAGTTCATCGGCGAATTCCAATCCGCTTCCGGCGGGCAATCCTTGGGCGAGGCGGGTCACCCGGATGCCCCGTGGAGCCAGACGCGTCGCCAGATAATGGCTGGTGGCTTCCCCTTCCACATCGCTTCCCAAGGCCAGGATCACTTCCTGCACCGCTCCAGCCTGGGCCCGGGTTTCCAATTCCCCGATCCGGAGATCCTCGGGTCCGACACCATTGAGCGGGCTGAGGCGGCCTCCGAGCACATGATAGCGCCCTTTGAACGTGCCCGATTTCTCGAGGCTGAGGACGTCCAGGGCCCGCTCGACGACGCAGAGAATGGCGGGATCGCGGGCGGGATTGGCGCAGACGGGGCAGGGCTGCGATTCGGTGAGGGAACCGCAAACCTCGCAGGCAGTGACGCGTTCGCGGGCAGCGATCAAGGCGGCGGCCAACTGTCCGACGAAAACCGAATCGGCCTGGACGATGTGCAGGGCAAGGCGTTCCGCCGAGCGGGGACCGATGCCCGGAAGGCGGCTGAGGGCACCCACCAACGCGGTGACGGGCTCCGGAAGCAGGTTCATGGGGCGGACCGCGGGGTGCGGCGCCGGTTCAGAACATGCCGGGCATGTTCAGACCGTTGGTGACGGCACCCATTTCCTTGTTTGAGATTTCCTTGGCCTGAGCCATCGCCTCATTCACCGCGGTGACGATCAGATCCTCGAGGAACGGGACGTCCTGCGGGTTCACCGCTTCCGGCAGGATCTTGATCGACTGCAGGGTCTGGTCACACCGGGCGACGACTTTGACGGCGCCGCCACCGGCCTGGGCTTCGACGGTCTTGGCGGCGAGGGAGGTTTGCACGGCCTCCATCTGCTGTTGGATGCGCTGCGCCTGCCGCATGAGTTTTCCGATGCTGGACATGTTATTGGTGCGTTGAGTGTGGCGATGGTTGGGAAAAGTGGCGAGGAATCACTGAGAACTGCTTACTGATCACTGAATACTGAATACTGAATACTGAAT
>JANYCC010000369.1 GCA_025360495.1 Verrucomicrobiota bacterium | reverse complement strand
CGACCGCCCGCCGCCTCACCGCCACCGGGATCATGGGGGCGGTGGGGACCCTGGGTCTCCTGCTCACGCTCGACACCATCATCGCGCGGTTCGGCGACCACGGCAACGAGGCCAGCAGCGAGTTGCGCCATGTCATGAACGCCGCCAGCAAACGGATGCTCCAGGACCATCACCTCGGCATCGGCTGGAACAACTTCGCCCTCGCCTTCAACCCGCCCTTTCCTTACGTCGAGGAACTCCATGAATGGGTCCTCGGACGGGGCATGAAAATCCAGGAGGACGCCGCCAGCCCGGTGGTTGAAAGCCATTACTGGCTCCTGTTGGCGGAGACCGGATACCAGGGGTTCACCACTTATATGCTCGTGATCCTCATGGGCCTCTGGCGGAACTTCCGCGCGCTGCTGACCTTCCGGCACGGCTTCGTCCGCAGCCTGAGCTTCGGCATCGCCGTGGCCTGCACCCTGAACTACGTCCAGAGCACCCTCGAACGCGTGCTCGTCCAACCCCGCAATCTCGGCCTTTGGATCATCCTCCTCGGGGTCACCGCACGCATCGAGAGCCTGCGTCGCGAGGCCGTCCTCCAGAAACGCCTGTCCCCCATCGCGACGTCCCCGTCCCCGTGAACCCTTCCCCCGCCTCCCCCGGCCCCGACCCCCTCCGACGCCTGCGCCGCTGGCGACGGCTCGCCCTCCTCCTCGGGGTTTCGCTCGTCGTCGGGGCCGCGTTCGAGGCGCGGCTGCTGCCGCGGCTGCGCGAGAAATTGTCACCCCCGGTCTGGCGCTGGACGCGGCCCGATCCCGCGGCCCTGGCCGTGATTCAGGCCGGGACCCGCCGGCAGCTTGACGCGCTCGCGCCGGCAACACCCACGGGTCTCTCATCGCGTTCGCGTCTCGAGGAAGCCCTGTCCGCCAATCGGAAATCGTCCGCAGTCAACCGCTGGCCCAATGCCTGTCTCGCCGCCGGTCTCCTCGCCACGATGCAAGCCGGTCCCGGCGATCCCGAAACCCAGGCGGTCCTGCAGCGATTCGGTGACCGGTTGGTGGCTGCCGACGGTCGGTTGCGGGAACCCTTGCGGTCGGTCGAACAGGCGATGATCGGACCGCTGCTTTTGGATCTGTCCAAGCGTCCCGGGGGCGAACGCTTCGGCAAGGCCTCCACCCAATTGGCCACCTTCCTTATGTCCGGCACCGCACATTCCCGGACCGGAACGCTGCCTTATGATCCGGAACGGCCCGAGACGATGCTGGCTGACACGCTGGCTTTCGCGTGCCCGTTTTTGGCCGGTTATGCCCGGGATTTCGCCCAGCCGGCGGCGGCGGCCCTTGCGGTGCGCCAGTTGGTCGAGTTCACCGACCGCGCGATCGAGCCCACCTCGGGATTGCCGTGGCATGCTTATGATTCCGGCACGGGCGCGGGTTATGGGGCGCTCGGTTGGACGCGCGGCACCGGTTGGTATGCCGTCGCATTGGCCGAGACGCTGGCCGCATTGCCGGAGGGGGATCCGGCACACGCGCGCATCGCCGAACTGCTCCGGCGTCTCTATGGCTCGGTCGCGCCCCGACAGCAGCCGGACGGGCTCTGGCGCTGGTGCCTGTCGGTGCCCGACGGGGGTGAGGACACTTCCGGTTCGGCCCTGTTGGTCTGGGCTTTCGAGCGCGGGGCCGTGGCCGGGGCGTTGCCGGTGGAGGCGGCGTCCGTCACGGCGAAAGGCTTGGAAGGAATCGTGCGTCGGACCGACCAGCGGGGGGTCGTGGGTCAGGCGCTCGGCGAATGCCAGGCGGTCGGACATTATCCCCGGGTCTTCGGCGCCTACCCTTGGGCGCAAGGTCCGGCCACCGCGGCCCTGGCCTGGTCACGCGCACCCTCAGCGCCGAGGCTTCCATGAAGCCGCACGGAAACAAACATTGGTGGCGACGCAAGCGGGTGATGTTGCCGCTGCTGTCCCTCGTCCTCATCGCCGGTGCGATCGGCCTGGCGGTGTGGCGATCCGACACCTCGACCGTCGTGGTTTATAACCAGAGCGGAGGTCCCTTGCCGGGCATCATCGTCCGCGCCTGCAACCAAAGCCGGAACGTCGCCCGCCTGGATGAGGATGCCTCGTTCCGGTTACGGCTGGAACCTCACGGAGAGGGCGGGGAGGTCGGGTTGGAACTCGCCACGGAGCCACCGACGCGATGGCACGGGGCGCATGTCGAGCCGACGGGTGGCTATCGGGTCACCCTGCGCGTCTGGCCGGCGGGCGAGGTCGAGGCGCACACGCAGATCTCGATCTGGCAGCGCTGGTTCAAATCCGCCCCGGACGTCAGCGAGTGATCTCACCCCCGGGGAAAATGAACACCCCCCGCAGCCGGTGTTCCCCGCGTTTCAAGCATTCGCCGGTTTGACGCCCATCCGCTGGGCGATGAGGTCGAAGGTCAGGCCGGCGCGGCGTTGGATCCCCGGCAGCGACTGTTGCAGCCGCGCCTTCACGGCGACGCGCATCTGCCAGGCGTTGCGGACCTTTTCGCAGGCCACCTTTTCGTCGAGGAAATCCTTCACCGGCAGCAGCAGCCCGCCCTTCACCTGCGCCGGTTCGAACAGGTCGCACAGGATGCCCTCGGCCTTCACCGAATAACCGATGGCCATCGTGCAGACCGCGCTCGACAGGCCGGCGATGCACGAATGCATCCGCTCGGAGACGACCATGTCACACTGGCTGATGATGCCCTTGAACTCATTCGCCGAATAATCCCCGCCCGCGATCTGGAGGCGCGCATCGAAGTTGAAATGCCGCACGAGCTGCGTGGCCAGAACCCGGTCGTCATTCTTCGGCGAGAGTTCCTGCACGTGGGGCACAAAGATGATCCCCGCGTCCAACTCGCGCAGCAGCATCTCCACCACCGCGCACCACACCCGGAAATGCTGGTCATAATCCGAGTTCATCCAATTGCAGATCGCCTGGCTGGGCGTGAGCGCGATCACCGGGCGGTCGGCGGTGAAACCATGATAGGCGCGCAGTCTCGCCAGGCACTCCGGCGCCGGTTTCGCCAACAGGAACGCCGGGTCCGCGGTCAGGGTCACCTGCGACGCCGGCAGGCCGAGATCCCCGGTCAGGTAGGCATGGGATTTGCCCTCGCGGACGGAGATGCCCGCCGCATGTTTCGCCACCCCGAGAAACGCCTCGCGATCCACCGCATCCTTGAACGGCCCGATGGAATGCGCGGCGAAGAAGAACGGCTTGCCGAATTCGTGCGCCACCTGGAGCGGTGCCAGGTGGGATTGCAACGAGCGATGGCCGTACTCCGACGCGAACACGTCGCCGCCGGTCGCCACCACCAAGTCGGCGGATTCGAATTCCTTGAGCGTGGCCTGGTATTCCGGGGCGAGCGCCTCCACCTGATGGGATAATTTCAGGATCATCGCGCGCAGGCGGCTGCTGAAATGGGGCTTCGCCGTCAGGTCCTGGGCGAAGCGGACATCCGGGTTCCGGACGCGGGAGGCGTCGTATTCGGGAACGCGGTCGAGCACCAGGAATTCGGGATTGGGCAGGCGCTGCCGCAATTGTTCGATGATGGTCGTGACGAGTGCCTCGACCCCGTGGTTCCGGAAACTGGTGACGCCGGTGATGATGGTCTTCATGGGATGGGTGTCTGTCGAAGGAAGGGGATTCAACGGTTGTCCGCCGCACGGTCATTATGTTCATCAACGATCCGGGCCGGGATCCCGACGGCGGTGGCATTCGCGGGGACGTCCTTGGTGACGACGCTGGAGACGCCGATGACCGCGTGATCCCCGACACGCACGTGGCCGACCACCTTCGCGCCGTCGCCGAGGAAAACGTGGTCCCCGAGTTGCGGCCCCTCTTTGGATCCATGCGCCAGCACGAGCCGCACGTCGGCATAGAGGTCGCAATTGGCCCCGAGCGTCACGTTGGGCGCGATGATCAGGCCCATCGGGTGCGGCAGCCGCAGGCCGGGTCCGATCCGGGCCAGCTTGCTCACCTCGATGCCGAAGAACCAGAACAGGGGCTTGGCGGCGAACAGGGTCGGCAACCGATGCCGGGCGCACCACGACTGCAAGCGGATGAGGGTCACCGCATGGACACTGTTGAGCGTGAGGCACAGCAGGAGCCGGTGCACGGGACCGCGCACGGCGTAATCCTGCAGGTTGCGACGGATGTCGGCTCTCAGTAGGTCAAACATGGCGTCAATTGAAGCGGTTCCAAATCCGCATATAGGCGGTGGTGAGGCCGGCGAGGTCCGCGGCATCCGTCTGAAGTCCGGCGCGCAACCGGGCCCGGGACGCGGGATCGACCAGCGCGGCCGGTTCCCAAAGCAGGAGGCTGAGCGCATCGAACAGCCGCTGGCGAGGGTAGCGCGGATCCGCGAGTCCGGCCGCCCCGAAGGCCCGGGCATTCACCAACCGGTTCTTCAGCCCGTCGGTCTCCGGGCACTTGTCCACCGGGCTCAACGCATAATCGCGCGCCGATGAAAACGGGGTTCCCAAGCGTCGGGATTCGAGCCAGAGCCAGATGCGGCAGGCCAATTCCGACAATTCCGCGTGCCGGACCGCCAGGACCTCCCGTGATTCACCGGACCGGACCGGGTGAAACTTGAACTCCACGCCGTGGGCGTGGTGGGACGGGAGGGATGAGGCGACCGGCCAGGGCAGCTCGGTGGCGTGATTCGAAGGCGGGGTCATCGTGTCGCGCAGCCGCCCGCAAAGGGTTTTGAGGCGGTCGTGGCGTTCGCGGCAACTCCAATGGTAGAGGCCATAAGCCGTCAACACCGCGTCCCCCAGCGCGAGTTGCGCCTTGGCCAGGTTCCGCCCGACATAATCCGCCTCGTCGGGACCGAACTGCGGACGTTGCAGCCGCACTTTCGAGAAAAGGAGGCCGGAGCAGCGGTTCATCAGCAGGCGGGTCGCCTCATGAAGGGGGAGGTGCGAGGCATCGCGATGTTGCCCGCAGCCCTCCAGCAGGCCGTCATCACCCACCAGCCAGCGATGCCCCATCACGAGGTCATAATAGAACATGGACGGCCCGCTGCGACGCAGTTTGGCGAGGGTGAGCACCTTGAACTCGACCTCCAGGCCGGCCGCCGGGGAAAGTCGTTCGCCGAGGGTGTGCAATCGTCCGCCAAAGGCCCGTTCGGCCAGGAAGGCATGGCCGCGGACGAAGACATAATATTCCAGGTCGTTATAAGGGCGGTCGCCTTCCGGGGACCGCAGCACGCCTCCCTCGCCCCGCCCATAACCGCCGGCGAGCAGCAGTCCGTCCAGTTTCCCCGGCGGCACCAGCGCCCGCACGCCGGCGCGGACCTCGTCGCAGACCCCGGCCAGGTGCGATTCCAGCGACCCGTTGCCGTCGGGGGTGAAGCGTTGGACCGGCGGGGTGCTCATGGCGTCCCGCCTTCCCGGTAATCCTTCCAGCCCTGGCGGAATCCGGCGAGGCGGCCGCGGCGCTGACGCCACCGGATGCGGCCGGAGTGGCACAGTTCGCCGAGTCGCCGGTTGCGGGCGCAGAAACCGAGATCCTTCCGGAAATCCTGCATCCAGCCGGTCAGGACGGTCCGGGTGAAATTGAAGTCATCCGGCCGGCCGGGCCAGGTCGCAGCCAGGGCCCGGGCGTCGCCGAACGCCCGCTGGTAACTCTGGTCGGGGCTATAATTATGCGAATGCATCACCACCGACCCGGCGACATAGGCGATCCCGTGTCCCTGCGCCTTGCACCAGCGCGTGTATTCATCGTCCTCGGCATATTGCAGGTCCTCACGGAACCCGCGCTGCGCCCACACGTCGCGTCGCAGGCCGCTGCTCACCATGCTGAAGAAATGGTCCCAGTGGGCCGACTCGCGCTGTGGCCCGAAGCAGCGGTCATAATCGCACGCGAACACCGCCTGGCAGTCGGGGCGGGGGATCTGCCGGCCGAAACACGCCGCCGTCCCCGGGTTCTGCAGGGCATGGACCAGCGGTCCCAGCCAACCCGGACCCTGCGGCGTGGCGTCGGCGTTCAGGAAGATCCCGAACTCGGACCGGGCCAGCCGCATGCCGTGGTTCATGACGCGGCTGGGATTATATTCCCGCGGGGTGATCTGCACGAAATGCGCGGGCTGTGCGGCGCGGATGAGGTCGTGGGAACCGTCGGTCGATCCGGAATCGATCACGATGAGTTCCCAGGGTGCGTACTCCTGGGCGCGCAACGCCGGCAGGGTGTCCTTGAGGGCCCACGCCTCGTTATAGGAACGCATGATGATGCTGACCAGCGGGTCGCTCATGCGGACACCTCCTTGCGCGAGGTGATGAAACGGCCCACCTCGCGGACCAATTCAACCGCCACGCGATCCTCCGAATACCGGCTGGCGCAACGGTCGCGAAGCCGGCGGCCCGATTCCCGCGCCAGGGCCGGGTTGTCGAGGAGTTGTCGGACGGCTTCGGCCAGTCCGACCGCATCCTCCCGCACGAACGCATCGCCGCCGACGTCGATGCCCTCGGCGCCGATGGGGGTGGTGACGACGGCGCGTGCGAGTGCGGCCGCCTCGAGAATGCGGGTGCGGGTGCC
>JANYCC010000326.1 GCA_025360495.1 Verrucomicrobiota bacterium | reverse complement strand
CCCCATCACCCCCGTCGATGCCACGTTTCGTATCGTGAAATGAATGCTGTCACGGCTCACCGCCAGTTGAACGTCGAGCGTTCCCTCCTCAGGTGCGGAGTGAAGGACCTGGACCAACCCGATGTAAATGCCTTCATACGGGAAGACCTTCATGGAATAGATCTCCGTGATGGGCCGGTCCTGGAGGTCCGCCGTCATGACCACCGGCGCCGTGAGGGGACGGCGGTGATCCCAATTCACAAAATCGTCCGATTCTATGCGCGCGACCGCCCGGCCGTCATACCACTCCCGGAACCCCACGTGGTTGGACCATGCCGCCCTGATTTGGGGCGACACCAGGGTCGTGCGCCCATAAAGCACATATTTCCCACTACTGGGATCCAACATCCAATGTGTCGCGCCGTCTGAGATCGCCGCACTCGCCCAACCGTCGATCAGGCTCCAGTGGATGCCATCCGGACTCCCCGCGATGCCGAGACCCCGCCGTTGTCCCGGTCGCCCCGGCAACCCGTCCGGACCCTCGTATTTCCAGTCAATGTCGAGGATGCCCATCTTATAGCGGCGCGCCGGGTCGGGATCGCGGTCGTCGCGATGCACGCCGAACAATTCCTGGAAATGGGGGAACTCCGGGGGTCCTTCCCAAAGGGTTTTCTTGGTAAACAGGATGTTCGACCTCTCCCCATCGACAAGGGTGAGGTCGAGGAGTGGTTTGTCCCACCGGATCCCGTCGTCACTCGTCGCATAGCTGACTCCCGGGCCCGCCCGGTTCCGACTGATATACCACACCTTGTATTTCCCCCCGTCCCGGATGACCGAACCGTAGAGGATTGCCAGGGGCGATTCCCAATGTTCCGTCTGATAGAGGACGGGGTTGCCGGGAAATTTCCGCACCGGCTCCACCGTCCGCCTGACGTGCGTCATGGAGGCGATGAGATGATCGTCGAGGAACAGTTGTTTGTGGGAATCGACGGCGATCGGTTCCTCCGCCGCCATTGCCACCGTTGCCGCCCGAAGCGCCCAAAGCATCAGGCAGGTGACGGAGGCCGTCCGGATCCTTTGGCGCACCGCTCGATTCATACCCGGTCAGGGATGACAGACGGTCGTCGTCGCCGGCTTCCCCGGAGAGGACCGATCATCTCCCCGCGTAGCCTTCGCTGTGAGCCAGATGTTCCTTCCAATTCTCGGCATACTTGGCCGCCAGTGACGGGTCATGGATGACCAGCAGGTTCTCGGCGTTGCTCTTTTCCGCCGCCGTCGTGAAATTGAAACTCCCGGTCAGGATCGTCACCCCATCGATGACCATGACCTTGTTGTGCGCGATGGCATGTTTGGCATCGATGAAGGTCGGGATGCCGGCATGGGCCAGGAAATCGGCCGACGAATAATTTTGGGTCCGCTGTCCCTTGTCGAGGATGACCTGGACCTTCACCCCGCGCTTATGGGCATCCACCAGGGCCTTGGCAATCGGCGCGGAAGTGAACGAATAGGCCTGCACGACGACATTGGTCCTGGCCTTGCCCAATTCCCCCACGACGGCCTCGGTGCAACCACCCTTGGGCGAAAAAAACACCTCCGTCGTGGCCACGGCCGCCGCCGCGGGCCGCGCCGGTTCCTTGGCCTGGGCAACCAGCAGCAGGCATAGGCCAAGCCAGACGCTGTGAACAACCGGGGATATGCAAGGCAATCTCAAGACAACCGAACCCTACCTTGGCCCTTCTTGCGGCACAATGGCGGTCCATTCACGACAGGATCCGCACCAGCCAGTCCGGATGCAGCGGCCATCGGAAAAGGCCGGCCAATCCCTGCACCAACCCGATCGCACCGAACCCCCACGCCAACACCAGAAGCCAGCGCCGATTGGTCAGGGACGCGACGGCGAGCACCCCCACGGCGACCGACAAGGCGCCATCCGAAAGATCGAACTGATCGTCCCGGAAGTTAAGGGTGTCGTATTCCCGTTCGAATGCGCGCGCCTTTCCGGTCAGTGCCCCTTCTTCGCCCCGATACCGTTCGATTTCCGATTCGTAGCCCCGTTTCATCTGGGCGAGTTGCGGGACCGCGTTCGTTCCGGCGACCATCTGCAGTGCGGCGAGCTGGCTGATGCCCAACTCGGCGAGGTGCTGCTTGACCTTCTTGGATTGGTATTCGCCCCACGTATCCACCGCGTTCATCTTGGCCTGCTGCATCGCCTGGACAATGTTGTCGTCCTTCACCTTCGTGACCGCCATGAACGACGCCAGCAGCGCCACCGTGATCGCGACATGACTGTTCAGGCGTTCCTTCGTCGCAGGGTTGCCCGGGTCAGCCGCAGACGGTTCCATATCCCGCAATAAACCGATTCCAGCCCCCATTGGCAAGCGCCGCACTCCCGCGTCCCCGTCGGAATGGGATCCCTCCTCGCACGGGATCCCGTGTACCGGGCTGGGACCGGCATCCGACGGCGCTTCACGTCCTGGAGTGCGCCCAGTCCCCTGGCGCTTTCAAACGGGGGCCAGGGTGAATCGGATGCCATCTGGGCGGCTCGGGTGGAACCTCGCCCTGCCGATTCGAAGCGCCCACAGGTCCGGTCTGTTTTGGTAGGGCGAGGTTCCAC
>JANYCC010000301.1 GCA_025360495.1 Verrucomicrobiota bacterium | reverse complement strand
GTTCATACTGCCGTCGCCCACACCTTTCACGAGGGAGTAGTCAAAGGCGGACGTGAAGCCATCGCCCAATTGGACCTGCAGCACCCGGACGTCCAGCAATACCATCGCCTGCGGCACGTCGAGCTTGAGGACCAGTGATTTTATGTCGGTCAGCGCCGATTCGTCCGCGGTGCGCACCAGCAGCTTGTTCTGCCGTCGCATCACCGTCACATGGATGGTGACGCGTCGGCCCAGGGCGGAATCCACGGCCCGTGCGGCGATGGCGGTCTCGCCTTCGAGTTGGGCGTCGGAGAGCGTCTGGACCTGTTCCGCGCTGAGGTTGGGATTCACCAGAGTGGCGAGTTGCTGGGGCGAATTCTGCGTGTTCTGGGTCCGCCGACGTTGCCCCGATTGCCCGCCACCCCCGCCCAGCCCACCCTGCATTCCCATCCCGCCCTGCATGCCCATGCCCTGACGTCCGCCACCACCTCCACCACCACCGCCCTGGCTCTGGCCGGAGAATCCACCCCCGCTGCCCCCCTGCCCTCCGCCGCCACTGCCACCGCTCGAAGGTTGCCCCAGGCCCGATGCCCGTTGGTCCATGATGTCGAACCGCGTCATCCGCTGGGTCAATTCCTGGGTCAATTGCTCATCGTATTCCCCGAGGCTCACATCGACCCGGTCACCAAACAGGTCGCCGATCGCATTGGCGATATCGAAGGCATTGGGATAGAGGAGCGTGAAGACCTCGGTGTGTTCCTCGCGGAAGGAGGCCAGGTCCCGTCGGAATTCGCCGACGGTATAAACCCGGATGATCCCGGTCTTTTCGTCGTCACGAAGCCATAATCCATGCGCGTTGCAAAGCGTCTCCAGGACGACCGGTGCCGGCAGGTCCACCAGGTAGACCGACACGAGATTGGTCGCCGCGGTCGCCGAGGGTGCGATGTTGAGGCCGGTGGTCTTGGCCAGGGCGCGGGCGATGTCGAGGAAGGGCACCCCGGAGGCTTCGATCATCTCGATGACGCGCTCCCGGGGCTTGGTCTTGCGGAAGGTCTCAATTTCCTCGGGCGTGGCGTTGGTGCCGGTGCCGCGCACCTGCAATCGCAACATCCGTCCCCCGGTCGCCGGCCCGGCCTGGATCAGTTGTTGCAGCGCGGCACCCGGCTGGGTCGGGTCGCGCAGGACCGCGCCCTGGACGGCCTGGTTGCGCGCCCGGATGACCTCGCCGATCCCCTGGGCGTGGCCGGTGACGGACAGTGCGACACCCAGCAGCAGGGCGGCCCAGAGTCGCCGGGAAAAAGGAGGGGTTGGTTTCATAGTCTCAGGTCACTTGCCGGCGGCGGAGTAAATGGTCAGGAAGAAGGTGATATAAACAAAACCCACGATGCCGCCGACGAAGACGATGATCGCCGGCTCCACGATGGCGCTGAGTTGCTTGATCAGGATCGCCAGCTGCCCCTCGTAAAACTTGGCCACCTCGTCCAGCACGTCATCCAGCCGGCCGGAGGATTCGCCCACGGCGACCATCCGTCCGAGCATCGGCATGAAACCGTGCTTGTCGATCAGGGTCTCGGCCAGGGATCCGCCGGCGAAAACCTTCTGCCGTGCCATCGCCACCAGCGCCGACAGATACCGGTTGGCCCCCAGTGATTCCATCGTCTTGAGCGCGTCCAGCACGGTGACCCCCGAACGGATCAGGATGCCCAGCGCCCGGGCGAACAGCGCGGTCCCCGCCACCCGCAGGACCTTCCCGATCAGGGGAATCCGCAGCAGGGTGCGGTCGATCGTGATGCGGAAGGTCGGCAACCTATATAATACAAGGAGGCTGACCACGAAGAGCACCGCCACCGTCAGCATCGTCACGCCATAAGTCCTGAAGAAGCCCGAGAGATTCATCAGGAAAACGGTCGTCGGCGGGAGCTTCTTGCCGAGGGCGCGGATGAAGATCTCCAGCTTCGGGATGACGTTGAGCACCATGAACAGCGCTACTCCGATCGCTGCCATCAGGACGATGAACGGGTAGGTCAGCGCGGTCACCACCTGCTGCACCAGGTTGCGCCGCCGCTCCATCGCCTCCGACGCCCGCACCACGACCGTGTCGAGCGTGCCCGTCTGCTCGCCCACCTTGACCAACTGGATCG
>JANYCC010000291.1 GCA_025360495.1 Verrucomicrobiota bacterium | reverse complement strand
CCGGTGGACCTCGTCGGGGGCGATGTTCTGGATCTTGGCCTTGGTGTGGACCCCGTCGGTGACGATGCCCGCCTGGGCTCCGGTGAGGGAGACGGCGTCGAGTCCCTCGGCGTGGAGGGCGATGGCGGCCAGGGCGATCGTCTGTTGTTCGCCGGTGGCCAGGAGCATGTCCATCTCGCGTTCCGCCGGGAGCCCGGTGATCTCCTTGGCGAGCTTGATCAGCCCATCGGTGACGCCGCTCATCGCGGATACCACGACGACGACCTGGTCGCCCTCCGCGCGGCTGCGGGCGACGCGACGGGCGACGTTCCGGATGCGCTCGGTGTTGCCGACGGAGGTGCCGCCGAATTTCTGTACAATCAGTGCCATGGCGTTAGCGGGGAGGGGTAATGACGGAAATGTGGGGATCGGACAAAGGAAAAATTCCAAACGGGGAGAGGAGGCCTCTTGCCGGGGACTGGAAAGGATCGTGAATCCCACAACCGTGGATTGCGACCGGTCGTGGAAATCGCCAGTCTGTGGCCGCCCCATGCGTTTCCTTGCCTTGTTCGCCGTGCTGTTCGCGGGCCTCGCGCCCACCGTCCGGGCGGTCGATTTGCTGACGACCGGTGCCATCTGGCAATTCCTCGCGACCGATGCGGAGCCGGACCCCTCCAACCCCGGATTATGGCGGGAGGATGAGTTTGATGATTCGGGATGGTTGGCCGGAGCAGCCCCTTTGGCACGGGGTCTGCCGGGCGCTGTCGCGGTGGTGCCCGGTGTCGCGGGGGGACTCCTGGCCCGGACCCAACTCGTCGTCCGCAATCCCGGGGATTATGCAACCCTGCGATTCGAGGTGGCCGGGGCCGACGGCGTGGTGCTCTGGTTGAATGGTGTGGAAGTGCTGCGGGACGGGGTCGCTCCTGACGTGGCCTCGCCGGGCGCCACCGCAATCGGTCCGGCCGGTTCGGTGCACACGGTTGCCGTGGTCCGCACGCGCGACCAATTGCAGTCCCTCCGGCCGGGGACCAATCGGCTCGCGGCGCTGATCCTGCCCGCCACGGGGGGAGGTCCCGTCTCCTTCGACCTTTCCGTGACCGGAGACCCCGACCTGGTCGCGCCCGAGGTGATCTCGACCGAACCGATCCCGGGAAGTGAAGTGCGGGAGCTGAAAACCATCGAGGTGCAATTCAGTGAAGCCGTCCGGGGCGTGGATGCCGCGGACCTGATCGTGAATGGCCAACC
Organism: Verrucomicrobiota bacterium; assembly: GCA_025360495.1. Classification (GTDB taxonomy): domain Bacteria; phylum Verrucomicrobiota; class Verrucomicrobiia; order Limisphaerales; family UBA9464; genus UBA6176. The sequence continues at coordinate 9,088 of JANYCC010000291.1, read as the reverse complement.
GGCGGCGGCGGTGCAACAGGTCGGACTGGGCCAGTTTGTCTTCACCCTGCCGGACCTGACCTCCCCCACTGTGGAAGCGCATTGGGCGACCGGCCACGGCATCACCGACCTCGCCACCGTGGGCAATCCGTTCGCGGGCGGGAGTTGGAATTATACGGTCGACACGACGGCGGTTCCGGACGGGGTCATCCTTTCCGAATTCATGGCCAAGAATGGCAAGACTCTCCGGGATGAGGATGCGGACTACTCAGATTGGCTCGAGCTCTTCAACACCGGTGCGACGGATGTTTCGCTGGCGGGATGGACACTGACCGATGATCCGGCCGTCCCTGCCAAGTGGGCGTTCCCGGACCTGGCCCTGCCGGCCCGGGGATTCCTCGTGGTGTTCGCCTCGGCCAAGGACCGGACTTCCACCGCCGGACGCCTGCACACCAATTTCAAACTGAATGCGGGCGGGGGTTATCTCGGCCTTTATGGTCCCGACGGCCTGGTCGTTTCCGAATTCTCCCCGAAATATCCCCCGCAGAAGACCGATGTTTCCTATGGCCGGGTGAACGGCGCTTCGGACGTCATCGGCTTTTTCGACAAACCCACCCCGGGGGCGGCCAACTCGACCGCCGGATCGGGTTTCGCGCCCGGGGTGGATTTTGCCACGCCCAGCCGCACCTACGACACCGCGCTCACCGTGGCACTGGCGTTGGACCGGGACGATCCGAATGCCGTCATCCGGTACACGATCGACCGGACGCTGCCGGCCGCCACGTCGTCGGTCTATGTGGGACCCATCGTGGTGACCAATGCCGTGCATGTGCGGGCCCGGGCGTTTTCGCCGGGAAAACTTCCGGGGCCGGTCTCGAGCGAGACTTATATCCCGTTGGCCGCATCGGCCGCGGCCGTCGTTTCGGACCTGCCGATCCTGTTGATCCACGATTATGGCCGGGGTCGGCCGAGCACCGCACCAGGGTCGTTTGCCACGGTGCAAGTCTTCGAACCGGTGAATGGGGTCACGACGCTGACCAACGCGCCGACCCTTTCGCAACGGGCACTGATCCAGACCCGCGGCTCGAGCACGGAGGGCTTGGCGAAGGTCAGCCTGAAGATGGAATTCCAGAACGAGTTCGGCCAGGACGAGGTGGCATCGCTGCTGGGGATGCCCGCGGAATCGGACTGGGTCCTTTATGCGCCCAACCTGTTTGATCCGATCATGACGCACAATCCGCTGTCGCACCGGCTGTTCCGGGACCTGGGTTGGTATTCCTCCCGGACGCGATATGCCGAGGTCTACCTGGTGGGGACGGGGACCGGCCCGGTCACCACGGCTTCCTATCAGGGCATCTATGTGGTGGAGGAGAAGATCAAGCAGGGGAAAAACCGGGTCGATGTCGACAAGCTGCAGCCGGAGAACGTGCGGGATCCGGAGGTGACGGGCGGCTATCTGTTCAAGGTGGACCGGCCGGACCCGGGTGATTCGGGGTTTCCCGGGGCCGGGACCACGATGTTATACCTCGACCCGAAGGAACCCCTGATCAAACGGCCCGAGCGGGCGGCACAGCGGGCCTATGTCCTGCAGTACTTCAAGGACTTTGGGGCCGCGCTCAACGGGCCCAACTTTGGGGATCCGACCAATGGCTACGCGAAGTATCTCAAGCTGGATGAATCGATCGACTTCCATATCCTCAACACGCTTTCCTTCAATGTGGATGCGCTGGTGTTGAGCACCTATTTTTATAAGCCGAGGGGGGGCAGGCTTTCCTTCGGCCCGATGTGGGATTATGACCGGGCATGGGGTTCGACCGACGGCCGGGACCTTGCCCCGAAGGTCTGGGGCTCGAATTTCTTTGATGCCTATTGGATGCCGCGCCTGTTCCGGGATCTGGAATTCCTGCAGAAATGGATCGATCGCTATGAGGCGTTGCGCACCGGTGAACTCAGTCTGCCCCATATGTTCGGGCTGCTGGATGAATTCACCGGCCAGTTGAAGCAGGCCCAACCCCGCGAACGGGCGAAATGGGGGACCGTCTACCGCGGCGGCACCTATGCCGGAGAGATCACGTTTTCCAAGAACTGGTTGTCCAACCGCCTGGCTTTCATGGATGGGCGGTTCGTCCCGGCACCGATCGTGGGCCCCAGCCGGCTCCAGCCTCCCCCCGGACACGTCGAACTGTCCCTTCTTTCACGCACCACCAACGTGAACTCCATCCTTTATTACACCACCGACGGCACCGACCCGCGTCTCGCCGGCGGGGCGTTGTCCCCGACGGCGCTGGCCTATCCCGGGGGTGGGAGCGTCGTGTTGGACCGCAACACCCGGGTCAAGGCGCGGGTTTTCAATCCCGATCATAAGCTGAGCATCGGTGGCAACCTGGCGCCGCTGGTGAGCAAATGGGGGGGACTTTATGACGCGGCTTATGTCGCGACGCCCGAGCCGTTGCTGCCCACCGAAATCCATTATCATCCGGCCGAAATGGCGGGGGAAAACCATTCCGCGGCGGACCTGGAATTCCTGGAATTCAAGAACGCCGGGGCCAACCGCCTTTCGCTGGAGGGATTCCGGCTTTCGGGTGGGGTCACCTTCGGTTTTGGCGGCACCAACCCGATTCGCGAACTGGGACCGGGCGGGCGCTGTGTCGTGGTGGCGAATGCCGCCGCCTTCGCCGAGCGCTACCCGGCGGTCACCGCGATTGCCGGCGAATACCAAGGGCACCTGAGCGATGGCGGCGATCACGTGCAAGTGCTCGGCCCGGTCGGGGAGATCGTGGCGGACGTGGTCTTTGATCCGACCCTCGAACCGCTGGCCGACGGTGCCGGTTGGAGTCTCGTGCCGCGGACCGAGGCGGCCGCACCGCCCCAACTGAACAACCCGGGAGCCTGGCGACTGAGTGCGTTCCCCGATGGATCGCCGGGTGAAGCGGACCAGGCGTCGCGGCCCGCACCCGACGGCGATCTGGATGGCGACGGCTTGCCCGACGTTTGGGAGCGGGCGCACGGTTTGCGGACCGATTCGGCGGTGGGTGATGACGGGGCCGACGGGGACCCGGACCATGACGGGAGGTCCAACTACGGCGAATTCCTTGCCGGAACGGATCCTCGATTGGAGGCGAGCCGGGTGACGTTGGTGGCGGATCGGACCGTGGATCGTGTTGTGCGATTGCATTTCAGCCGGCAACCGGGGCGTGCCTGCCGGGTGGTGGCGCAAGAGACCTTGGGTGGGGAGGAGAAGGAGGGTTGGGATTTCCCGGCGCGGGGAACGGCGGGCGACGAGGAGATCACGGTGACCCCGGGGCCGATCACGCGGTTTTTCCAGGTGGTGTTCCCGTGACGAAACATGGGCGATCATCCCACCGACCCGCCCCCTGAACCGCCGCGCTGGTTCACGACGACCCATTGGACGGTCGTGCTCGGTGCGAAATCTGACGATGCGCCGGCGGCGGCCGCGGCCTTGGGGCAATTATGCCAGACCTATTGGGCGCCCATCCATGCCTATATCCGGCGCACGGACCGCAATCCGGGCGACGCGGAGGACCTGACCCAGCAGTTTTTCGAACGGTTCCTGGAAAAGGAACAATACCGCCTGGCGCAGCGCGAACGGGGACGTTTCCGGTCGTTTCTCCTGACCACGGTGAAGCACTTCCTCATCAATGAATGGGAACGTGCCTCGGCCCAGAAACGCGGCGGCGGCCGGCAGCCCGTTTCCTTGGATGAACAGCTTCCGGACGAGGACCGTCCCCGGATCGAACCCGCCGATGACCGCAATGCGGAATGGATCTATGAGCAGACCTGGGCACTCACCCTGTTGAAAAACGTGCGCGCCCGCCTGGCAGCGGAATATGCGGGCGAAGGCAAAGGGGAACGGTTCGCCTTGTTGGAACAATTCCTGCCCGGGGAGGAGTGCGACCTGACCTATGCCCAGGCTGCGGCGCGCCTCGGCGTGGCGGAAGGGACCATCAAGTCGGACATGCACCGCCTCAAGCGGCGGTATCGGGATTTGCTGCGCGAGGAAATCGCCCACACGGTGGCGACGCCGGCGGAAGTGGACGACGAGGTGCGGCACCTGATGGCCGTCCTGGGCCAACCGCGCGGATGAAGGTTGCCCCCGGTCCGGTGGCGTCATCGGCCCGATATCCTGCAACCATTCCGTGGATTTCCTGCAGGGTGGGGATGACGGAAGCCTGCGCCCAATCATGAATCGGCTTTGCAACCAATGCGGTGACGAACTGCGCGAAGGCGTGGTGGGCAAACGCTGCCCGAAATGCCTGCTGGGAATGGCACTGGACACCCGGTGCGACCCGGAGCCAGGCGTCCCGCACGATCCGCCTCCGACCGCGCGGCGTTTCGGCGACTACGACCTGCTGGAAGAAATCGCCCGGGGTGGCATGGGCGTGGTTTACAAGGCCAGACAGACCCGGTTGAACCGGATCGTCGCGCTCAAGCTCATCCTCTCCGGACAGTTCGCCAGCAAGCAGGAGGTGCTGAGATTCCGCGCCGAAGCCGAGGCCGCCGCCAACCTGCGACACCCGAACATCGTGGCCATCCACGAAACGGGCGAGGACAACGGCCAGCACTTCTTCGCGATGGAATATGTCGAGGGCCGTGACCTTGCCGACATCGTGCGCGACGGCCCGCTCGCACCCAAGCGTGCGGTGCGCTACTGCGAGGCGATCGCACGGGGGATCCAGCATGCCCATCAGCAAGGCACGCTCCATCGCGACCTGAAGCCGTCGAACGTGCTGATCGACGCCGCCGACCAGGTGCGCATCACGGATTTCGGGTTGGCCAAGCGGTTGCGGGGTGATTTCGGCATCACGGTCACCGGCCAGGCCCTCGGTTCCCCCAATTTCATGCCACCCGAGCAGACCTCGGGCAAAAGCGCCCATCTCGGACCGGCCGGTGATGTGTATGGGATCGGTGCGATATTATATCATCTGTTGACGGGGCGTCCGCCGTTCCAAGGGGCAACGATCGAGGAGGTGCTGCGGCAGTTGCACGAAGAGGATCCCGTGCCGCCCCGCCTGCTCCATCCCGGACTTCCGCGCGACCTCCAAACCGTCTGCCTGAAGTGCCTGGAGAAGGACCCGGCCAAACGTTATGCCAGCGCGGAATCCTTGGCGGACGAGTTGGGCCGTTTCCTGCGCGATGAACCCATCCTCGCGCGGCCGGCCGGCGCCCCGGAAAAGGTGTGGCGTTGGTGCCGGCGCAACCCCGTGGTTGCCGGACTTTTGACCGCTTTGGGATCGGCGGTGTTGCTCGGAGGGAGCGGCATCTTATGGCAATGGCATCGCGCCACCGTGAGTGCCACGGCGCTGCGACACGGGCTCTATGCCGCGGATATCAGCCTGGCTTCGCATTTTGAGGCCGAGAAAGACCTCAGTCGCGCCGTGAACCTTCTCCGCCGTCATCTGCCCCAACCGGGCGAGGAGGATCATCGCGGCTTTGAATGGCGCCATCTGTGGGCGCTGTGCCGCGGTGAGGAGACCGATTCGGTCCCCGCCCACAATGCGGAGGTGGCGTCGGTGGCGGTCACTCCCGATGGCGAATCCTTTCTCACCACGGGAAATGATCGGACCGTGAAACTGTGGAGTTTGAAAACCCGGCGGTTGACGAAAACGCTCCGGACCCTGGCCGTCAATCCATCGCTGAATTCCCTCGCCGTCTCCTCTGACGGCCGCTGGGCTGCAGCCTCTGACGCCGGGTCGGTGACGGTTTGGGACACCCGGGATTGGTCGGAACGGAAAACTTTGAGCGAACCGGTCCGGGTGGTCGCCTTCACACCGGGAAAAGGGGAGTTGGCCACCACCCCTGGCATCGATCTCAAAGTATGGGATCCCGTCTCCTGGACACCGCGGACGCTGGTCGCGGGCCCGATGGAAATGTTCGCCTTCAGCCCGGACGGTCACGTGCTCGCGGTCGCGCGTCGGGAGGAAGTTGAATTGCACGACGCCGTGACGGGAGGGGTGTTGTCCGTGTTGCCGGGCAGGATCCAGGATCATGCCTACGCCGCGGTGTTCTCGCCGGAGGGCCGGTTTCTGGCAGTGGGCGGCATGTATGGGGAGGTCACAGTCTGGGATGTCCCCGGGCGTCAGGTGGTCACTAATTTCACCTCGCACACGACCTTCGTCTGCGGCCTGGCCTTCTCACCGGACGGCCGCTGGCTGGCCACCGGTGGAAGCGACCAGTTTGTGACGCTCTGGAAGGTGGCCGGGTGGCATAAGGAGGCGGAACTTCACGGACACGGCAACAGCATTTGGTCCATGGCTTTCAATCCCGACAGCCGCAGCTTTCTCTCGGGCAGCCGCGATCAGACCGTCAAGTTTTGGAAGGTGCCGCCGGAACCCAGGGAACAGTTGTTGGGCGATGCCCAATCCTTCGTCGGGTTCCTCCCGGACGGCCGCACGGTCCTCACCTTGGACGCCGACGCCACCCTGAGGACGTGGGAGGTGGCGACCCTTCGCGAGACGGCCCGGCAACGCATCACGTCCGAAACGCCGGCCACCTCTGGGGCTCTCACCTCCGATGCCCATACCCTGGCGCTGGGTTTCCTGAATGGCGGGATCGAATTCCGGAGTTGGCCGGATGGCGGACTCCGGCACCGCGCCGCCGGTGGGACCAACGGGATCCATGTCCTGCAATTCTCCGGGGACGGACGAACCCTGGCCAGCATCTCCATCTCGATGAATGGGCCGCCATCCCCCGTCGGCAAGTTGATGCTATGGGATGTCGCCACGGGGGTCCCGCAGTCGGCCCTGGCCGCGGCCTTGGGTGGGCAGGCTGGCGCCGTGGCATTCTCGCACGATCATCGGCTTCTGGCCATCAGCCTCCCCGACGGTTCCTTATTATTATGGGATCGGGTCCGCCACCAAACCCTGCATACGCTCCGCGGCCATACTTGGTATGTGTCGTCCGTGGCCTTCTCGGCGGATGACCGGACTTTGGCGTCCGCCAGTTGGGATACGACCGTGCGCGTATGGGATGTGGAGGGTGGCCGGGAAAAGTCCCGACTGCCGGGGCTGCCGGTGGCGGCCGGCACGGTGTTGTTCTCCCCGGATGGCCGGACCCTGGCTGCCACGTCCGGGCAGGCGATCCAGCTTTGGGAGGTGTGGAACCAGCAGGAATTGTTGTCCTTCCGGTGGTCCGGCCGGTTCCTTGGTCAGCCGCAGTTTTCCCCGGATGGCACGACCCTGGGTGTCGGTCGTTATCTTCCGGTCAGTCCGGACGGGGGAGTCCGACTCTGGCGGGCGCCGGCTGATTGAGGATCCGTATTGACAGGCTTCTGATTAGGTGGGTAATGAGCCGAAGGTCTCTCCCAGACCGGCAACTCATACCCAAAACGCCCGAAGAATTCCCAGAGTCGCCGGCGGATCGCGGGTGGCGGGGATTCACCCGTCCCGGAACATAGATGCGGGCCTGCGAACCGCCGGGGACGCGGCCCCGGCGCAGTTCGTTCGGCTGAATTCGTCCGTCCATGAAAAGAACGCACCGGATCGCCGCCCTCCTTGTGATCGGGATCATCGCGGTGTTGATCGTTGTCGGACTGGTCAGCGGGATCGGTTTCAGCCTGGATCAGATCCAGCGGACCTTCGGGGTCCTGGAGCCGCAGGTGGGAATCGTGCTGGCCGTGGCCTGCCTCACCGTCTTCCTTGCCGCGTGGTTGGTCGCCTCGGCCATCCGCAGTTCCAAACAGCGGGAGATCGACGCCCGCCTGGCGCACGATCGGAGTCAGATCTATGAGGCGGTCCTGGAGGTCGTCCATGCGGGCGATCATGGCAGTCCATCCGACCGGAGACTGCCTGATCGGGATGCCGCCATGCGCCTGCGTGCCGGGGTCGACGTGCTCCGGGAATACACGGATTGGCTGGTGATCCAGTCCGGGGAGCCGTCTGATCCTGAAAAACTGGCCGCCAAAAAGCACAGCCTGCTCGTGGCGATGCGTCGGGATCTGGGGGTCGACACTTTCGGAGTGGAACCCACCCGGGAAGACCGCCCTTTCCGGGGGCCGGTTGTGGCGTCTCCGATTTCCGCGGGTGACTCCGTCTTTCGCCGCCGGGACTAAGCCCGGCAATGCGTCGGGAATCCTAAGGCGACCGGCAACACCGACGCCCGGTTCCTGGCCCCGATGATCCTGGCCCCGGACCATTTCTCGATCCGGGACAACGAGGTCCACAATCGACCCATGGAGGGAATCGGAATTGACACCCGCCTTATAAAATGTGAAGTGAAACCCGATCCAGGCAGTATCAGGCAAGTCACCCGCGAAAGGTCCCCGGACAATCTTCAGCTCCATCGACTGATCCCAGGTGGTTGCCGCGCCCCAATCTGGGGCATTTCTCGATCGTGACTGCGTTGGGGAAATTGGGATCCTGATCCGACAGCGTGGATGCGTTCTGAGCCCGACCGGCAGCCCCGGCAGCAACATCCGACCCGCCATGCCAACCCTTCCCGACCTCAATCGTCGCCGTCAGCAATCCACCCATGACCCGGGAATGCACCGGACATGAAACGGCAACTCAATTATGTCTGGATCGTGCAACCGGGAGAGTCGGCTTGCGGGGAGGCCCTGCGGGGAATTCTCGAAACCACCGGCGGCTTTGGTTGTGTTTATAAACAGTTGGGCTCGGAAGGCGATGGTGCGACGCACGGGTCCGCGTCCGCGTCCGCGCATGGGCCTGGCGCGTTGGCCGCGGGGCACCCGGTTGCGGGATACGTCGTGAAGCCGGCCGGCATGACCACGTCGGAGCACCAGGGGTTGCGGGACCGCATGGGTCTGCCCCGCGACATCCCGTGGTTTCTGGTGAGTGAGGCCGGAGAGTGCGAGATGATTGTCTTCGCCCTGCAGCAGGGGTACACGGATTATGTGCTGTCTCCCCTGCGTGCCGCCGATGTCCTGCCCCGGTTGTGGCGCAACCTGGACTGGCACCCCTCAGGGGACCCGGCCGATCCCGGGCTGAAGGAGCGCATGGGATTGGGCCATATCATCGGCAACAATCCCACCCTGTTGGCGGAACTGCGCAAGCTCCCCATGATGGCCCGGTGCAGTGCCAGTGTGTTGATCGGCGGCGAAACCGGCACGGGCAAGGAGGCCTTCGCCCGGGCG
>JANYCC010000284.1 GCA_025360495.1 Verrucomicrobiota bacterium | reverse complement strand
GGCCCGGGCGGCGCCGATCGAGGTCGGGCTGCACATCGGCCTCGGAAAGTTCCAGGCGCGGCGGGCAACCATCGATGACGACGCCGACGCCCCCGCCGTGGGATTCGCCCCAGGTGGTGATGCGGAACAGGTGACCGAAAGTGTTGCCCATCGGCGTGGAGCATGGGTCAACCGACCGCGCCAAAAAAGCGCGGAGTGCAAATCGCATCCTCAGATCTCACAGCACCGCTTGCCACTGGCCCGGTCAGGGGGTTGCAAAGATCGTGGGCCTCATGCCCGGTGGCCCGGGTGGAGGAGCCGGAGTCCCCGGTGGGGCGAGGTTCCACCCGAGCCGCAGCCCCTGCCCTTCAACCTGGACCCGCTGCCCTCCCAGGATGGCTCGGGTGGAACCTCGCCCTACCAAAACAGACCTGGCCGGTGGGAACTTCGAAGCGGTGGGGCGAGGTTCCACCCGAGCCGCCCTGGTGACATTCTTGGAAGGAGTGCCCCGATGCGCCCGCCCCGATGCGGCTTCCCATTCCGGACTTGACAGAACCGATGTGGAACTGCCTTTTATAGGCAAAGCCAAGAGCCCTAATGCTGATACCACCGTGGGGAACCCAATCTCCCCACTTTTACCGCAGAGCCTCCAAACCAATTGCATTCAACTCCTCCAAGACTTCGGTGAAGCAGGCGGCGCGGATCTCGCCTTCGGGTTGAGAACTTCAGCGGTCCTCATCCGGGGGGCTTCCTTTCGTTGGGCCTGGCCGGAAATTGTGTCCGTGAGTTCGTCCCGGGGATCCCAGGTCGGGTCCATTTCCCGGTCCCATTGATCGGCGGCCCGGACCGGTTCCCAGCAACCTTGGTTCGTCTCGCGATCCTGAGATCCGCGGAGTGTGCACACCTTCCGGCCCCATCGATCCCATCCGAGCCTCCCTTTTGACACATAAATCAAACACCCAAGGCCGACAAGGTTGGGAGATCTTCGGCGGTCTTGGCCTCCAAAAATGCAAACCACATGAAAATGAAACACCTCATGCCGCTCGCCCTCGCCGTACAGGCGGCATTTTTTGCCAGCATCCAGGCCGCGGCAACCGCCATCCCGTCGGGTTTCGCCATGCCCGCCGGCACGGTTGACACCTCCAAACCGGGTTTCCTCGCCCGACCGTATCAGACGACGTCAACCCCGGCGGGCAATCTCGCCTGGACGGAGGATCAACTCGCCGGGTTGCATGGAGCCAACACCGCCGACCTCACCGGTGCCGACGCCAACGGTTACTTCAATGTGGCGACCGTGGTGAATTGGAACATCACCCAGGGCGCCACGGTGGATACCTTCGCCCCGGCGGACCTGTTTCCGGGAATCACCGACCCTGCGGCCGTCAATTTTTCGGAGGAAGTCCTGACCTATATACAATTCCCGACGGCGGGCACTTATACCCTGGGGGTGAATAGCGATGACGGGTTCAGTGTCGCCGCCGCGAACCTGAATCCGAAGGATCGTTTCACCGCGATCACCGTCGGCCAGTTCAACAGCACACGGGGGGCGGGGGACACCACCTTCGATGTCTCGGTGTCGCAGGCCGGGATCTACCCGTTCCGTCTCGTCTACTGGCAGGTGGGGGGCGGCGCCAGCCTCTCCTGGTTCAGCGTCGTCACCAACGCGGACACCACCGTCACCTCCGTCCTGATCAACGACCTTTCCACCCCCGGGGCCCTCGCCGCCTATTCCAAGGCCACCATCGGGCCTCCCTATATCGCGAGCCTGGCACATAATCCGACCGGGTTCACCCTCACGATCAAGGATGATGTCTCGGCCCTCGCGGCGGCTTCCCTCCACCTGAAACTCAACGGTGCCGACATCGCGGTTGCGACCAGCAAGGCGGGGCCCGTCACCACCGTGAGCTATACCTCCCCCGCACTGGTCCCGGCCGGGGTCAACAACACCCTGGACATCAGTTTCAATGACGATGCCACCCCTCCACACGCCGAATCGACCAGCCTCTCCTATGTCGAGCCCTCGTATTCGGCCATGCCGGCGGATGCGGCACTCACTGCCACCGATGTGGACACCACGCAATCGGGGTTCCTCTATCGCCTCAGCCAAATCGATTCCGCCGCCTTCGGAGTCCTGGGTGCCAATGTCGCCCACGCGGAGGCGCAACTGGCCGGGTTGCTCATCAATCCCGGCACCGGCAACCCGTATCCCAGCATCGCCCTTTCCGGCACCCAACCCGATGGCAGCTTCACCCTCAGCGGCGTCATCAACTTCTCGGTGGGCGGGGCGGACTTGGGATCCTTCCCGTCGGATACTGCGTTTCCCGGTCTGCCAGCGGACGCCGGCGACAATATGGCCGGGGAAATCATCACGTACCTGGATTTGAAGGCCGGCTTCTACAGCTTCGGGGTCAACTGCGCGGACGGCTTCCGGGTGACCGCCTCCTCCAATCCCTATGATGCCCTCGGCACGACCCTCGGCATCTATGATTTCCGGTCGATCCCCAAGGAGACCCAGTTCGGCGTGGCGGTCCAAAACGCGGGGATTTATCCGATCCGCCTCGTCTTCTTCCGTCAGGGCGCGATGGCCGACAATGGCGGTGGCAACGCGGAGTTGGAATTCTACACCGTCAACAAGGATGGTTCCAAGGTCCTGGTGAATGACCCCGTCAATCCGACCGCGGTCAAAGCCTATTGGAAACGGAAAGCCGCGTTTGCGCCCTTTGTCAAATACGCGGGTCCCACCAGTTTCGTGTCCCCGTTCACCGGTCCCGATGTCGGATTCCCCGGTGTCAATGTGGTCCTGAGCGACGGTTCGGCCAGCACCATTGATCCCGCGACCGCGTCGTTGAGCATTGATGGGTCAACCGTGGCCGCCACCAAGACCTCTTTGAATGGTCTGACCACCCTTGCCTTCACCCCCACCGGCCTGCAACTCCCGCGGTCCGTTCACGGCGGCAAAGTCTCCTTCGGGCTGACCGGGGGAAGCCAGGTGCTGCTGACCAAGAATTGGAGCTTCAATCTCCTGCGCAATTATGTCCTCCCCGCCCCGTTGTTCTTCGAGGACTTCGAATCCACCCCCACGTCCCAGGATCTGGGCACCGCCCCCGCCGTGCCGGATGGTTGGGTGGCCGAGAACCACACCGGGGTCCAGGATGACACCCTGGATCCGACCGACCTGAACTCCGACTTCTACCTCGGCTGGGTCGTGGTGGACAAATCCTTCAACATCGGCAAAGACACCGGGGTCAGTGCCTTCACGCCCCAGGTCCTGAACGGCGTCACCTTCGCCGAGGACACCAATCCGCTGTTGGTGAATCACTATATGCGCGCGGAATCGGACTCCCGCCAAAACGGCCCTCCGGGCCAGATCCAATATGTGACCACCAAATCCTATGACCTGACGGGCAAGACCGGCATCGTGGTCGCCTTCGACAGTGCGTATGAGAAGAATCAGGACGACATTGTCGGCCTGGAGGTCAGCACGGATGGCGGGACCACTTATGGCCCGGTGTTCTATTTTCTCCAGGACGGGACCGACAGCCAGGGTGTCCCGGATATCATCCGTGACGGGCTGGGGAACATCGACGTGGCCACCACCCTGAACACCAGCTACTCCGATGTTGCCCGTTACACGGACAGCAACAATGTCCTGGTCGGGGGCACCTTCGGCTTCTTCCTGAAAGCCCCCATCACCCCCGCGCTCGCGCCCTATATCGAGGCCCGGGTGAATGACGATGGCACCGAATCCAAGCGGGTTGAATTATATCGTGTCGCGCAGGCCGACAACAAATCCAATGTCAAATTCCGCTTCATCCAGGCCGGCACCTCCAGTTGGTATTGGGCGATTGATAATTGGGGGATCTATTCGGTGCCCTCGGTCGTCGGACCCACCGTCCCCGGACCGCTCAGCGTTGCGTTGCAGGCGGGCAAGGTGGTCGTATCCTGGCCCGGGACCGGCACGCTCCAATCCGCCTCCACGGTCGTCGGCGCGAACTGGCAGGATGTCCAGAATGCCGCGAGTCCGTTCTCGGTGACCCCGTCGGGCACCGACACCCAATTCTATCGGCTCCGGCAATAGGGCGCTGGCAATATTGGCCGGATCGGAATTCTGTTCTTGCGAAGGCAGTTCAAACGAGGACCGCAGGACTGACTGGTCCTGCGGTCCCGCTCACTTCCCAACACGGCTCGGGGGGGAGCCTCGCCACGCCCTTTCGGATGCCGCCCGACCCGGCGCCTTGGGTAGGGCGAGGTTCCACCCGAGCTGACGGGAGGGTCGTGGGCCCGATTGGGGTGGAGCCTCGCCCGGGAATCGCTGACTTCTGATCACCCGAGAATCCGGCACCGACCCGGATCCAACGGCGCCTTCAGGTGGACCTGCGCGGCCTTCGGGATGCCGTTGACCAGGATTTCATAGGAGCCGCCCAACACATATTCCGGGGTCACCGGTGAACCATCCGTCGAGCGGACGTATCCCAGGCCCACCGCCGCGCCCAGCGTATGGCCGTAAGACCCGCTGGTGGTGTATCCCGCGGGTTGTCCGTTGCGCAGGATCGGTTCCCCACCCCAAAGGACCGGTTCGGGATCGATCAGCACAAAAAGCCCGAGACGCTTGGCGCAGGGCCGGGTCCGTTTTTCCATCAAAGCCGTCCGACCGGTGAACCCGCCCGGTTTGTCCCAAGCCAGCGTGAAACTGAGCCCGGCTTCAAACGGGGTTTCATCGGAGGACAATTCGGCGCCGAACGACCGGTATCCCTTCTCCAACCGCAGCGAATTGATGGTGTAATGCCCGGCGTTCGCGACCCCGAAGTCCGCGCCGGCCGCCCATAATGCCGCATGCAGGGCCGGGAGATCGGTCATGGTCGCATGGATTTCCCACCCAAGTTCGCCGACATAGGTGATCCGCACCGCCCAGACCGGCCGGTCGGCGATGACCCACCGGTGGGCGGCGCCGAACGGGAAGCCGGAATTGTCCAATGCGGCCGGTGCACCCGTCACGGGATCCATCGCCACACGGGCGAGCAATTCGCGGGAGCGCGGACCCATGACCCCGATCACGCCCCGGCTCTCGGTGATGTCGCGGCATTCCACCGCCTCGCCCGGCAACCGTTCCCGACGCAGCCAATGGGCGTCCCGCACCGTCTGCGAACTGCCGGTGACCAGGACAAATTCGTCGGTGCCCATCCGGATCAACGTCACGTCCGCCTCATAGCCGCCGTTCTGGTTCAGCATCGGCGTGTACACCGTCCGACAGGGTGCCACGTCGACGTCGTTCGCGCAGACCCGCTGGAGGAACCGGGACGCATCCGGACCGGACAAGGCGAGTTTGCCGAACGCGGATTGGTCGAAGAGCGCGACCCGTTCCCGGCAGGCCCGGTGTTCCGCTGCGTGATTCGCGAACCAGTTCTGCCGGCCGAAGGCGTATTCCACGTCGGGAGTGGCGGCGCAACCCGGCGCGGGGTTGGCGAACCAATTCGGACGTTCCCAACCCGCCTTCACCCCAAAACAGGCGCCCGCCGCTTTCAACACGTCGTGCAGTCCGCTCCGTCGAAGGTTGCGGCCGGTCGTGTATTCGCGGTTCGGCCACGCCATCTGGTAATGCAGGCCCAAGGCCTCCGTCACCCGATCCCGCAGGAAAGCAGTCCCATTCGCCCAAGGACCAAAACGCCGGATATCCACGCTCCCGAGGTCGAAGGGCATGGTGCCCCCGATGATCCACTCGGCCAGGGCCCGCCCTGCCCCGCCGGCGCTGGCAATGCCGCCCGAGTTGAACCCGGCCAGCACGAACAGCCCGTCCATTTCCGGGGTCTCGCCCATGAGCCATTGGTTGTCCGGGGTGAAACTTTCCGGGCCGTTGACAAATTTCGCGAAGCCCGCCGCGCGCAGTCCTGGAATCCGGTGACATCCCTCCGCCAAGGGGTCGGCGAATTTCTCCCAGTCGTCGCCGAGCAACTGGAAGGCGAAATCGTCCGGCACCCGGGGCACGTCCCAGACTTTCGTGGTCCGTTGAAATGCACCGAGCAACACCGCCCCGCCGCCTTCCACATCCTCGCCGCGGAAATAAATCGAACCATCCATGTCCCGGGTGCAGGGCAATCCCCCGTGATATCCCGGCATCGGACGGCCGACCACATAGTGATGCTCGACCGGATGCAACGGGACACTGACGCCCGCGGCCATTGCGAGTTGGCGCGACCACATCCCGCCGCACAGGACCACCACTTCAGCGATGACTTTCCCCGCGGAAGTCTCGACCCCGGTCACCCGCCCATCCTGGTGGGACAAGGCGGTCACCCGGACTCCTTCGACCACCCGTGCGCCACCCGCCACGGCGGCCTTGGCCAATGCCCGCGGCACCTCGGCCGGCAGGCAGCGACCGTCGCCGGGAAGCCAGAATCCGCCCTCGAGATCGTCGATCCGCAACCCCGGAAAGCGGTCCCCGCATTCCTTCGGGCTGATCTCGTCGCATTCCACCCCGAGATAACGGGCCATCGCCACGGTGCGCCGGTACTGGGTCATCCGGTCGCGATTGCGGGCGAGAATCAGGCTGCCCACCGCGTTCCATCCGACATCATGCCCCGTCAACCGCCCGAGATTGGTGTACAACCGGGTGGATTCCTGGTTGATCCGCATCATGGCGGACGAGACGCGCAGGCAGGAGACCATGCCGGCGGCATGCCACGTGGTGCCGGCCGAAAGCTGGTTTTGTTCGAGGAGCAGGACATCGCGCCAACCGGCCTCGACCAGATGATGGGCGACGCTGGTGCCGGCGATGCCGCCGCCGACGATGACCACTCGGGCGGCAACAGGGAGTTGCGGGTTCATTTCTCGAGGTATTTCACCACCGCCTCGGTGCGCGTGTGCGCCCCAAGTTTTTCGAAAATGTGTTTCAGGTGGGTGTGGACCGTCAGCGGGCTGATGCCCAGTTCGACCGCGATTTCCTTGTCGTGGTGCCCGCGTTGCAGGGACGCCAGAATCTGTCGCTCACGGACGGTCAATGAGCTTCGGATCGAGTTGTCCACCCCGCCGACCCCGGGACTGAAGAGCCCCTGGCAATAGCGCCGGACCGCGCGGGGAACCTCGTCGACCAGGAGGCGGCCGCTCGCAAAGGCACCCTCAAGCGGTTCGAACAACTGGCCCAACGGGCGTCGTCGCAGGAGATATCCCGCCTCCACCCCGCTGAATCCCATGAAAATGTGGTCACTGCTCGGATAAAGCCCGTACGCAAACATCAGCGGACCGGGCTGCTCGCGTCCGGAGCGGACGGCGTGCGAGGGGGCTTCGGAGGAGGACGGAGCCAGGACCCGGTTGACCAAAACGACGTCCACATTCGCGGAACGCCGCGGGGCATCGGTCAATTCCTGAAGGCTGCCGAAACCGGTCACCGAACATCCGTCGATGGATTCGAGGGCATGGACGATGGCCCGGCGCAGGGTGACGTCCGACTCGACGAGCGCGGCCCGGAAGCGGAGGGCGCGACCGCTGGCGGGGACGGGAGGCGCGACGGCAGGCAGGGTGAAAAGGGTGGAATAAGTGCAGGCCAGGGGGGCCTCGAGCCAAAAAATCGCGAAGGTGATTTCGCGCGGGACACGGACTCCCAACCGGGTCCAGCCATGTTGCCGCACCTGCCGACGGATCTCGTCGGCCTGGCGCTGGGCGGCGGTTTCATCGCGCGTGCCCAAGGGGACATACCACCCCTCGCCATCATGCTCGATCCACGCCGACCACTCATCCGCACCCAGCGGACGCAAACCCATTGAGTACTTGCGGCGAGTCAGTCCAACCGACACGTCATTACTCCGGATGGGGGATTCCGACCCCGTGCTCATGCAATTATTTGAAGTAGAAGTGATTCAAGACGCTTGGTTGTCACTGGCGAGAGTTCACCGTTTTGTCACGTCACCGACTTCGGTTGCTGACGTGGCCCGCGCAGTCTGCTGTCGGCAAATGCAACTGTACCCGTACCGTGTGACGCAATCCCGAAGGCGATCTTCAGCGAGATTACCGCCGGGATTCACCCTGATCGAGCTGCTCGTCGTCATTGCAATCATCGCGATCCTCGCCGGCATGCTGCTCCCGGCGCTGACCAAAGCCAAGTCCAAGGCCCAGCAGGCCAAATGCACCGGCAACCTCCGCCAGGTCAGCATCGGGACCACGATGTACGCCACCGATTACAAGGACACCTTCCACAATATCGGGGGTTCGGTGCCGAATAACGGGCAATGGACCAAGAATCCGAAGGTCACCGACCTGTTGGACCCGAGCGACCCGCTGGCCTACTGGGGGCTCGCGTACATCAAGTATTTCGGCGGAACCAAGCACATTTTCCGGTGTCCCGGCGCGAAGGTCGTCGACCAATGGCGCGAGACCGGGGTCGCCTATCCCGCCGAGTACTGGCTGGACTCATCCATCGGCATCAACCGCTTCGTGACCCAACCGCCCAAGGCCAGCAGCCCCGGCGAACCGGATGCCGGGCCGCGCAAGATCACCGACTTTCCCAGCCCCCAGACCACCATTTTCGCACAGGACTCGGCGGAACAGCGGATGGAAGGGTCCGACGATACGCTCGGACTGTTCCCGGGACAGACCGAGATCCTGACCCAATGGCGGCTTGGATCGTTGCCTCCGCTCTATCCGGGCGTGAATTTCCTGTGGGAATGGTATCGCCATAACAAGCGGTGCGACACGCTCTGGGTCCCCGGTAACGTCTCCCCCATCCGGTTCAACGACGTCAAGAAAGGCGTTGATTACCGGTGGTACACGGGCGCCGAACCGCTGGAACAGCCCTCTTTCTAAGGTCCACACCCATGACCCATTCCATTTTCCCGGTCTCCCGCCGTTGGGTGACCCTGAGTCTGGCCTTGGCCGCACTGGCGGTCGGCTGCCACCGGAACGAACCGCCCGCCCCCATCGCGTCCGACCAGATCCCGCAAGCCCTGCAAACCGCCTTTCAACAGGCGGGGGCGCCGCAGAAAGCGGAGGCGGACGCGGCGGCTGCAGCCCTCAAGAATGACGAGCAGGGGCAGGCGCTGGAGGCATTGGAACGGCTTTCCCGGCAACCCGGCCTCACCCCGGAACAGCGTGAGGCGGCCACCCGGTCCGCAATTTCGGTCCGTCAAAAAATCATCGCCGCGGCCGCCGCGGGCGACCGGGCCGC
Source organism: Verrucomicrobiota bacterium (assembly GCA_025360495.1). GTDB lineage: Bacteria > Verrucomicrobiota > Verrucomicrobiia > Limisphaerales > UBA9464 > UBA6176. The sequence goes on along the minus strand of JANYCC010000284.1, from coordinate 29,730 downwards.
CAAGGAATTTCTTGAACAACAGGCCGCCAGCAAGTGACCTTGGTCACACCGCAGGCACGTTTCCGGGCTGTCGAGCCGACGCCCGCGCGCGTTGCTGCACCGAGTTCCATACCCCTTTCCCCCAGAGATCTTTTCCTCAGAGACCTTTCCCTCAGAGATCTTTTCCTCAGAGACCTTTCCCTCAGAGACCTTTCCCTCAGAGACATCACCAGTAAGCATATTCCATGAACAAAACCAAATCACTCAGGTACTCCGTGGCCCTAGCGGCCGCGTGCGCAGGCCTGCTGCAAGCGCAGGCACAAACGCCTTTCGCTCTGCCAGCGGCCTGGGCACTCCCCGACTCCGCAGGTGACGCCGCTTCACCCGGTTTCCGGGTCCGGGTCACCCAGGCCAACACCCGCTCCGGCCAACTCCAAACCTCCGTCGCCCGGGCGGAGGATCAACTCGCCGGCACCCTCATCGATCCCATCACGGGACTGCCTTACGCCAACGACATCGACCGGGTCGCCTTCACCTTCGATGCCGCCGGGTTCTACAACGAGCCCGCGACGATCGCCTACGAACAGGGTGGCAATGCCTTGAACGGGTTCATCCCGGGCATCCCCGGCATCGACCTCCAGAACGACAACATCGCGATGGAAGCCCTGACCTGGCTCAAACTGGCCCCGGGTGATTACACGATGGTCGTCAACAGCGACGACGGTTTCCGGGTCACTGCGGGCCGCGATGCGCGCGATCGCCTCGACGCGGTGGAACTGGGTGTCTTTGACGCCGGCCGCGGGGCCGGGGACAGTGCGTTCACCTTCAGCGTTACCAAGGAAGGCCTGTATTCCTTCCGCCTCGTTTATTTCGAGGGTGGCGGTGGTGCCAACGTTTCCTGGCTGACCGCCCCGGGCGGCGATCTCAGCAGCCAGGTGCTGATCAATGACGCCGGCGGCGTCACGGCGATCCGCAAGGTCAACGCGGACTCGCTTCCGTACGTCTCCCTCGCCCAACCCGGCAAGGGCCAGAGCAGCGTCTCCCCCTCCAAACCCATCAAGGTCGGCATCACCGACGGTGGAACCCACAAGGTGGCCGACGGCTCGGTCAAACTCTCGCTCGACGGCACGGTTGTGGCCGCGACGGTGACCCGCAGTGGCGACACGGTCACGGCGAGCTACACCCCGCCCGACCTGCTCGGGCCGTTGTCCGTGCACACCGCCCGCCTGGTGTTCTCGGACGACGCGACGCCGACGGCGACCAGCCGCACCAACGACTGGACCTTCACCGTGGCCCAGTACACCAACATCAAGCTGCCGGCCCCCATCGTCCTCGAAGACTTTGAGACCACCGACGAAGGCGGCATCCCGGTGGGTTGGACGCGCCAGAATTTCACCTCCAGCCTGACGCCGGGCGATGATCTGAATGATCCGAGTTCGGATTCGTATCTCGATTGGACCGTGATTTCACGGGACCGCGTGATCGCCATTGGCGCTTTCGACCCCCCCCGTTGGGATGGTCCGCGCCGCCTGAATGTCGCGGAGAATTACGTGAATGGTAAGCGCGTGGACGCCTTGGTGGTCGGCAAGTTTGCCTACGCCGAGTCCGATACCCGCGGCGGCAGCCAGGTCCAGTATCTCTTCACCAAGGACTATGACCTGACGGGCAAGAACAACATCTACGTCTCCTACAACAGCATCTACGAGCAGAATCAGGACAGCCTCGGTGCGGTCGAATACTCGATCGACCAAGGCGCCACCTGGCTGCCGATCCTGTACATGCTCGACGGTCCCGACATCGTTCTCGACGCGCAGGGCAAAACCGACGCGGTCGCGACCTTCACTGCGGCCAACGGCGATACGGCGAGCTACACCGACCCGATCACCGGCGAAAACAAGGGCGGCAATTATGGCGATTTCATCGGCGCCCCGATCACCGCCGACCTCGCACCGTTCATCCAGGCCCGATTGAACGATGACCCCATCGAATCCAAGCGCGTGGAATTCTTCCGGCTCCCGAAGGCTGACAACCAGTCCAAGGTCCGGTTCCGCTTCGCGCAGGCCGGCACCGGCAGTTGGTACTTCGGCATCGACAACCTCGGGCTCTACAGCGTCACGGTGATCGATCCGCCCACCATCGCCACCCAACCGGCCTCCACCACGGCCTATGCCGGTCTCTCCTTCACCCTGAACGTCTCCGCCACCGGAATCGGTCTGGGCTATCAATGGAACCATAATGCCGCGCCCATCGCGGGTGCCACCGGTTCCTCCTACATCGTCTCCAAGTCCGCGCTCGGCGACGCCGGGGACTACACGGTCACCGTCACCAATGGCGGCGGCACGAAGACCAGCGACAAGGCGACGGTCACCGTCCTCACGGCGCCCGCCACCATTCCCGTGAATGACGGGTTGGCGCTCTACCTGCCGTTCGACGGCAACCTCACCGACTCATCGGTGAACCATGCGAACGGCACGGCGGTGGGTGCGCCCACGTTTGCCACGGCGGTGTTTGGCCAGGGCGTCCACATCAAGACCCTCAAGGACGCTACGCAGAACGATTACGTCACGCTGGATTACCCGGCTTCGTTGAAGTTCGGCGCCGACAAGGACTTCACGGTCTCGTTCTGGGTCAAGGTCACCGACCAGGCCGATGACCAACCGTTCATCTCCAACAAAAACTGGGCCTCGAGCAACAACCAGGGCTGGGGCATCTTCTCCCAGGGCGGCAACACCTACCGCGTCAACATCACCGGTCCGAACGGTTCTGCCGACAAGTTCAGCAAGACCCCCGGAAGCAACGTCGGCAACGGCTCCTTCCACAACCTCGTGGTCTCCGTGGCCCGCACCGGCAAGGTGAACTCCTATGTCGACGGCAACCTCAACGACTCCACCGCGATCGTTGAAAAGGGATCCATCGACACCGACGCGCTCGCGACCCCGCTGACCTTCAACATCGGTCAGGACGGCACGGGCGTTTACACCGACGGCGGCAGTGCCCAGGTCGAGTTCGTCATGGACGATCTCGCCATCTGGAGTCGCGCCCTCCCGGCCGACCAAGTCGCCAGCATCTACCTCGGCGGCGCCGCCGGCAAACCGCTGTCCCAACTCGCAGTCTCGACCACCTCGAAACTCGCCATCACGCAGGGAGCCGGCTCGGTCACGATCACGTGGACCGGCACGGGCACCCTGAAGGGCAGCTCCACGCTGGGCGGCACCTATACACCGGTCGCCGGTGCCGGCGCCAACTCGGCCACCGTCCCGACCACCGACGCCCAACAGTTCTTCCACCTCGAGTAGGAAGCTGACAGTTCCCCTGCGGATCGGTCCCCGAAACGGGACCGGTCCGCCGGGCCATTTTTCCCATCCCTGTGTGGGGCTGGGTTGGCGGGCGCCGGCGGTGTAATCCGTGTGTCATCCCGGCGCCCGCCATTTTCTTTCCGCTCATGAGCTCCGAATTGTCCGCTGCCAAAGACAAGACCCTGTTCACCCCGGGGCCGTTGACCACTTCCCTGCCCGTCAAGCTGGCGATGCTCCACGACGCCGGGTCCTGGCATTGGGAATTCAACGGGAAGGTCGCGGCAATCCGGGAACAACTCCTGTCCCTGGCCGGCGTCAGTCGCGCCACCGGTTGGGAGGCCATCCCGCTCCAAGGCTCCGGCACTTTCGGCGTCGAAGCCGTGTTCCAGACCGGCGTCCCCCCGACGGGCAAGGTGGTCGTCCTCTCCAATGGGGCCTATGGCGAACGCATGGTGCTGATGCTCCGGCACGCCCGCATTGCCCACACCGTCCTCCGCACTTCCGAAGACACGCCCAACGACCCCGTGGCCCTCGACGCCCTCCTCTGCGACGACCCCACGGTCACCCATGTCGCCGTCGTGCATTGCGAGACCACCACCGGCTTGGTCAACCCGATCGACGCGATCGGCCGGGTCGTGCGCCGCCATGGCCGCACTTATGTCGTCGATGCCATGAGCAGTTTCGGCGCGTATCCGATCGATTTTGAAGCGTGTGGGATCGACTACCTGATCTCCTCGGCCAACAAGTGCATCGAAGGGGTTCCGGGATTCTGTTTTGTGATCTGCCGCAGCGACGTCCTGGCGGCGACCGACGGCTGGGCCCGCAGCCTGAGTCTGAACCTGCTTGACCAGTTGAAGGGCTTCCAAAAAAACGGCCAATTCCGCTACACGCCCCCCACCCACAGCATCCTGGCGTTCGAACAGGCCCTCGCGGAACTCGCCTCGGAGGGCGGCATCGCCGGACGCGCCGCGCGCTACCAGGCCAATCACCAAACCCTGTTGGAGGGAATGCGGCGTCTCGGTCTCCGCAGCTACCTGCCCCCCGACGTCCAAGGGCACATCATCACCAGTTTCCTTTACCCGGCCCATCCACGATTCGACTGGCCCGAGTTCTACCGCCGCGTCGCCGAAAAGGGATTCCTGCTTTATCCCGGCAAGATCAGCCAGGCCGACACGTTCCGGGTGGGCAACATCGGACGCCTCTTTCCCAATGATCTGCGCGCCGTGGTCCAGGCCATCGGGGAGGCTCTCGAGGAAATGGGCGTCGTGATCCACACCCTCCCTCTCCCGGTGAGGGACGGGCGGGGAGAGGGCCGGGCAGAGGGGCTATCCTATCGTGAAAGCAGATTGGCATGACCTCTCAGACCTTGGCGCTCGTCGTCGCCTTGCTGCCCTTCTGGTCCGGGGCCTCCCTGCTCCGCGCCCAGACGCCCCATCCCAACGCCCATTCGCACAACGACTATTTCCGCAAACACCCCGTCACCGACGCCCTCGCGCAAGGTTTTGGCAGCATCGAGGCCGATATAAATCTCGTGGACGGCCGCCTCCTGGTCGCGCACGACCGGGAACATACCTCCCCCGAGAAAACCCTGGAGGCGATGTATCTCGAACCCTTGCGACAACGTTGCCGGGCCAATGGCGGCCAGGTGTATCGCGGCGGACAGAATGATTTTTTCCTGCTGATCGACATCAAGGCCGACGCCGAAGGCACTTATGCCGTGCTCGGCCCCCTTCTGGCCCGGTACGGCGACATCCTCACCCGCAGCACCCCCACCAACACCACCCCGGGCGCCGTCACGGCGGTGCTTTCCGGTGACCGTCCCGATACGACTGGCTTCGCGCTCCGACCCGAGCGTTGGTGCGGACTCGACGGCCGCCTCGCCGACCTGGAGAGCAATCCGCCGGCCCATTTGGTCCCGTGGCTGAGCGAATCGTGGCGCCCTCTCTTTGGCGAATTGAAGGACGGCAAGCTCACGGAGTCGGACCGCCTCAAACTGAGGAAGCTCACCGACCGGGCGCATCGCCAGGGTCGCAAGGTCCGGTTCTGGGGAGCGCCGGACCGACCGGCGATCTGGGGTGAATTCCGTGACGGCGGCGTGGATCTTTTGAACGCGGATGACTTGCCGGCGCTGGCAGCTTTCCTGGAAGGGCGGCACCCCCCGAAGCCCGCTCAGGAACCGGAGTGATGGGCCGACGGGTTGATGGGTTGCCCTAATGGTTAGGAGCCTATTCGCGATCCGGGCCGGATTGGCCAGCCGCAAAGACTTGGAAATTCATGAGCCGCAACAGAACGCCAAAGAACGCAAAGGCACCGCGTTCCGGACAAACTCTCTCCCGAGTCCGTTTTCACCCGACGGGAGAGCCACGTTTCATTTGCATTGCCCGTCAGGTTCCTTCCTTTGCGATCTTTGCGCTCATTTGCGGCCATTCAATCCGGTCTCCTTTCGGTCAGGCCAATGAATTGGAATGGCCGGGGTGACAGGTGAGGGGTACCGTCCGCCGATGACCGCGAGCAACAAGGGTGAGATCTTTCAATCGCCGGTCCGCCGAGAGCCGAGGGAGGAACTGCCGCCCGCCGATACCGTGGATCCGGTGATTGAAGCCTTCAAGCGCGACGTCGATCGGACTTTGTTGCGGCAGAATCTGGGACGTACGCTGGACCAGCGGATCGCCCAAGCGGCGGCGGCCGCGCAAGCGGTGGATCGATGGCGGCACGCACCGAAGGTCATCCCGGCCATTGACCACCCATGATCGCCACGCTGGACACCATTGCTCCGCGATTGCAAGGGGCTGGCGTTGAGTTTCTGGTCATTGGCGGCTGGGCCGCCATCATTCACGGATCCGCCCGGGTGACGTTGGATGTCGATGTGGTATATCGTCGCAACCGGGAAAATCTCGAGCGGATCGTGGCCACGCTGACGCCGTTGGAGCCCTACCTGCGCGGGGCACCGGCCGGGCTTCCGTTCCGCTTGGACTTCGCGACCCTCCGCATGGGCTTGAACTTCACCCTCACCACCACCTTGGGGGATATTGATTTATTGGGCGAAGTTGCGGGAGGGGGAACCTACGAGGACCTGCTACCGCACACAGAACTTCGAACGGCACTTGGGATCGCCTGTCGCGTGGTCACGCTGGAACGTCTGATCCAACTCAAGCGTGCGGCAGGCCGGCCAAAGGACCTCGAAACGATCGCCGAATTGCAGGCGTTGTTGGAGGAACGGCGAAAACTCACGGGCGGTTGAAGGGATCCGCGGAAAGGTACAGATACGTCCCGATGGTGCCGAGGAGCCGTGACTTCCCACCGACTCTCCGAAGTGCCACCATCGGCCCCACCACCGCCATGAACTTGAACCGCCGCCAATTCCTCAGGGATTCGTCCCTGGCCGCCGCCGGGATCGCCTTCGCCAGCCACGCCGCCGCACCGGCCGCCCGTCGCATCTCGCCCAATGAAAAACTCAACCTCGGCCTCATCGGGGTCGCCGGCCGGGGCGGCGAAAACCTGGAGGGCGTGAAGGGCCAGAACCTCGTCGCACTGTGCGATGTGGATTCCAAGCGTCTCGGGGCGGCGGCCGCCCGGTTTCCGGCGGCGGCCAAATACTCCGACTTCCGCCGGTTGCTCGACCGCAAGGATCTCGATGCCGTGGTGGTCAGCACGCCGGACCACAACCACGCCATCATCGCGATCGCGGCCCTGCAGAGCGGCCGCCATGTGTATTGCGAGAAGCCGCTGACCCACACCGTCTCCGAGAATCGCCGGCTCATTGAAGTGGCGCGTCGGAGTGGATTGGTGACCCAGACCGGCAACCAGATCCACGCCAGTTCGAATTATCGGCGGGTGGTGGAACTGATCCAAGGGGGCGTGATCGGCACGGTCGGGGAGGTCCACCATTGGGCCGGGAGTGTTTGGGAGACGAAACCCTTGCCCGCCCCGGTTCCGGCGCCGGCCGACCTCGATTACGAACAATGGATCGGCCCGGTGAAATGGCGCGCCTACAGTTCCGAATGGGTGCCGTTCAACTGGCGCCGTTGGTGGCATTTCGGCGGCGGCACGCTCAGTGATTTCTGCTGTCACCACATGGATCTCGGGGTCTGGGCCCTGCGACTCGGCCTGCCATCGGTCATCGAATCCGAGGGCCCCGCACCGGACGCCGAATGTGCGCCGGCATGGCTCAAGATCCGTTATGAATTCCCCGCCGCCACGAAGGGCGGCCCGCCGACGAAACTCTACTGGTATTCGGGCGATCGCCGGCCCCAAGTCCCCGGGACCCCCGATCTGTCGAAGTGGGGTGGCGGGACTTTGTTTATCGGCGCCAAGGGCATGTTGCTCGCCGATTACGGCCGGCACGTGTTGCTGCCGGAGGCTTCCTTCAAGGATTTCGTCCCGCCGGCCCCGACGCTGGCTGAGTCAGTCGGCCACCACGAGGAATGGATCCGGGCGTGCAAGGGTGAAAACCTTGCCTTGCCGCAATTCGCGCCCCTGGGCCGCACCAATTCGCCGTTCGCCTATGGCACGCTCCTCACCGAGATCGGCCAGTTGGGAAATGTCGCGTTCCGCACCGGCAAACGCCTCGAATGGGATGTCACCCGCATGCACGCCAAAGGGGTGCCAGAGGCCGACCGCCTGCTCCACCACGAATACCGCAAAGGCTGGAAGCTGGGCTGACGGGGGAATGACGAATGACGAATGACGAATGTCTAATGACGAATGTCTAATGACGAATCACGAATCACGAATCACGAATCACGAATCACGAATCACGAACCCCGAACGAGACACGAGACACGAGACACGAGACACGAGACACGAGACACGAGACACGAGACACGAGACACGAGACACGAGACACGAGACATTAGTCATTCCCCCTCCCCAATGCCCGACCCCCTCGATGCCCTGCGTTCCGAAGGCGACGTCAACCTGTCACCGCACCGATCGGCCTGGTCGGCGGCCCAGGTCGGGACCGAGACCCAACGGTTGTTGGACGAGGACGCCCGGCGGTTCCTGCACCAGTCCCTGTCCACCCCGTGCCTCAATGTGCTGCGCCGCGCCGAAGGCGCCTGGATCGAGGACGCCGAAGGCCGGCGTTACCTCGATTTCCACGGCAACAATGTGCATCAGGTCGGGTTCGGTCATCCACGCGTCATCGCGGCGATCAAGGATCAACTCGACACGCTAAGCTTCTGCACCCGCCGTTACACCTGTGAACCGGCGATCGATCTCGCCCGGCGGCTCACCGAACTCGCACCCGGGGACCTCAGCCGCGTCCTGTTCGCCCCGGGCGGAACCTCCGCCATCGGCATGGCCCTCAAGCTCGCACGGGTCGCCACCGGCCGGTTCAAGTTCGTCTCGATGTGGGATTCCTTCCATGGTGCCTCCCTGGACGCCATCTCGATCGGCGGCGAGGCGGTGTTTCGGAAAGGGATCGGACCACTTCTTCCCGGATGCGAACACGTACCGCCACCCGAACCGCTCAAGTGCCCGTTCCGCTGCGGTCATGCGTGCAATCTGTCCTGCGCCGACTATGTGGAGTATGTCTTGCAGAAGGAAGGTGACGTGGCGGCGGTCATCGGCGAAACCGTCCGGTGCACCCCGTTCATCCCGCCCCCCGACTATTGGAAACGGATCCGGGCGGCCTGCGACCGCCATGGGGCATTGTTGATCCTCGACGAGATCCCGATCGGCCTCGGACGGACGGGTCGGATGTTTGCGTGCGAACATTACGGGGTGGTTCCGGACATGCTGGTGTTGGGCAAGGGACTCGGAGGCGGGGTTTTTCCGCTCGCCGCGCTGCTGGCCCGCGAATCCCTCAATGTCGCCACGCACACCGCGCTCGGGCATTATACCCACGAGAAAAACCCGGTCGCCTGCGCCGCCGGCATCGCCACGCTCGACGTGATCCGCGACGAGAGCCTGGTGGCGCACGCCGCGGAACTGGGCGCCCATGCGCTCGTCCGCATGCGGGAGATGGCGGACCGTCATCCGCTGATCGGTGACATCCGCGGCCTCGGCCTGTTGATGGGGATCGAACTGGTGAAACCGGGAACGGACGGGCGGCCCATCCCGGCCACGGACGCCGCCGAACGGGTGATGTACGCGGCGCTGGGTCGCGGGTTGAATTTCAAGGTCACCATGGGCCACATCCTCACGCTGACCCCGGCGCTCACGATCACGCGGTCCGAACTGGAGAAGGCCCTTCAAATCCTCGATGTCTGCATCGGTGAGGTGGAAGCGACCCTGAGCCAGATCCCGGATCCAGCTTGAATCCAAAACTGTCATGACCTTTCGCGAACGCGCACTCGCCCGGTTTCCGGCCGGTTCCAACGGCGAATACGGGCTGCCGCCGGAACTGGTGCCGGTGATCGAACGTGGCCATGGCTGCCGGGTCTGGGACACCGACGGCCGTGAATTCCTCGATTTCACCATGGCCTGGGGCTCGGTCCTGGTCGGCCATGCGCACCCGAGGGTCATCGAAGCCGCCACCCAACAGGCATCGCTCGGCGCCAATTTCGCGGCGGTCAACCGTCGTGCCGTGGAATTGGCGGAACGCGTCTGCAGCCTCTCGCCGTGTGCCGAACGGATCCGTTTCGTCGCGTCGGGAACCGAGGCCACGATGCTCTGCCTGCGGGTCGCGCAAGCCGCCACCGGCCGACCCAAGGTCCTCAAGTTTGCCGGCGCCTATCACGGCCAGCATCCCGTCGGTGTCGCCGGCATGCTCCAGGGCCGATCCACCGTGCCCCCCCACGCCGACCCGTCGGGCGCCGGTGCTTCCTGGGTCGAGAACGATGTCCTCGCGGCACCTTATAACGACCTCGATGTCACCGCGGAAATCCTCGCCCAATACGGCCACGAAACCGCCGCGGTGATTGTCGAACCCCTCCACCGTTGTCTCGCCCCCAAACCCGGCTTCTTGGAAGGCCTGCGCAAACTCACGCGGCGCCACGGCATCGTCCTGGTGTTCGATGAGGTGGTCACCGGCTTCCGCCTCGCACCGGGCGGTGCGCAGGAATATTACGGGGTCATCCCCGACCTTGTGGCTTATGGCAAGGCATTGGGCGGAGGATTCCCCCTCGGCGCCTATGCCGGACGCGCCGACCTGATGGAGGTGGTGGACGAACACCGGCTTCCCGGTCCGAAATACGCCTGGTCCGCCTCCACCACCGGCGGCAACCCGGTCTCCTGCGCCGCCGCCCTGGCCACCTTGGATCTCCTCGCCGAACCGGGCGTCTATCCCGGCCTCCATGCTGCGGGCGCCCATCTGCGGCGTCGGATGCGCGAAGTCCTCGATCACGCCGGGGAGACGGCCCAGATTCTCGGGGACGGCCCGCTGGCGCAAATCGCGTTTTCCGCCACTCCGGTCACCGACCAGGCCACCTGGCTCGCCAGCGACCGGACCCGCGGACGGGCGCTGTTGCTCGCCCTCCTGCAGGAAGGTGTCTTCCTGAATCCGATGGGCACCAAATTATACCTGTCATTGGCCCACGACGATGCGGCCGTGACCGGTTTCATCGACCTCCTCGCGGCGGCCCTCGCGCGTCTGCCGGCCCCCTCTCCCGGATGAACCCGGGCCGGAATATCATCCTCGGTTCGCTCGCGGCCTTCGCCCTGCTGGCCGGCCTGCTTTATTGGAACCAGAAACGCCCGGCCGCCATCGCCGCCGTGCGCCCCTTGCTGGTTTATTGCGCCGCGGGACTCAAGGTTCCCGTTGAGGCCGCCGCCCACGATTACGAACAGGAATTCGGCATCCCCGTCCAACTCCAGTTCGGCGGCTCGGGCACCCTGCTCAACAATTTCAAAATAGCCCGGCGCGGCGATGTGTTCCTATCCGCCGACGGTTCCTTCATGGAAATGGCCCGGTCGAACCATCTCCTCGCCGAGGTCATCCCCATCGCGCGCATCACCCCGGTCATCGCGGTGCCCCGGGGCAATCCGCGCGGCCTCACCGGCGTGGCCGACCTGCTGCGACCCGAGGTGCGCGTGGCGCTTGCCAATCCCGAGGCCACGGCCATCGGGGTGGCCACCCGCCAGTCACTCACCCACACCGGACAGTGGGCTCCGCTGGCGGCCCGGGCCACTGTGTTCAAGCCCACGGTCAACGAGGTCGCCAATGACGTGAAACTCGGCAGCGTCGATGCCGGCATCGTGTGGGACGCCACGATCCGGCAATATCCGGAACTGGCCGCTGTGACCGCACCCGAGTTCGCCGACTTCAGCTCGGAGGTGGCGGCCGGAGTGCTCTCGTTCTGTGACCAACCCCGCGCCGCCCTCCGGTTCACGCGTTTCCTCACCGCCCGCGACCGCGGCCTCCGTCGTTTCGCGGAGGCGGGCTACCGGGTGGCCGTCGGCGACCTCTGGGGCTTGGAGCCCGAGGTGTTGCTCTATAGTGGTGCGGTGAACCGGGTCGCCATCGAAACGACCCTCACGGAATTCGAGCAACGCGAAGGCGCACACGTCACCCGGGTTTATAATGGCTGCGGCATCCTCACCGCGCAGATCCGGGCCGGCCAGAAACCGGACGCGTATTTCGCCTGCGACGTCTCCTTCATGGACACGGTCACCAATGATTTCCGACCCGCAGTGGTGCTGAGCGAGACCCCGATGGTGCTCCTCGTGAAAAAGGGGAACCCGTCCAAAATCACCGGGCTCGCCGATCTCGCCCGACCCGGCCTGAAGGTCGGCCTGGCCCACGAACAACAGAGCGCACTCGGGGCGCTGACCGCCCGGCTTCTCAAGAATGCCGGCCTTTATGAACGCGTCATCGCCAATGTCAGCGTCCAGTCCCCGACCGGCGACCTTCTCCTCAACCAACTCCGTTCGGGCGCCCTCGATGTCACCCTGGTCTACGCCGCCAACGCCAGCCAGGTGCGTGATTCCCTCGAAACCATCGAACTCCATGAACCGGGTTCCATCGCGATCCAACCCTATGCCGTCGGACGCAACTCCGATCATGCGCAACTCATGGGCCGTCTCCTCGACACCCTTCAGGCGGCGGCGTCACGCACCCGGTTCGAGCAGGCCGGATTCCACTGGAAAGGCCCGGGAACTTCCCCCTGACCGGCTGGAAAAACCGCGGATGACATGGATGAAGCACTTCGGTCTTTCATGGGTTTGGTGTGTTTGGAGGTCAATCCTCCGCCGGGTTGGCCCATGGGTGTTGCTCATCCGTGAAATCCGTGAAATCCGTGGTTAACATCCCCGGATCCAGAATGAATCCCGAGCCGGCGTCGCCCCCACCCTCCGCCCCGCGCGGTTCGGACCGCGTGTTCCACACGTGCTTCGCACTCCTCGGCGGAACTTACATCCTTCTCCTCGCAGCGACCGTGGTGGCCGACGCTTTCTATACCTCGCCCGCCCACCTGTGGCGCGCCCTGCAAAGCCCTGAAATACGTCATTCCATCCGCCTCAGCCTCCTGAGCTGCAGTCTCACCACCCTGCTCTCGCTCTGGGTCGCCGTGCCGATCGGCTACCTCATGACCCGACTTCGTTTTCCGGGTCACGCCCTGCTCGATGCCCTGCTCGACATCCCGATCGTGCTGCCCCCGCTGGTGATCGGACTGAGCCTGCTGATCCTCTTCCAGTTCCCGCCGTTGCGCGCCCTCGAACGGATCATCCCCATCACCTACGCCGTCCCCAGCGTCATCCTCGCCCAATTCATGGTCGCCTGCGCCTTCGCGGTCCGGACGATGCGTGCCACCTTCGAACAGATAAGCCCGCGCCACGAACAGGTGGCCCTCACGCTCGGTTGCAGCCGCAGCCAGGCTTTCTGGATGGTCGTGCTGCCCTCGGCCCGGCGTGGCGTCCTCACCGCCGCCACCCTCGCCTGGGCGCGCGCCCTCGGTGAATTCGGTCCGATCCTCGTCTTCTCCGGCGCCACCCGCATGAAAACCGAAGTCCTTCCCACCACGGTCTTCCTGGAACTCAGCGTGGGCAACCTCGAGGCCGCCGTCGCCGTCTCCCTCCTCATGGTCGTCGCCGCCGTCGCCGTCCTCCTTCTCATCCGCGCCTACGGCCTCAACCCTGTCCTCAACCGTCCGCTCTGACTGACGTGATCGCCCTCGAACACGTCACCGTCCATGCCGGAGCCTTCACCCTCCGGGATCTTTCCCTCGATATTCCCGCGGGCAGCCACACCGCCCTCATGGGCCGCACCGGCGCCGGCAAGACCACCCTGCTCGAAGCCGTCTGCGGCCTCCGCCCCGTTTCCGCCGGACAAATCCGTATCGGCGGACGCGACGTCACCACCGAACCGCCCGGCGCCCGGGGCATCGGTTTCGTGCCGCAGGACGGTGCACTTTTTGAGCATCTCACGGTCCGCCAACATCTCGCTTTCGCCCTCGTCGTCCGTCGTTGGGCTCCCGGACCCATCACCGCCCGCGTCACCGAACTCGCCGATTGGCTGGGGCTGGATCCCCTTCTCGACCGACGCCCCCACGGACTCAGCGGCGGCGAAGCCCAACGGGTCGCCCTCGGTCGCGCCCTTTCGTTCCACCCTCAGTTGCTTTGCCTCGACGAACCGCTCAGCGCACTCGACGACGACACCCGCACGGAGATTTGCTCGGTGCTCGCCGAGGTCCGCCGCCGGACGGGCATCACGGTTCTCCATATCACCCACAACCGGCGCGAGGCGGAACGTCTCGCCGACCGCATCCTGCTGCTCCGCGATGGACGCATCGAACCCTGCCCCGCCTCCTCCTGACCCGCGGTTGCCGGAACTGACCGACACGGAACGCGCCACCTACGATTGGCAGTTCCCGATCGCCGGTTTTGGTGAAACGGGCCAACGCCGGCTCAAGGGTGCGTCGGTGCTCATCTCGCGCGTCGGCGGACTCGGCGGCATGGTCGCCTATGAACTCGCCGCCGCCGGCATCGGACGCCTCATCCTGGCCCACGGCGGGGACCTCCGGCCCGACGACCTCAACCGGCAGTTGTTGATGAGCCACGATCACATCGGCCGGCCCCGGATCGATTCCGCGGTGGAACGTTTGCGAGCCTTCAACCCGCGGCTCGAAATCGTCGCCGTCCCCTCCAACATCAACGGGGAAAATGTCGCCCGCCTGGTCGGAATGGCGGATGTCGTGGTGGATTGCGCCCCGCTGTTCGCCGAGCGTTATCTCCTCAACCGCGAAGCCATGGCCCAACGCCGGCCCATGATCGAGGCCGCAGTGCACGACATGGAATTCCATCTCACCACGATGATCCCGGGCCAGACCGCCTGCCTCCGATGCCTTTATCCGGAACCCAGCACCACGTGGACCCGGCGCTTCCCGGTCCTCGGTGCCGTCCCGGGGGTCGCCGGCTCCCTGGCCGCGCTGGAGGTCATCAAATTGGTCGCGGGCTTCGGCACCACGCTGCGCGGTTGGCTCCTCACCTGTGACCTGCGTTCGTTCCATGTTAAAAAGCTGCGACTCCACCGGATTGCGGATTGTCCGGACTGCGGCACCTTGTAGCGTTCCCCGGTTTGATGGCTCGCCCCGCATACTTTCTGGGATGGTGGCTCTGGCTCGGCCTCGGCGCGGCCGGTCCGCTCATGGCGTGCCGCTATTCGGTGCGGGACACCGGCTTCGTCGATCTCGGCACCGCTTCCTATCGACTCGGATTCACGGCCGCGTCCCAGCTTCCCCCGGCCACCCGGCGCGCTTACGAGGAGACCGCCGCCGCGATCCTGCCCGACTCCAACATCACTTTCTCCAGTCCCGCCGAGGAACGCCCCGGAGACTCACCCATCCTCATGCTCACCGACGCGGACGGACATTCCCTCACCCTCGCCACGGGTTCGGCGCTCCGGTCCGAACCGCGGGAAATCGTCCGCCTGCTCGAATCCGCCGTCACGTCCCCGCTCCGCGAACAATTATATAAGGAATCGCTGCGATCCTATGGGGTGCTGCTTCTTTTCGAGGGTTCCGACGCCGCGGCCAACGAGCGCGCCCGCAGTGCGGCCCTCGCCGCCATCCAAAGCGTTTCCCGCCTGATCCCGGCCATGCCCAAGCCGGTCGATGTCCCGCCGCAACTCATCGCCGTGCCCCGGGCCGCACAAGCCGTGGAAGCGGTGTTGTTGTGGGGACTCGGCTTCGATCCCGCACCCGCCACGGATCCCCGACTCGCGATCGTCTATGGTCGTGGGCGACGGTTGGGGGCACCGCTCGAAGGTCCGCTCATCACCCAGACCGTGTTGCGCGAACGACTGGTCCTGATCGGCCAGGATTGCGAATGCGACCTCGACCGCGCCTGGCTTCGCGGACCCCTGGCACCCGGCCGTTGGGATCGCAGCCTCCAGGAAACCGCCGCCAAAGCCTTGGGCTTCGACCCCGAAAACCCGGTGGTGCGCGCCGAGGTCAGCCGCATTGTGGAACGCGGACCCCAACCCGGCCAACGGAGAAAAACCGCCGGCACCGCCCACGCGCTCGGTTACTCGGAGGATTCCATCGCCGATCTGCCGACGGTGACGGCGACCGAAGACGAGGAAATCCCGGCCCCCGGAAAGCCGACCGTGGATCCGGGCATCCCCCCGGCCGCGGCACCGACGGACGGCCCGACACGACGCCTCTGGTGGCTGCTGGGTCTCACCTTGGGGAGCGCCCTGCTCACCGGCGGTTGGCTCGTGATCCGCGCCCAATCCCACCGCTGATGTCACTCGTCCACCTTATATTCCGGGAGCTTCGGCATCACCGCGCCAACGCACTTCTCAGCGCCCTGGCCCTCACCATCGCCGTCGCGCTGATCGTCGCCGTCCGCCTCCTCACCAACGCCGCCGAACGCGAAACCCGGCGCGTCGTCCGCGATCTGGGTTTCAACCTCCGCATCCTTCCCCGCGACGTCGATCCGGGCGAATTCTGGATCCGCGGCCATTCCGACAAAACCCTTCCCGCCGACGCCGTCCAGCGACTTGCCACCGGGGCGGGCACGTTCGTCAGTTTCAACCATCTCACGCCCACCCTCGAGGGACGCATCCCGCTCGGCGGACTGGAAGCCATCCTCACCGGACTCGGCCCGTCGATCACCGGCCCGGGCGAGAAAAAGCAACCGATGGGATTCAACATTGCCGTGGGGAAAGCCTATCTCGGACAGACGTTGGCGAACCGTCTGGAAGCGAAAACTGGCAAAACCCTCGAGGTGAAGGGCCGTCCGCTCACCATCGAGCGGGTCCTCGTGGAAAGCGGATCGGACGACGACATGCGCCTGTTCACTTCCCTGGCCGATGCGCAGGCGATCCTGGGATTGCCGGGCCGGATCAGCGAGATCAAGGCGATCGACTGCCTGTGTCTCACCTCGGAACAGGATCCGCTGGGGCAATTGCGCAAGGAACTCCAACGCCTGTTGCCCGAGGCGCAGGTCTTGCAAATGCGAACGATGGCGGACGCACGTGCGCGGCAGCGGCAGTCGGCGGAGAAATATGCTGCGTTCGCCGTGCCCTTGGTGTTGTGGGTCAGCGCCGGTTGGGTGGGTGTGCTGGCGGCGTTGAACGTCCGGGAACGACGCCCCGAATTGGGCCTCTGGCGCGCGCTGGGGACCGGTTCGCTCCGGATCGCCGGACTGTTCCTGGGTCGGGCGATGCTGCTCGGCCTCGTCGGGGCTGGGGTGGGTTATATGGCCGGCACCACCGTCGCCCTGCATTATGGCCCCGAGATCTTCCCGGTCACCGCCCGCGGCCTGGTCGCCGAACCGGCCCTGCTCGGTTGGGCGCTCTTGTTGACACCGGCCTTCGCGGCCATCGCCAGTTTCCTGCCCGCGATGACCGCCGTCGTGCGCGATCCCGCCGAAACCCTCCGCGCCGACTGATCATGATCACCTGCACCGACGTCGTCCGCAACTTCGCCACCCGTCCAGGTGCGGTCGCCGGACTCGCCGGCCTCTCCTTGGATGTCGCGCCGGGCGAATTCGTGGTGATCCAAGGTCCCAGCGGCTCCGGCAAAAGCACCCTCCTCCTGACGCTCGGCGGGATGCTCCGTCCCACTTCCGGCCGGGTCACCGTCGCCGGCCAGGATTTACATTCGCTGACGACGTCCGCCCGCACCCGGTTCCGGGCGACGACCCTCGGCTTCGTCTTCCAACTTTTCCATCTGGTGCCCTATCTCACGGTCCGACAGAACATCCTCGCCGGTCTGCCCCGACCCGATGCATCCGGACGGGCCCGCGTCGCCGGACTGATCAATGAACTCGGACTGGAAGAACGTGCCGGCTCCCTTCCCGGGACCCTGAGCGCCGGAGAACGCCAGCGGGTCGCCCTGGCCCGGGCGCTGGCCAAACAACCGCCGCTCATACTCGCCGACGAACCCACCGGGAACCTCGATCCCGCCAATGCCGCCGGGGTGTTCCGACGCCTCGACACTTATAGGCGCGCCGGCGGCACCGTCCTCGTGGTCACCCATGGTCCCGATGCCGCCCCGTTTGCCTCACGCGTGCTCCGCCTGGAAGCCGGGAGGATCACGGATGTCAGGAGTACCGCCCAAGTTGCCCTATGAACCGCCCACCCTTTTTCGTCCGTGGAGTGACCGTCACGGATCTCTCTCCGCAGCATCACGGCGCATCCCCTGGCAGGGCTGGCGTACGGAGGCGCGACAACGTCATGGAGTGCGCCAGTCCCCTGGCGCTTTCGAGCGTGGCCGCGGGTGGATCGGGGTCCTGGCAAGCGACGACAGCCCGTGAACAGCGGCAGAGGACTGCCGCACTCCAAGACGACAAGCGCCCCACCCCGATGAAATTATTGCCGATCCTTTCTTCTCTGCGTGCCATCCGCGGTTCATTTCCCGGAGCTGTCGCCGTCGCCCTCGCCCTGATCCTCGGCACCGCCACGCTGCATGCCACCGATTGGCCGACTTATCGCGCTGATTATGCCCGCAGCGGGGTATCGCCTGATCCTCTGCCTCCGCGCCTGACCGAGGCCTGGACCTGGCGCTCCGCCCATCCGCCGCAACCCGCCTGGCAGGGCGAGGCCAAATGGGACGGTTGGAACAAGGTCTATGACATGAAACCGCGCCAGATCTTCGACCGCGCCTTTCATGCAGTGGTCGGCGGCAACCGCGTCTATTTCGGCTCCTCCGCCGACGACAAGGTCTATTGTCTCGATGCCCGATCCGGACGTGAATTATGGACTTATTATACCGAGGGTCCCGTCCGACTCGCCCCGACGATCCAAGGCGGAAGGGTCTATTTCGGTTCGGATGACGGCTGTGTCTATTGCCTGCAGGCGGACACCGGAGCCGTGGTCTGGAAAGTGCACGCCACGCCCAAGGACCGACGCATTCCCGGCAACGGTCGCATCATCTCGGTCTGGCCCGTCCGCACCTCACTCGTCGTCCAGGACGGCCAGGTGTTCACCACCGCCGGCATGTTTCCGTCCGAGGGTGTGCACCTGGTGGCCTTCGACGCCTTGACCGGTGCGGAACGGTGGCGCCAGATCCAGACGGACCTGCCCGCGCAAGGCTATCTGCTGGCGTCGCGGTCGCGGCTTTATGTGCCCGCGGGCCGGGACAACCCCGCGGTCTGCGATCTTCAGAACGGGAAACGTCTCCGCGTGGTCGAGGGTTCCGGCGGCACTTATGCGTTGCTCACGGATGATCTGCTGGTTTTCGGTCCGGGCAAAACGGGCCAGTTGGGCGTGGTCGAGGACGGACAGAGCGACCAACTCGCCACGTTCCAAGGCAACCACATGATCGTCACCACCAACCGGTCTTATCTGCACTCGGACACCGAGTTGACCGCGCTCGACCGGGCCCGCTATCTCGCCCTCGCTCGTGAGCGCAAACGCCTCGTCAACCAACAGGGCGCGCTGGTGAAGAAGCTGAAGTCCCTGGAAAGGAAAGCCGGGTCCGAATCCGATCGGGACGCCGTGAAGGGCCAGTTGGTGGATCTCGGCCGAAAGCTCGACGAGGCGACCCAGGGGATGGATCACTGCGTGGCGTGGCGCGTGCCATCGACCTGGCCCTGCAGCCTGATCCTGGGCGGCGATTCGCTCATCGCCGGGGGGGAGAACGAGGTCGCCGGACTGCGTGCCTCCGACGGTTCGGTGCTCTGGCGCCAGAAGGTCCAGGGCCGGGCCTATGGACTTGCCGCCGCCGATGGCGCCGTGTTCATCAGCACGGACGAAGGAGTCGTCGAATGCCTCCGCGCGCCCGGCCCGCAGGCGACGATATCCCCACCCACCGGAGGGACGAGCACCGAGAGTCCCACTTCCGCCGCGCCGACCGCACTCCGATCAGGGACTCGTATAACTCCTCCCTCCGAACCCCTCGGAGGGGCGAGTTATACGAGTCCGGTCCCCCTCACGCTTCTCCCGGAGGCCGCCCGATGAAACCCGTCCAACTTCTGTTATTCGTGTTGCTCCTCGCCATTGCCGCAGAGGACGCCCGCGCCCAGGAAACCGGACTGATCGGCCACTGGGAATTCTCCCCCGATCGTTCGCAGAATTCCGGCATCCGACCCGTCGCCGGCGGACCCGCCCTCGCGCTCATTGGCAACCCGGTCCTGACCAAGGATCCCGGACCGCCCCGGGTGGAATTGGTCGGCGGCGCAGAACGCATCGTGGTTTCGCCCAAATTCGACAAATTGCTGCTGCCCGCACGCGAGATCACCACCGAGGCCTGGGTGCGGGTGGACCGGGTCTCACAATGGGGCGGCATCATCGGGGCGATCCAGGACAACGGGGATTATGAGCGCGGCTGGCTGCTCGGGTTCATGAACTCCAACTTCACCTTCGGGGTCGCGACCGAGGGCGGAAAACGGCTCACCTACCTGCCCGCAACGCAACCTTTCGAGACCAACCGCTGGTACCATGTCGTCGGGACCTATGACGGGGCGGAGATGCACGTCTATGTGGACGGTGAATCCGTCGCCTCGAGTCGCGAACAGTCCGGGCCGATCCTCTATCCCCCGTCCGCGCCTTATGTGATCGGATCCTATCAGGACGACGACGAATGTTACCCGCTCGCCGGTGCAATCAACGAGGTCCGGCTCTACCGCCGCGCGCTCTCCGCCGATGAGGTGCGACAACATTATATCGCGCATAAGTCCGCGTTCCCCGCGTCCGCCCCGCAACCGATCGCCTTCCGTCCCGATTACGGTCCGTTCGTCGACTGGACGAACCGCACCAGCGCCGTGGTCACCTGGGAAACGGAGGACACCCAGCCCACGCTTCTGGAACTGGAGCTCCCCGATGGCACCCGCCAGAGACTCGGGGCCGGATGGCTGGCCCGCGCCCATTCCGTCACGCTCACCGGACTCGAGCGCGACCACGAATACCACTATCGCATCATCGCACCGGATCACGACGGCCGGCCGGTGGTCTCGCGCCGGTACGAGTTCGACACCTCCTTCTATTACCGGCCCGCGACCCCGCCACCCGGCATCAGCGCCCGATTCGGACTGCCCCCCGCCAGTCTCCTCTCCGGCATCGACCCGGCGACATTCGCCCGCAAGATTCTCGATGAAACCGGGGTCCGTGCGGGCTACTGCCTCGTGCTCGGTGCCGAACGGGGACAACTTGCCTTGGCGCTGGTGAGACAAAGCGACCTCAAGGTGCTGGTCGTCGAGTCCGACCCCGCGAAGGTGGCCACCGTGCGGAGCGTGTTCGATCACGCCGGGGTGTTGGGCGTGCGCGCGAGCGTCCAACAAGTGGAGGGAACCCACCTGCCGTATGGCGACCTGCTCGCCAATCTTGTGATCTCGGAATCGAGCCTGGCTTCCGGTCTTCCCCCCGCGATTCCAGCCGCCGAGGTGCACCGGTTGCTGCGCCCCGTCGGCGGGACTTTCTATGCGGGCGGCCCCGAGGCGGACGCCGCGGCCTGGCGCCAATGGCTTGGCGGTTCACCGCTTCGGGACGCCACGGTCCTGGCGACCAACGGGGCGTGGGTCACGTTTCACCGGGGCAAGCTTCCGGGTGCCGGCGAATGGGGCCACCAATACGGCGGTCCGGACAATTCCTCCTGCAGCCAGGACGAACTGGTCAAAGGCGAACTCCAGGTCGCGTGGTGGGGGGATCCGGGACCGCGCCCGATGCCCGACCGTGGCAACCGCAACCCGGCGCCACTCAGCGTCAATGGCCGCCTGTTTGTGCAGGGCAACCGGATCCTGTTCGGCATGGATGCCTATAACGGCACCATCCTCTGGTCGGTGTCCGCGCCCGAGGTGCGTCGCGCCAACGTGACCCGCGATTGCAGCAACATGGCGGCGAGCGGCGACACCCTTTATATCGCGCACGGCCGGTATTGCCTCGCCTTCGAGGGCCAGACCGGCGCCCGACGCCAGCGTTATATCGTGCCGACCACGGACGCCGACGGACCGCGCGACTGGGGTTATGTCGCCGCCGGCGAAAAGATCCTCGTCGGCAGCCGCGTCAAACGGGATTCGGCCTATATGGGCGATGACGGCGAATGGTATGAGGAATACGCCCCCGAGCAGGTGAGCCGCGTGACGAGTGACCGGTTGTTTGCACTCGATCCGGCGGACGGACACACACTCTGGCAATATCGCGGTGGGGCGATCATGAATTCCACGATCACCCTTGGCGATGGCATGGTGTTTTTCCTGGAAAGCCGGAATCCCGAGGCTGTCGCCGCCGCGACGAGCCGGCTCACCAACGAGCAACTCACCGACCAGCATCTCGTCGCGCTCGATCTGCGCACCGGGCGCCGGCTCTGGGAAAAGGGCCAGGACCTGGGCGCGTGCCAGTACATGACCTATCTCGTGTACGGGAAAAACACGCTGGTCGTCACCGGCACCGACCAGGACAAACATTATCACACGTTCGCCTTCAATGCGCCCGACCCGGCGAAACCGAATGCGGGTGGCGACGACCTCGCCAGCGCGATCGGCGGGCGCCTGCTCTGGTCGGAGGAACACAAGGAGGACAAGGGCCATCACAGCGGCCATCTCCAGCACCCGGTGGTGATCGACAAAGTGTTCTATTCCGACCAAAGGTCCTTCGACTTGGTGACGGGCCAACTGCTGCGCCGGGACCTGCCGGAGCGACGCGGTTGCGGCATCATGTCCGCCGGGCGCAACGCCATTTTTTTCCGCCATTACTTCCAAGGCATGTGGGATCTCGCGACCGACAAGCGGACCCAGTTTGAAGGCATTCGCAGCGGTTGCTGGCTCGGATTGATCCCGGCCGGCGGATTCCTGCTCGCCCCGGAGACGAGTGCGGGCTGCTCTTGCACGCACGCCATCCAGACTTCCATCGGATACATTCCCAAGGCTCTCACCCAAGTCCAACCGTGACCCCCACCCAGCCCCGTCCCGCCATCCATCCCTTCACGGCCAACGGTCGCAATTATCAACCGCCCGCCCGCCCGATCGTGGTGATCTGTCTCGACGGATCGGCGGACGATTATCTCGATTCAGCCCTTGCCCGCGGACGCATGCCGCACCTGTTGCGCCTGAGCCTGCAGGGTCACCGTGGGCTCGCGCGTGCGGCGATGCCGACCTTCACCAACGTCAACAACAGCGCGATTGTCACGGGCATGCCGCCCAGCGTCCACGGCATCGGCGGCAACTTCTTCTATGACACCGCCGCCGGGCAGGAGGTCATGATGAATTCCTCCCGTTTCCTCCGGTGTCCCACCCTTTTCCCGGCCGCCGCCGCCGCCGGCCGGAAGGTCGCCGTCGTCACCGCCAAGGAGAAGCTCCGCGATATCTTCGCGTCCGGCCTTCTCGAATTGGGCGGCATCGCGTTCTCCACCGAGAGGGCCGGACAGGCCTGCCTCCCCACCCACGGCATCGAGGGGGTCGAGGAACTCGTCGGACCCACCCCGCCCATTTATAGCGGCGAGGCCTCACTCTATGTCCTCCGGGCGGGCGTGCGGCTCCTGGCGGCCGGTCGCGCCGACTTTCTATACCTCAGCACCACCGATTATATGCAGCATAAGCACGGACCCGACGCCCCCGAAGCCGTCGAATTTTATGCGGGCATCGATGCCGAGATTGGGCGGTTGCTGGAACTGGGAGCGGTGGTCGGGATCACGGCGGACCACGGCATGAATTCCAAGCAACGCGCGGATGGATCCCCCAATGTGATCTATCTGGAGACGGAGCTCACGGCCCGGTTCGGGCCCGGTTTCCGCGTGATCCTCCCGATCACCGACCCGTACGTGGCCCACCATGGCGCGCTGGGTTCGTTCGCCCAGGTCCACGTGCCCGCGACCGCGGATGCTTCCGCCGTGCTGGCGTGGGTCCGGTCACTGCCGGGCGTGACGGAGGCGTTGGAGCGCGACACCGCGGCGCGCCTGATGGAACTGCCCGCGGACCGCATGGGGGATTTCGTGGTGTGCTCCGGGCGTGATGTGGTCCTTGGTCGGACGACCGAATACCACGATCTGAAGGCGTTGGCGGGCCCATTGCGTTCGCATGGCGGCCGGTATGAGGAGATGGTCCCGTTCCTCCTCAGCGAACCGCTCAAGCCTGCTTACGCGGCCCGTGCGCTCGGTGATCAGCGGAACTTCGACATCTTCGACTTCACCGTGAACGGGACGGTGGCGGTGTGATGGACGATCTCACGGCTCCGCGGAATACGCTGCCGCCTGCGCCCGGAAATCCCCCGCGTTCGCGGTCCGCAAACGCTCTTTCACTCCGAGTCGTGCATATTCCATCGTCGGCAGATCCCGGGCCGATGCCTCGTCCGAGACCAACGCCGAACCCGGTGCCCCGAGCGCCAGCAATGCCGGCAGATCCCCATATTTCGCCCCGCCTGGCAGAAAGTCCGGGTCACGGAAACTGAGCAGTTTGCCGAACCGGAACCCGCCGGTCTCCACCGCGGCCCGATCGATTCCGGCGCCCGCCTGTGCCCGGGCCGCCGCCACCACCGGACCCGCCCCCCCCACGCCGACGACGTCAATGCGTGAGGATTTCCGCTCGTGGCCGCGGATGTATTTCACGGCGGATAACACGTCGTGGACCCGGTGCACGAAGACGGCGTGATTATAGCCGAAGGTATAGGCTGCGGCTTCCCGGGGATTCCTGACCTTGGGGGTCTCCCGCAGCGACAGGCCCTCCGCCAGGAACTCACCCTGATAGAGCAGATCCATTCCCAGGACCGTCGTGCCGGCGTCCAGCAAGGTGCGGATCTCCGGACGCACCGATCCATCCGCGGTGAACAGCCCGGATTTGCCCTCACCGGTGAGCCAGAGGGTCGTCCGGCCATTCCATTTCTTCGGATAGAGGAACACGGCCGGCAATTCCTCCTGGTACGTCCTGTTGCGGAGCAGGCCCGCCATCCGGATCCAACCGGCCTGATCCTCCTTGTCCTTCATCTCCCAAGTCACCTCCCCGGCATCGGCCAGGCCGCCGTCGAGCAGGATGTTCCAAGCCGCGCCTTGGATTTCGCGGAAGGTCTTCTCGTCGGCCGAAGCCTTGGCCAGCAATTGTTCCGAGTCGGCATGAAGGCCGGCCAGCAGATGGCGTTCAAAGTCCGGGTCGGCCGCCTTCGGGGCGGGGTGTTGGGCATCCCACACGCTCAGGTCGGCGAGGGGGACCCTCTGGTAATCCCTTTCAATGACCGGTTCCACGGCACCGAGATGGAAATGGTGGTTGAGCCACGTATAAAAAGCCGACCGGGACACCGCGTTATAATTATGGGGGAAATGCTCACCCCGCCGGAGCATCACGTTGTCCGGGGCCCCCAACTGGGTGTAAAGCTGTTTCAATTCGGGGAAACCCTTCGCCGACATCTCCTTGGTCCAATCGTTGGCGCAGGTCATTCCCATCGGCTTGGGCGCGAACAGGGCGGCGAATTCGACATTGCCGGTGCCCACGCGCAGGAGGCTGGCATTCTCGCACGTGCAACCGCCCTGCATCGCCGTGCTCACCATCACCGCCGGGAAGCTCAACGCCACCCGGGGATCGATCGCCGCGAGCAGCATCGTCTGGGTGCCGCCACCGCTGGCCCCGGTGATCGCGATCCGTTCCGGATCCACCTCCGGCAGGGTCAGCAGGAAATCGAGGGACCGCACCGAATTCCATGTTTGCAGACCCATCACGCTCTGCAGGTGCGCCTCGGCCTGCGGGCTGTACAGGCCCCAGTCGCTGACCGTGTTCATCTCCGGCCGTTGCTTCGAGAAGCCGTGGGCCAGTTCCATCGAGATCTGTTGGGAATCCGCATTGCCCAGCATGTCCCATTGCCAGACGACGCATCCCATCCGCGCCGCCTGGACGCACAAGGATTGGAACCGGCTCCGGCCCCCCTCCTCAAACCGTTCCTCGCCGTCCGCCAATTCGCGCCGCAACTCGGCGTCACCCGATTCCGACAAACGGGCGTTGGTCCAATGACCGTGGGCGAACAGGACGGCCGGGACTTTGCCGTTCACCTTCTTGGGCCGGTAGAGGTTCCCGGTGACAAAGAATCCGGGGCGGCTTTCGAAATGGACCCGTTCCACCGTGTATTCACCGCGATCAATCCGGCCCCAAACGACCGGATTGAGCGGGGTGCGGGTGGGCATGGGCCAGAGACCCTGCGACACGAGGATGCGTTGGCGGACCTGTTGGGAGCGTTGGGCCCAGGCTTCGCGCGAGGTCGGCGGATCGAACGGGAAATAGCCGTCGAGATCCTTGAGCGGCTCCAGTCGTCGGTCGGCGGGCACTTGACCGGCGGGCAACACCCTCGGACCGGCGGCATCCAAGGCTTCGGTCAGCACGGCCGCGAAGAACCCGATCGCGAGGATGCACACGGGACGGGGCAGAAACCGGGGAGGCATGGGCGCATCCTATGGCCGCGTCGCCAAGGCGGGAAACTCCAAACTGGGGCACGCCCTCGGAGGGGCGAGCTCCGAGAGTCCCACTTCCCTCCGGGGAGATTGGGGACTCGTGTAACTCGTCCCTCCGAATTCAGGTCCCTCCGGACGGTGGGCTTGATCGGGGATTCTTTCCCGATTGCATTCGTCGGGCGGAAAATGCGGTTTGCATCCCCGGCGCGATTGGGAACAGCATCGCCGTCACGTTTGGGACGGGCGAGTGGCGCAGCGGTTAGCGCAGCTGCCTTACACGCAGTTGGTCGGGGGTTCGAATCCCTCCTCGCCCACCCAGACCGCTGCAGCGGAATCCCAAGCCCGACCGATCCAGCCGGCACCTCAGAACCTCAGAACCTCAGCGCCTCAGAAAGTCAGAAGCCCAGAACCCCGAAACCCGAAACCCGAAAGAAAATGGTGGTAGGAGAAGGATTCGAACCTTCGGAGGGCGTTAGCCCGGCAGATTTACAGTCTGCTCCGATTGACCACTCCGGCATCCTACCACTGAAGTGCGCCCGTAAAGGCGGGGCGGAATGAACGCAAACACGCCGCCCGGTCTCAAGGGATTTTTCCGGAAATCCGGAGGTGACCTCCGTGCCCCGACGGGTCCACGGTGACACCGAAGCCAGAAAAGGCCCGTCCTGCGCCCCATTTGGCACTTTCAACCCCTACCCGATCTCCGAATTCCCAAATCCGATCTCCGACCCCATCCCCATGCCCGGCGAACCCAATCTGCCCGAACCACCGCTTGGCCGCCCCGTTCCCGACTGGAAACCGGCCGACTTGCCGCCTCGCACCCCGATGCCGGGACGCTTCTGCCGTGTGGAACCTCTCGAACCCCATCACCATGCCGCCCCCCTTTACGCCGCCAACACCTTGGACACCGAAGGCCGGATGTGGACCTACCTTCCCTATGGCCCCTTTGACACATGGGACACCTACCGGACGTGGATTGAAGCGATGGCCAACGGCACGGACCCGTTGTTCCATGCAATCATCGACCCGGCCACCCATCGCGCGATCGGGGTCGCCAGTCACCTGCGCATCGATCCCCGGAACGGCTCGATTGAAGTCGGTCACCTCGCCTATTCCCCGCTGCTCCAGCGCACTCCCGCCGCCACCGAGGCGATGTACCTGATGATGGAACGGGCCTTTGCGCTGGGCTATCGCCAATACGAGTGGAAATGCGATTCCCTCAATGGCCCGTCCCGCGCTGCCGCCCTCCGCCTGGGTTTCTCGTTCGAGGGGATCTTCCGCCAGGCGGCCGTCGTCAAGGGACGCAATCGCGACACCGCTTGGTACGCCATCACGGACCAGGATTGGCCGGCCGTGCGCGAGGCCTTTCAAACCTGGTTGCATCCGGCGAATTTCGACGAAGTCGGGCGGCAACGGAGGCGATTGTCCGAATTGAACCGGGGCCGGTCTTCCCCCGGCACGTGACAATTCCCGGCCACCCCCGCCAGAATGACGTGGCCGATGATCTACTGGATTGAACTGGTCGCCGTCGCCGGTTGTGCCGTGTCGGGCGTGCTGGCGGCCGCCGGGAAGAAGGTGGATCTCTTCGGGGTCATGGTGCTGGCGGTGGTCACGGCCTTCGGCGGCGGCACCTTACGGGACCTCATGCTGGGAGAGACGCCCGTTTTCTGGATCCGCGATCCGAACTACCTGTATGCCGCGTTGGGGACCGCCGTGTTCACGTTTTTCGCCGCCCGCCAATTCCCCTTCCCGGCCAAGGTCCTCCAGATCGCCGACGCCGCGGGCCTGGCCCTGTTCACCATCATTGGCGCCCGCAAGGCCCTGGTCGCGGCCACCGCCCTCGGTCAACCCATCGCACCGCTCATCGTCGTCACCATGGGGGTCGTCACGGGCGTGGCTGGCGGGGCGATGCGCGATGCCCTCACCGGCGAGATTCCGTTGGTTTTTCGGCGCGAAATCTACCTCTACGCCACTGCCGCCACCGTGGGCGCCCTGCTGTTCACCTGGTTGCGCAGCCGCGGTTGGGACGACGCCCGGGCCGGGGCCACGGGCAGTGCGGCCATCCTGATCCTCCGACTCGCCGCCATCCGCTGGAAATTGTCGCTCCCGATCTTTCGACGCCACGACGAATAACGCCGGCGAGTCCGTCGTTGCCCCGCGGGCCGCGCGAGGATTTCATCAAAGACACCATGATCCTGCTCCGCGATCACTCCCATTTCCGGACCCAAATCCGCGGGCTCGCCACGCTCTGGACTTTGTTGTTCGCCAGTTGGCTGGCCGCCGTCCCATCCCTCGCGCAGGACCCCTTCGTCTTCGAGCTCCAACGCCGCGATCCCGTCACCGGGGCCGTTCAACCGTCCCAGGAAACGGTCGATCCCCGCCAGGTGGCGATCGTCGTGGTCGACCTGTGGAACTGGCATTGGTGCAAGACCTCCACCCAACGCGTCGGTGCCCTGGTCCCCCGCCTCAACCGATGCCTCGCCGCCGCCCGCGAACTCGGGATGACCGTCTTCCTCTGCCCGACCGATGTGGCGGATAATTATGTCGGCACCCCGATGGTGGAACGGATGATCGCCACCGAACCCATGGACCTTCCCGACCTCGCCGACCCGCAATGCCCGCCGGCTCCCGATGGCGGTGGTTGCACCTGCGGACGCGAACGTTGCCGGGTGAATTACGGCTGGGACGGCATGCACCCGGATTTGGTGATCGGGCCGGAAGATCTCATGCCCAACGATCCGGGCCGCCTTTATGCCGTCTGCCGTCAGCGCGGGATCACGCACTTGGTTTATATGGGGGTTCACACGCAGGTTTGCCTGTTGGGCAAGAGCGTCGGACTCCGGGCCATGACGCGCGCCGGCATGAAGTGCTTTCTCGCCCGGGACCTGACCGATGCCCACGGTCGCTATGAACCCGGCGTGGAAACCCCGGATGATTTCACCGCCAAAGTGGTGGCCCATTTCGAGAAACACCTCGCCGCCACGGTCGACTTTGCGGCAACCCTCCGGCGCAATGGCCGCTGGCCCGATGACGGACCGGTCGACCTGGTCCGCCACGCACCTTGGGGGACGACCCGGCGACCGCACCTGTTTGAGGAACGTCTGGTGGTGACCCTCACCCAACCGGGCCCGTCCGATGCCGTGATCCATTATACATTGGACGGGACGGATCCGGGGCCTTCGACGGCGGCGTTCACCGGCCCGATGACCTTCACCAACGGGTTCCGTTTGCGCGCGGCCGCTTTCCAAGGGGCCCGGCGGATCACCCTGGTTTCGGAATCGTTCGCAGCCCGGCTTCCGGAGACTCCGCCCCTTCCCGACGTGTATCTGGCGGAATTGAAACCGTGGCGCACCGTGGGACAGGGCCATTCACCCGCGTTCAATGACCACCGTTGGTCGCCCGGTGTGAACCCGCCCCAGACCAACCGATCCAACGAGGGGAAGACCCTCCGCCTGCGGGGGGTGGAGCATGCCCAAGGCATCGGCGTCCATGCGCCCAACCAACTGGTGTACGATCTGGAGCCCACGTGGGAACGCTTCGTCGGCCTGGCCGGAGTCGATGAACACCTGCTCGATGTGAACCAAGGGAGCAATCGCGCGATGCACCCGAGCGTGGTGTTCCGGGTATTCCTCGACGGCCGTCTCGCGGCCGAAAGCCCGGTGATGCGGATCTCGGAGGGCCCCTGGCGTTTCGATGTTCCACTCGCGGCCGGCACGCGACGCATCAGCCTGGCGGCCACGGATGCGGGCGATGGCTACGATGGCGATCTCGCG
>JANYCC010000267.1 GCA_025360495.1 Verrucomicrobiota bacterium | reverse complement strand
GGCGCTGACGACCGTGGCCGGGTTGCTCGTGCTCGTGGCGTCCATGGCCTGCTGGCTTCCGGCGCGGCGGGCGGCCCGGATGGACCCGGTGGTGGCGCTGAGGGGGGAATGACCAATGACAAAAGTGGCAAAGGGAACGGGGGGATGAACGACTTCCGATTCGCGTTCCGGCAGTTGTTGAAAAATCCGGGTTTCACCGCCGTGGCAGTGCTGACCCTCGCCTTGGGAATCGGTGCCGGCACGATTGTGTTCAGCGTCGCCAAGGCCGTGCTGTTCCATCCGCTGGGGATCGATTCTCCGGAACGGGTGATGTGGCTGGGCCTGACGGATACACGGACGGGAAAGGCCGGGTCGGAGTTTTCCTGGATCGATTTCACCGATCTTCGCGCCCAATCGGGGAGCTTTGCCCAATTGGCGTTGATCAGTTGGCCGGCTGTCACCTGGGAACACGGTGACCAAGTCGAGGACCTGACCTCACTCCATGTCACGGCGGACATCCTCGACGTCCTGCGGATCCGTCCTTTCCTGGGTCGTGGGTTTGAGGCTTCCGACACCGATCCTGCGGGCGCTCCGGTGGCGCTGCTCAGTCATGAGTTTTGGCAGGCCCGTTTCGGGGGCGATCCCCATATTCTCGGACAGACTCTCCGACTCAACGAGAAGGCGAGGACGGTGATCGGCATTCTGCCGCCGCACCTGGAATTCCCCTTGGGACACGCGCCGGCCGTGGCCAGCGGCGCGACCGTGTACGCCGGGGTGCACGATGTCTGGCTGCCGCTGCGCGTGGACGGGGAAGATGCGACCCGGAGGGGGAACCGGATGCACCGCCTGATCGGGCGCTTGAAACCGGAACGGACCCTGGCTGCGGCCCGGGTGGAGTTGAGCACGCTGGGAAAACGCTGGGCCACGGAGTATCCGGACACCAATCGAGGCCTGGCCCTGGAGGCCGTCGGGTACCAGGAGAAGGCGCTGGGCCCGACGCGAAAGGGGATCCAGGTCCTGGCCCTTGCGGTGGGCGCCGTTTTGGCGATCTGTTGCGTGAATCTCGCCAATCTGCTGCTGGCCCGCGGAGTTGCCCGTCAGCGTGAATTGGCGGTCCGCATGGCATTGGGAGCCCGTCGCGCGCGCCTGCTCACAATCCTGCTGACGGAAAGCGTGTTGCTCTCCCTGGCCGGGGGGTTCCAGGGCGTCGGGTTGGCGGAGGCCGCGCTCCGGTTGATCCGGGCTTATGGGCCGGCGGAAGTCCCGTTCCTTCATGAGGTCGTCCTGGACGGGACGGTGTTGGGACTGACATTCGGGCTAAGCCTTGCGACCGCCTTCGTTTTCGGATTGGCGCCGGCGCTCTGGCAATCACGCATCGCGGCCTCCGAGGTGCTGAAATCGGGCACGCGATCCAGTGTCGGCCCGCACATTCGGGCCTGGCAACAGGGCCTGCTCGTGGGTCAGGTCGCGATGGTGCTCGTCCTCCTGGCTTCCGCCGGCCTGTTGATCGAGAGCTTTCGAAGGCTGATGGGCGTCGACCTAGGATACCAGCCCCGGGAGGTCATTGCGTTGGATTTGGAAAACCGCCGGGTTCCCACCAATGAAGACACGGTCCGGCTCTATAAGGAGATCCATCGGCGGATCGTGACGCTGCCGGGGGTCGAGGCCGCGGGGACCATCCAGTCCACGCCCCTCACCGGCAAATGGACCTGGGAGGAGAAGGCACAGGTGTTCGGCCAGTCGTTGGCTCCCGCGGAACAACCTTCGCTCGCCGTCACCTTCATTGCTTTCGATTATTTCCAAGCGCTGCGAATCCCCCTGGTCGACGGACGATTCTTCCAGAACGCGGATCTGCGTGACGACGGGTACGGGTCGATGGCGATTCTCAATCAGAGCGCCGCCGCCCGGTTGTTTCCGGGCATTTCGGCACTGGGAAGACGTTTCTCGATCAGTTCCTCACCGGGTCGTTTTTACGAGATTGTTGGTGTCGTGAAAGACACGCGGGACAGTCATCTGGAGCAACCTCCCCAGCCGCGTTTCTACCTGCATTATACCCACGGCGGATCCCAGTTGATCATCCGGATCCAGGAGGGCATCCCGGCACAGGCGATGATTCCGCGGATCCGCGATGCCCTGAAGGAATTCGCCCCCCGCCTGGTCATCGAGGACATCAAGCCTTTGAGTGAAATCGTCTCCGACACGGTTGCAGAACGACGCTTCCTGATGGCGATGCTCGGGGTTTATGCGGCGGTGGCATTGGGGATCGCCGCCGTCGGGATCTTCGGGGTGGTCACCTATCAGGTGCGGCAACGCACGAACGAATTCGGCATCCGGCTGGCCCTGGGGGCCAGCCCGATGAGGCTGATGCGACTCGTCCTGATGGAAGCGGGCCGGTTGGGCATCGCGGGATTGGCGATCGGACTCGTGTTCGCTCTGGCGACCAACCGTTTCCTGGCGACCCAACTCTTCGGTGTCTCCCCGCATGATCCCTGGCTGTTGGCGACCGTGGGCGGGTTGCTGCTGGTCGTGGGCGTGCTGGCCAGTCTGCTTCCGGCATTGCACGCGGCGAGGACCGATCCCCTGAGGGCATTGCGTCATGAATGATCTGAAATTCTCCTGCCGACAGTTGTTCAAGAACCCCGGCTTCACCGCCGTCGCGATCCTGACCCTCGCCCTCGGCATCGGGAGCAACACGGCCATTTTCAGCCTGGTTAACGGGCTCCTGCTCCATCCGCCGAAGGTGCGCCAACCGGCCGGATTGGTCGCCTTATACGCGGCGGATTCGAAACGGCCCGATGCTTATCGCGGTTTTTCCTGGGCCGAATTCACCGATCTTCGCAAACAGGCCACCGCCTTCACCGACCTTGCCGCCCACGAACCCACGTTGGTGGGATTGAAATCCGGCGAGATCACCCGCCGCGTGATGGCCCTGCAGGTCAGTGCCAGTTACTTGAAACTCCTCGGCGTCACCCCGGCCCGGGGTCGGGGATTCCTGCCCTCCGAAGATTCTTCCCCCGTCCCGGTGGTCGTGGTCAGTGACGCGTTCTGGCGCAAGACCGGTGCGGATCCCGACCTGGTGGGCAAAACGCTCTCGCTCAATGCGACCGCCTTCACCGTCGTGGGCATCCTTCCCCCGGGCTTCGGCGGGACCATGTCGGTGGTGTCCCTGGATCTGTTCACGCCCCTGGGAATGTACGACGTGCTGGCGAGTGAATTTGCGGACGATCGCGAGCATGGCCTCGCGGATCCGCGTCATCACGGTCTCCTGCTGATGGGGCGGCTCCGGCCGGGCCTGACTTTGGCGGCTGCGAACACCCGGTTGGCGGACGTGGCCCGACGCTTCGCCATGGGTGAACCAGCATTGCGCCGGGACCTCGCCCTCTCCGCCGCGCCGCTGCCATCCATCACTTTTAGCAACGGTCCGCAACGGGGTCCCGACCCGCTCAAGATCCTGTCCGCACTGATGCAGTCCATGGCCTGCGTGGTCCTCCTGCTCGCGTGCCTCAACCTGGCCAACCTGCTGCTGGCGCGCGGCACCGGCCGTCGCAAGGAAATCGCCGCCCGCCTCGCCCTCGGGGCCCGACGCGGCCGCATCGTCCGACAACTGGTCACCGAAGGTTTGCTGTTGGCGGTGTTGGGCGGGGCCTTTGGGTTGCTGCTCGCCCGATGGGAAACCGACCTGCTTTTCGCTTCGCTGCAAAGGGTCGCCCCGATGCGCACGATCCCGCCCGTGGCGTTCGATGCCCGGGTCTTCGCCGCCACCGGCGGCTTCTGCCTGTTGGCCACGATCCTGTTCGCACTTGGACCCGCGTGGACGCTGGCCCGGGTCGATGTGAATCTCCACCTGAAGGACCAGACCGGCGCCGAGAACTGTCCCACGGGTCGAAGCTGGCGGGCGGCCCGCAATCTGTTCGTGCCCGGCCAGGTTGCCCTTTCCCTCGCGTTGCTGGTGGTGGCCGGACTCTTCACCCGGAGTGCGGCCAACGCCCTGCGCTGTGATCCGGGGTTCGACTTGGATTCCGGCTTCTTCCTCCAACTCGACGCCGCGATGGCGCGGCACGGGGAACCGCAGGCCCGGCGAATCCTGAACTCCGTCGTGGAACGCGCCGGACATCTGCCGGGTGTCGAATCCGCCAGTTTGGCCGCCACCATTCCCTTCGGGGATCTGCATTTGGGACGGAAGGTCCAGCGGGCGGGTGCGCCCCCGCCTCCCACCGATGCGACGGTCACTTTGGAGCAAGGCCGGGCTTTGGACGCCGGGGCGAACATCGTTGGGGCCGCCTATTTTCACACCCTCGGTGTCCCGTTGTTGGCGGGCCGGGAATTCACCCGCGCCGAAGCCGAGGCCACGAATTCGCCCCCCGTGGTCATCCTCAGCCGGCGTTTGGCGGAACAACTGTGGCCGGGCGAAAACTCCCTCGGACGCCGGGTCCAATTCACCGCTCCGGGCGACCCTCAGAATTCCCTCGCGACCGGCGCGGCGGAAACCAGGCGGCTCGTTTATGAAGTCGTCGGGGTGGCGCCGAACCTGCGTCGAAGCCTTTCCGCCGACGAGGAGCAGGCCTTCGTCTATCTGCCGTTCGGCCGGCATTTCCAGAAGGCGGCCCACCTGCACATCCGGCCGGTTTCAGGAGCCGACATGATTCCGCTCATGGCCGACAGCCGGGGATTGGTGCAATCGGTGGACCCCGACCTGCCGGTCCTGGCGTTGAAATCCCTGCGAACCCATTTCGAAGGCAGTTTTTATGTCTGGATCGTGCGGGTCGGTGCCGTGCTTTTTGGCGGCTTTGGCGCCGTCGCATTGTTCCTCTCGGTGATCGGGGTTTATGGCGTCAAGGCCTATGCCGTCGCCCGCCGCACCCGTGAAATCGGGATCCGGATCGCATTGGGTGCGGAGCGGGGAACCGTGGTGCGGATGATCCTCCGGGAGGACGCGGTCCTGACCGCGGTGGGCCTGGGCCTGGGCTTGATGCTCGCGTTGGGTGCGGCGGCCGCCATCAGCGGTTTCCTGTTCGAGGTGCCCCGGTTCGATCCGGGCATCTTCGCCATCGGGCTGGGATTGCTCACCGTGGCCGCGCTGGTGGCGGGTTGGCTTCCCGCGCGTCGCGCCGCCCGGGTGGATCCGCTCGTGTCGTTGCGGAGCGAATGATCGGGAACCCGTAAGCCAGTCGTCAGTCGTCAGTCGTCAGGAGTCAGGAGTCAGGAGTCAGGAGTCAGAAAGTCAGTAACCAATGAAACGGGTAGGATCTACGCCCATCGCACACGAATTCCTGAATGCCAACCTCTGATCCCCCGGACACGAAGACTGAACACTGAACACTGAACACTGGATACTTCTTGCCCATGACCGATCTCCGCCACGCTTTCCGACGGCTGCTCAAGACCCCGGGCTTCACCGCGGTCGCCGTGCTCACCCTCGCGTTGGGCATCGGCGCGACCACCGCCCTGTTCAGCGTCATTTATGGCGTCCTGATCAGTCCGTATCCTTATGCCCGACCACACGAGATCTGGGTGCCCGGGCTCTCGAATTCCAAGACGGACCAAAGGATGCGCCCCTATCGTCAGCGCGAGTACCTGGAGATCGCGAAACTGCCGGCTTTCGCGGAAGTCATGGCGACCCGTCCCGGCGGTCTGCTGCTCACCGGTGAATTCGCCCCCGAGAGCCTCGCGGGAATCTGCGTTTCCGGAAATGCCTTTGATTTCCTCGGTGTCCCTCCCTTGCTCGGTCGCACGCTCCAACCATCCGATATCGGTCCGACGGGCGAGGCGGAACGCGTCGTCGTCCTGAGCTTCCGACGCTGGCAAAAGCTCTTCGGCGGCGATCCCCATGTCCTCGGCAGGACCCTGCGACTGGATGACCGGACCCACGTGATTGTCGGGGTCATGCCGCCCCGCTTCGGATGGTGGACCAGTGAAGGGGTCTGGCTTCCACTCGGGTTGGATCCGGGGGATTCCCGGGGGGTTTTCCCCATTGTCCGGTTGAAGCCGGGCACGGGCCCCGCGGCGGCCGGCGGGCAACTCCACGCGCTCCAGTCGGAAATGGCCAAGGCGAATCCCTCCGGGTTTCCCACCGACGGGTTCGCCACGACCTTCACGAATTACCTCGATGTCACCCAGGCCAGCGGTGAGATGCAGCGCAGCCTGCAACTCCTTTTCGGTGCCGTCGGTTTCCTGCTCCTGATCGCCTGTGCCAATGTGGCCAACCTGCAACTCGCCCAGGCGACGTCCCGCGGTCGCGAGATCGCCATCCGCCTTTCCATGGGCGCCCAACGGCGCCGGATCGTGGCCCAACTTCTGACGGAAAGCGTCGTGCTCGCCCTTCTCGGCGGTCTGCTGGGCCTGGTCTTCGCCTACTGGATCACCCATCTGATGGTCGCCCTGATGCCCGCCGATTATGTCCCCAACGAATCCCGGATCGAGGTGAACGGCAGGGTGCTCGCCTTCAGCGTTTTGGTTTCCCTCGCGACCGGCGTGCTTTTCGGTCTCGTCCCCGCCCTCCAGTCGTCCCGGCCGGATCTGGTGACCGCGCTCAAGGAGGAGGGCAGGGGATCCATCTCGACCGCCGGCGGCCGGACGCGATCCCTGCTGGTGGTGACCGAGGTGGTCCTGTCGATGGTGCTCCTCGTCAGTGCGGGCATGACCCTCCGGAGCTTTCTGGCATTGCAACAGGTCGATCTGGGTTTCCAACCCGACGGGGTCCTCACGGTCGGTCTGCCTTTGCCGGCCCAACGCTATGTCACGCGGGATCAGCGCAATCGTTTCGCCCGGGAGCTTCTGGAACGGGTCCGGCTTCTGCCCAGCGTCGAGGCGGCCACCATCGGGAATGGTGGCCTGCCTTTCGGTGGACCCGATTCGTCTTACGGGATCGAGGGGCAACCCGACGGGGAATCGCAGCGGATCCGCATCCATGCGGTGGCCGCCGATTATCTGGCCACCCTGCGGATCCCGCTTCATCGGGGCCGGATGATGACCGGCCCGGAATCCCAGGGTGCGGATCGGGTCGCCGTCATCAATGAGCCCGCTGCCCGGCTCTGGCCGCAGGGTGAGAATCCGCTCGGCCGCCGGCTGCGATTGGATTTCCTTCTGAACCCGGGACGCCCGGAACTCTTGGTGCCGACCAATGCCTCCCCCTATTTCACGGTCATCGGCGTGATGGGTGATGCCCGGAATGACGATCTGCGCAGCCAACCCCAACCGGCGGTCCTGGTCCCTTATGGAATCCTGGCACCGCCGCAACGGACCCTGGCAGTACGCTTCCGGGGCGATCAACGATCCTTGCTGGACGCGGTCCGGGCACAGGTGCGGGAGATGGATCCGCAACTGCCCGTCACCGGTGGAACTATGATGGAAGAGCGATTGACCGCGGGCACGGCGCAGCCGCGTTTCATCATGGCACTGTTCACCCTGTTCGCTGGGTTGGGCCTCGCCTTGGCCATGGCGGGGATTTATGGCGTCCTCTCGTATCTGGTCTCCATTCGGACCCGGGAAATCGGCGTGCGCATGGCCTTGGGCGCGCAACGTTCCGATGTCCTGGGCCTGATCTTCCGTTCCGGGGGAAAATTGGTGGGAATCGGAATGGCCGCCGGCGCGGTCGCCAGTTTCGGTGCGGCGCGCCTGTTGAGCAGCCAGTTGGAGCTCTTCGGGACCGGGACGGTGGATCCCATTTCCTTTGCAGGAGTGCTGGTCCTGCTCGGCAGCGTAGCGGCCGCGGCTTGTTTCATACCGGCCCGGCGCGCCGCCCGGATCGACCCCATGGAAGCCCTGCGTAGGGGGTGATCCGGCGGGGGCTCAAATTTTGGACAGGGCGGAAATCAGGATGGAACTTATTATATCGCACACGATGAATGCCCTCAGGCAGGCCTTCCGCCAGTTGTGGAATAATCCCGGATTCGCGGCGGTTGTCATCCTCACGCTGGCATTGGGCATCGGGGCGAACACCGCCGCCTTCAGTGTCGTGAACGGGGTGTTGCTCAAGCCACTCCCTTATCCGGATCCCGACCGCCTGGTGACCCTGTGGGAACGCAATCCGCAGCGGCGACCGGACCAGGACCTGGTCAGCGGTCCGGATTATCTCGATTGGAAGGATCAGAACACGGTCTTCACCAGCATGGCCGTCAGCCCTGGTTGGCAGGGGAGCGGTGAGTTCAATCTCGTGCAGCGAGATGGGATCGCGAGAATCCGGGCCGCCTATGCCTCGGCCAGCCATTTTCCCACCCTGGGTGTCGCACCCCTGCTCGGACGGACTTTTCTTCCCGAAGACGACCAAAAGTCCGGTGTCCCGGTCGCGGTCCTGAGCCATGGATTATGGCGCAGCCGGTTCGGGGGCGACCCCGGGATCCTGGGGCAGAGTCTGACCTTGGATACTTATGGCCGCCGCACCTATGTCATCGTGGGGGTCATGCCGGAGGGATTCGGGGTTCCGGGACGATCCGAATTATGGCTGCCGCTCGGGTGGATGGGCGTGACCTTGGACGAGCGTCGGTCCGCGCATTGGCATCATGTCACGGCCCGGCTCAAACCCGGGGTGACCCTGGACCAGGCGAGGGCCGAAATGAACGCGATCCAGGCACGCATCGCCCAAGCCCATCCCGGCGAACTCATCGGAACCGAAGTCGTCATGGTGCCGTTGTTGGAACAGGCCTTGGGACGGAACCTTCACCGGGCCCTGTGGGTGGCTTGGGGAGTGGTCGGCTGTGTCCTCCTGATCGCCTGTGCCAATGTCGCCAACCTCCTGCTCGCGCGCGCTGCCGATCGCCAGAAGGAAATCGCGCTCCGTCTGGCGCTGGGGGCGGGTCGCGGCCACCTGATCCGCCTGGTGTTGGGCGAAAGCCTGTTGCTGGCGCTGCTGGGCGGCGGAATGGGCACCCTCCTCGCCTGGGGTGGACTGTATCTCGTGCGGGTGGCCAGCCCCGGTTACATCCCGCGACTCGAGGACGTGACGCTCGATGGCGCGGCCCTGCTGTTCACCCTGGTCGCCTCGATGCTGACCGGGATCCTGTTTGGCCTGGCACCGGCCTGGCAATTCACCCGGCCGAACCTGGACGAGATTTTGAAAGGGGGTTCCCGGGGTGCCTCGGCGGGGCCGGCCTCCGGACGGTTGCGACAGGGATTGATCGTTGCGGAGGTGGCTTTGTCGCTCGTCCTGCTCATCGGAGCCGGACTCATGCTGCGGAGCTTTGCGGCATTGCTGTTTCTGGATCGCGGGTTTGCCCCGGAACACCTGCTGACCGCCGAACTCGATTATAGTGTTTCCGGTTTCACGACCTGGGTCCGACCCACCTCGACCCGGCCGCAGGTGACGCAACGGGAATTGCTCGAACGATTGCGGCAACGGCCCGGTGTCGTGTCGGCGGCGGTGACGGGGAACCTGCCTCGAAATGGAAGTGGTCCGGCCCGCGATCCCATCCTGATCCAGGATCGTCCCGCCGGCACCCTGGACCAATTGCCCCGCACCCGGTTTCAGGCGGTCAGCCCCGATTACTTCCGGACCTTGGGGGTGCCGTTGCTGCGCGGTCGGGATTTTACCGAGGGCGATCATTATGAGGCACCCCGGGTGGTCCTGATCAATGAAAGCATGGCCCGCAGGTATTTCCCGAACCAGGACCCGGTCGGCAAGCGTCTTGCCATGCCGGACCGCAACAACCCCTCACAGCCATCCCCGGCGTGGACCGCGGGCCAGTCGCCCTGGTCGGAAATTGTGGGGGTGGTGGCGGATATGAAAAGCCTCAGCCTGGACCCGGAACCTTTCCCCCAGACTTATGTGCCTTATTGGCAATGGCCGATGCAAAGTCCGACGCTTCTGGTCCGCACCACCGGGGACCCGGCGGCCCTGGCGGCGGTGGTGCGTGACGAGATCAAGGCCGTGGTTCCCAGCCTGCCGTCGTCCCGGATCCAGACCATGGACGACATCCTGTCCGACACCCTGGCGCAGCCCCGGTTCCAAGCCGGGTTGCTGGGTCTTTTTGGAGTCGTGGCCCTGCTGCTGACCGCGGTGGGACTCTATGGTGTCCTGGCGTGCACCGTGGCCCGACGCACCCGGGAGATCGGCATCCGCATGGCGGTGGGTGCGCAGCGCGGCAGCGTGCTGGCCCTGATCCTGGGGCAGGGGATGCGACTGGCTTTGATGGGGGCCGTCATCGGGGTGGTCCTGGCGCTGGCCCTGACCCGGATCCTGGGAAGCCTGCTTTATGAGGTGAAAGCCACCGACCCGCTCACTTTCACCGGGGTGACGCTCCTGTTGATGGCGACGGCGGTCCTCGCGTGTTGGGTTCCCGCCCGTCGTGCCACCCGGGTCGATCCCATGGTGGCCTTGCGCAGCGAATGACCCTCTGGGATCGGGGCTTGCCCATGAAATCTGCCTGAGGAAGGGATCGCCCCCGACGGTCATGCGCTGTATTCGGCGGCGGACGAACCCGTCTTCGCGGTTGCCGGTCCGATGGGCGAGACCCCAAGCTGGGCCCGTGAAGAGTTGCCCGACTTGGTTGCTGCCACTGGTGCTGTCTGGGGCCGTCGTCGTCGGATGCCGGCCCGGTGGTGGCGGAGCGTCGTCCACCGTCTCCGCCCCGGGCACGGCAACCGTGAATGTGGCGCCGCCGGCCGCGCCCGTCGCGGTGAAGCCCGCCCTGGATCCGGCCCCCGTCTATCACCTCGATCATGCGCAGGTGAATCTTCCCCGGGTGCACCTCTTGGTCGGGGCGAAGGACGTGAATGCCGAACTGTGCTACACCCTCAGCCAGGTGGCGACCGGACAGATGCACCGCGAGTCAATCGGGCCCGACGACGGGATGCTGTTCATTTTCGGCGGCGCATCGCAGCGGTCGTTCTACATGAAGAACGTCAAGTTCCCCATCGCCGCCGCGTACATCGACGCCGAGGGCATCATCCAGGAAATCGTCCAGCTCAAGGCGTTTGACGTCACGCCGGTGCCGTCCAAATCACAGTCGATCCAGTTTGTGTTGGAGACGGCGCCCGACTGGTTTGAGCGGAACCACATCGCCGTGGGCACCCAGATGGTGACGGAGAAGGGTCCGCTCGCCGCGACTATGGCCCGGCTCGCCCAATTGCAATAGGCCCGGGCAATCCACCGATGTTTCACGCCAAGAGCGCAAAGCACGCCAAACTCGGAAATCGTGCCGGGTCCCCGGGACTCCGCCACGGCTTTTCTTCGCGTCCTTGGCGTGCTTTGCGTGGAACTCCCGCCCGCCCCGCATGAGGGTCGCGATCGCACAACTCAACCTCACGGTCGGCGATCTCTCCGGCAACGAGGTGAAGATCCTGGCCGCCTACCGCCGCGGCGTGGAAGCCGGGGTGGATCTCGTCCTGTGCCCCGAACTCGCCGTCACCGGGTACCCCCCGCGCGACCTGCTCCAGCGCCGTTCCTTTGTTCAGGCCAATCTCGCCGTGCTGGATCGCCTCGCCGCCGCCACCGGCCCGGTGGGGTTGCTGGTGGGATTCGTCGGCGTCCATCCCGAGCGTCCGGGCCGGGGCCTGCGCAATTCCGCCGCGTTGCTCCAGGACGGCCGCATCCTCGCTCTCCGACATAAAACACTGTTGCCGACGTATGATGTTTTTGATGAAGACCGTTATTTCGAACCGGCGGAGGAAAACACGCCGATCCGTTTCAACGGCCACCTGCTCGGGGTGACCATCTGCGAGGACGTTTGGAACGACGCCGACCTGTGGCCCGAACGACGCTACCGACCCGATCCGGCGGCGGCGCTCGCGGCGGCGGGGGCGGAGATCCTGTTCAACCTCTCGGCCTCGCCCTGGAACCTCGGCAAGGAGGGGACCCGCCAGGAGTTGCTCGCCCATCTCGCGCACAAGACCGGCCGGCCCGTCATTTATTGCAACCTCGTAGGCGGGAATGACGAGTTGGTCTTTGACGGCCAGTCGGTCGCGTTCAATGCCCAAGGTGGGTTGATCGTGCAGGCCGGGGCCTTCACCGAGGATTTTCGCGTCATCGACACGGACGCCGCGGAGGGATCGCCCTTTATGGTCCGGCCGCCGGAGGAATTGCTCTATCGCGCCCTGGTGCTCGGAACCCGCGATTATCACCATAAATGCGGTTTCAAGGCCGCGGTCCTCGGTCTGAGCGGCGGCATCGATTCGGCCGTGGTGGCCTGTCTTGCCGTGGCGGCGCTGGGTGCGGAAAACGTGAGGGGACTTTCGCTGCCGTCGGAATTCTCGTCGCAAGGCAGCCTTGATGACGCCGTGGAGTTGGCGGTCAACCTGGGGATCCAACACGACCTGGTGCCCATCCAGCCGGCGTTTGCAGCGGTGAAAGGCCAGTTGCGAAGTGTGTTTGCCGGCCGGCCCGAGGATGTCGCGGAGGAGAACATCCAGGCGCGGCTGCGGGGCGTGATCCTGATGGCGTTGTCGAACAAGTTTGGCTCCCTGTTGCTGACCACGGGCAACAAGAGCGAATTGGCGGTCGGCTATTGCACCCTCTACGGCGACATGTGCGGTGGCCTGGCGGTGATCAGTGATGTCCCCAAGACCCTGGTTTACCGGCTCGCCGCATGGATCAACGCCGATTCCACCGCCCGACTCGGCCGGGCTTGGATCCCCGCAGCCAGCATCACCAAACCGCCCAGTGCCGAACTCCGTCCCAACCAGACCGACCAGGACAGTCTCCCGCCCTATGAGGTCTTGGATGCCATCCTCGAGGATTATGTGGTGCGGCAATTGTCACCGGCCGAGATCATCGCCTCGGGCCACAGCGAGGCGGACGTCCGAAGGGTGGTGCGCCTCATCGATCTGGCGGAATACAAGCGGCGCCAGGCCGCCCCGGGTTTAAAGGTGACGACCAAGGCCTTCGGGGTCGGCCGCCGGGTGCCGGTGGCGCAGCGTTGGCGGGAGATCTGACCGGGATGGGCAGCGGAGGAGATCAACGGTGTCCGTGCCCGTGTCCTCCGAAACCGAAGGAGAATGAGAGTGCCGGCAGACCGATCCCGTAACGATACCCATAGCCCCCGTATCCGTAACCGTACGGGTAATAGGAATAGTACGGTGCCGGGGAATAATAAACCGTCGGGGCCGGGACGTAAGTGGGCACCGTCTGGACATAAGTGGGTGCCGCTTGGACGTAGGTCGGAGCCGGTTGCGGAGCCGGGGCGCCACCGGGATAGACCGTCTGGCCGGGAGCCGGGGCGGGGGTCGGAGGACGTTCGGCGGCGACCTGCGGGGCCTCGCTGGTCGGGA
>JANYCC010000256.1 GCA_025360495.1 Verrucomicrobiota bacterium | reverse complement strand
GGCGCGGTCACACGGAATCCCCCTTGCGCGGCCCGGCGGGAAACAAAGAATTCCTCGCCCTGTTGGAACGAACCTTGTGAAGACCCTTGCCGAATCCATCCGCCGTATCGGGCTCTTTGCAAATCCGGAGAAACCGAGCGGCGCGACCCTGGTCCATCGGGCGGCGCGGTTGCTCCAGGGACTCAAGCGCGTCGTCGTGTGCGATCCCATCACAGCGGCCCTGGCAGGGGGTGGGCTTCCCGCAACCCAGAGTTTTGATGAACTGGTGCGGTCGGTGGACCTGCTCCTGGTGTTCGGGGGGGACGGCACGATGTTGCGGGTGGCGCGGGAGGTGGCGGGGCTGCCGGTGCCGATCCTGGGGATCAACGTGGGCAACCTGGGATTCCTCACCAGCGTCAGCCCCCATCGGTTGGCGGAATCCCTGCGCAAGATCCCCGCCGGGAAATTCACCCTCGAGCCCCGCGCCCTGTTGGAGGCCACGATCCAACGCGGGGCCGAACGCAGCATCCAGACCGCCCTCAACGATTTTGTCCTGAGCCGTGGACAGGCCTCCCGGTTGATCGAGGTCGAGGTGGCGGTGAATGGAGAATTGCTCACCCGTTACCGGTGCGACGGTCTGATCACGTGTTCGCCGACGGGTTCCACCGCCTATTCCCTGGCGGCCGGCGGGGCGATTGTCAGCCCCCTGGCCGAGGTGCTGACCCTCACGCCGATCTGCCCGCATACGCTGTCGATCCGGCCCTTGGTGATGAGCCTGGACTCGGTGGTGCGGGTCAGACTGCTGAGCCCGCGGTTGATCGCGACGCTCGCGGCGGATGGCCAGCAGCAGAGCGAACTGAGCACCGGGGACACCGTCACGATCCGCCGTTCCCCACGGTCCGTGAAGCTGGTCCGGTTGGATGGCACCAGCTTTTTCGGCACCCTGCGCCAGAAATTCGGATGGAGCGGATCCAACGTGTAGGCTTGTCACCGGCACGCTTCTGGGAACAGCTTGCATCGTCGCCCGGTAATCCGCCTGCGGCAGCACCCCACCCCCATGGTCCGTCTCAAGGAAATCGCAGAGGCCGCCGGCGTCTCCGTCATGACGGTCTCCAAGGCGCTGCGCGACAAGCCCGACCTGTCGGTCGCCACCAAGGTGCGGATCCGGGCCCTCGCGGCGCAGATGTGCTATGTGCCCGACCTGTGGGCCAGCGGGATGCGCAACCGCACCAGCCGTCTGCTGGGCCTGGTCATCCCGGCCGCCACCGACCCGGTGTTCGCCCGGATCATGTTCGCCTTGGAACAAAGCGCCCAGGAACTCGGTTACGACCTGGTTTACACGCAGTCGTTCGGCAAGTCCGACCGTGAGGAATCCGTTCTCCGCCGGCTGCTGGCCCGCCGGGCGGACGGCATCTTTGTCTCACCCGTCTACCGGATGGAGCCGAATGCGCCCATTTACGATGAATTGCACCGACGCGGCATGCCCTTGGTGATCCTCGGTCACCGGGCGCCGTTCTGCTCCCAGTTTGTCAATGTCGAGACCGATGACGTCACCGCCAGCGCGGCGCTCACGCGTCACCTGATCGAACTCGGGCACCGGCAGATCGCGTTCTTTGCCGGCCCGATGGTGGCGCCGTGGGCCCAGGAACGCCTGGAGGGTCATCGGCGCGCCCTGCGGGAGGCCGGGATCGCTGTCGATGACC
Organism: Verrucomicrobiota bacterium; assembly: GCA_025360495.1. Lineage (GTDB taxonomy): Bacteria > Verrucomicrobiota > Verrucomicrobiia > Limisphaerales > UBA9464 > UBA6176. The sequence goes on along the minus strand of JANYCC010000256.1, from coordinate 17,230 downwards.
GCCTGGTCTTCAATGCCGGCTCCACGATGGAGGAAGGGGCCGCCGCGGCACTCCAGTTCATCCAGGAAAACCCGGGTGCCACCGCCATCCAAGCCGTGACCGACCTGGTCGCGATCGGCGCCGCCAACACCCTGCTGGGCCAGGGCCTGCGGATTCCCGAGGACCTGAGCATTGTCGGCTACGGGAACGTGCAGCTCTCGGAGTTTTTCCGCGTCCCCCTCACGACCGTGCGCCAACCGAAACTCCGGCTCGGAACGGTCGCCGCCGAGACCATGCAACACCTCTTGCGCGGTGAACCCGTGCAAGCCCGACGGCTTCCCGCCGAGATCCTGATCCGCGCCTCCACCGCCCCCCCTGCGTCCTCCGCGTCCTCCGCATCCCGCCCGGCGCGGGTTTGAACCGGCGATTAGCATGCACGTGGTCCTGCTCGAACCGGAGATCCCGCCCAACACCGGCAATATCGCCCGTTTATGCGCGGGTCTCGACGCCACGCTCCACTTGGTGGAACCCCTCGGCTTCGACCTCGACAACCGTCAACTCCAGCGCGCGGGCATGGATTATTGGCGGCACGTGCGCTGGCACCGATGGCGAAACTGGGAGGAATTCCGCACTTCCCGGCCCGCCGACGCCCGGTTCTGGTTCATCGAACAGGGGGCGCCCCAACCCTATCACCAGGCCGCCTTCGCACGGGACGATCACCTGGTGTTCGGACGGGAATCGGCCGGCCTGCCGCGGGGGTTGCTCGAGGCCGACCCCGCGCATTGGATCGATCTCCCGATGCTCAATCCCGAAGCCCGCTCGCTCAACGTCGCCAATTGCGTGGCGGTCGTGCTCTTCGAGGCCTTGCGCCAGACCGGATTCACCCGTCCTTCGTGATCAGCGTGATTCCAAGACAACATTGGTGTAAATCCGCATCTCCCCGGTGCGGATCAGGCCGGTCGCGCCGGGCACCCGCCCTTTCAACTGCACATGCGGTTCGGCTTCGGGCACGCGCCCACCCAAGGCAGCCGCGAATTCCGCCTGGACCGTCGCCTCGTTGAACCGGTTGAATTCCTCCGCCATCCACACGGCCCCGGGTTGCCAGACCGAGAGGATCGCCGCCAGGACTTGGGGCACGGTCGGCACGCCCGCCACCAGCGACAGATCCACCTCAAAGACATCGGGCCAGGATGGGAACATGGCGTCGGCCACGATGATCCGGTTGGTATGGCGGACGCGCGCCAAGAGCGCCAGCACGTGGGGGTTCAGCAATCGGGTTTGGATCATGGATCGTGCGGGATGCGGTGGAAGCCGGGCTCACGGCATGGCCCGTCCGTCGAGGCCCATCAGGTAATAAAAGATCAGGTCCGGGAGATCGAGGGAGTAGCCGCCTTCCAAGACATTGAACACCGGGACGCCCAAGGCCCGGACCTGGGTTCCCAACCAATGGAAATCCTCCTTCTCCAGCGTGCCATTCGCCAGCGGGTCCCGGACAAAGGCATCGAATCCCGCCGACACGCCCACGATGTGGGGCGCGTGTTCCCGGAGCCTGGCCAACGCGTGTTCGAACGCCTTGCGCCAGGCAGGACGCGGCGTGCCCGGCGCCACCGGGAAATTGAAACAGTTGCCTCCCACGTCAGCACTCCCCGTCCCCGGATAAGCCGGATGCTGGTGGACCGACGCAAAGGTGATTCCGGATTGGCCCGCCACGATGTCCTCCGTCCCGTTGCCATGGTGGACGTCAAAATCGAACAGGGCCACGGATCCGACGCCTTGGGCCCGCGCCTCAAGGGCGGTCAATGCGAGGGTGCTCAGATAACAGAAACCCATCGCGGTGTGACGGGTCGCATGATGACCGGGCGGACGCATCAGGCTGAACGCGGGTTCACCGGTGCGCGCCAAGGCCAGGGCCCGGAACGCGGCACCCACGCTGCGTCGGGCGTGCTGGTCGATGTCCGGATGGTAGGCGGTGTCGGCATCAAAGTCCTCGGCCTGCCGCAACCGCTGTAAGTGCTCCGCCGTGTGGCCCCGGAGCAATTGGGCGTCGGTCACCTCCATGGGTTCGGACCAGTGCAGGGGCAGGGTTTTCTGGGACTTCAACAGGTCCACCGACCGGCTCACGCGATTGGGCTGCTCGGGATGTCCGGGTGACCGGTACAGCGTGCAATGGGCGTCAGTGATGATGGTCACCCGCCCCAACTACCCCGGAACGCGTCCCGACGCCAGCTTGGGAATTCGGGGCGGGATTCCGGGCGGGAATTGCGCCTCGCACCTCGGCGGCCACCCGAGGATCCGTAGCCGACGAAGTCATGAGGCGGATCCCGCAGGACCTGCCCCGGGGAATTCCGCCTCGTACCTCGTCCGCTACGGGGCGGATGGGTGCCGGACCGTGCCAGCGGTTTTTCCCCAATTGACTCACCCCCGTTCTCCGATAGGATTCACCTTTCGTTTTCCGGCGATATCCGCCGCATACCGACTATTATCGCTCCAGATCCTTATGTCTAAAGCTTCGAAGTGCGTCTACGTGTTTGGCAACAAAAAGGCCGACGGGGACGGTTCCATGAAAGCCCTGTTGGGTGGCAAGGGCGCCAACCTCGCGGAGATGACCCGCATCGGTCTCCCGGTGCCCCCGGGATTCACCATCACGACGGAAGTCTGCACGCATTACTACGCCAACAAGCGGACTTATCCCAAGGAACTCCAAGGCCAGATCGAGGCGGGCGTGGCCAACATGGAGAGGATCATGGGCACGAAGTTCGGTGCCAAGACCGGCATGCCGCTGCTGGTCGCCGTGCGTTCGGGCGCCCGCGATTCAATGCCGGGCATGATGGACACCATCCTGAACCTCGGTCTCAACGACGACACCGTGCTGGCATTGGTGCTCACGACCAAGAACGAGCGCTTTGCCTGGGATTGCTACCGCCGTTTCATCCAGATGTACGGCGACGTGGTGATGGGGGTGCAGAAGCGCGCCGGTGAGGATCACGACCCGTTCGAGTCGCTGATCGAGGCGTTCAAGGTGGAACGTTACGGCAACCACGACCACGAGGACACCAAGCTCACGCCCGATGACCTCAAGGAGATCATCACGCGTTTCAAGAAGCTGGTGAAGGACCGCACCGGCAAGGATTTCCCGGGCAATCCGTGGGACCAGCTCAAGGGGGCGGTGAGCGCGGTGTTCGGATCGTGGATGAACGATCGCGCGACGGTTTACCGCCGCAAATACGGCATCCCGTCGGAGTGGGGGACGGCCGTCAACGTGCAGGCGATGGTGTTCGGCAACACCGGCCCGACCTCCGGGTCCGGCGTGGCGTTCACGCGCAACCCGGCGAATGGTACCAAGGAATTCTACGGTGAATTCCTCATCAACGCCCAGGGCGAGGACGTCGTCGCCGGGGTTCGCACGCCGGAACCGGTGCTCGAGCTGAAGAAGCAGATGCCCAAGGCGTACGCCGAGCTGGACCTCATCCGGGGCAACCTGGAAAAGCATTTCAAGGACGTGCAGGACTTCGAGTTCACGATCCAGGAGGGCAAGGTGTTCATGCTCCAGACTCGCAACGGCAAGCGCACCGCGATGGCGGCGCTCAAGTTCGCGATCGACATGACCAAGGAGGGTCTCATCACGTGGGAAACCGCGGTCCTCCGCAACCCGGCCGACCAACTCGAACAGCTTCTCGCGCCGGTGTTCGACCTGGCCGAGACCCGCAAGGCCACGGTGATCGCCACCGGCCTCCCCGCCGGTCCGGGCGCCGCCTCCGGCCAGATCTACCTGAATGCCGACCGCGCCGTCGCGGCCGCCGAACGGAAGGAAAAGGTCCTCCTCGTCCGCATCGAGACTTCGCCGGAGGACCTCCGGGGGATGATCGCGGCCGAAGGCATCCTGACCGCCCGCGGCGGGGTCAGTTCCCACGCCGCATTGGTCGCGCGCCAGATGGGCAAGGTCTGCATCTGCGGTGCCGCCGCACTTGAGGTCGATTACGAAGCCAAGACGGTCAGCGTCGCGGGCCAGACGTTCAAGGAAGGGGATTTCCTGTCGATCGACGGCACCTTGGGCGCGGTCTATGCAGGCCAGATCAAGACCGCCCCGTCCGAGATCATCGCGGGCCTTTTGAACGGCGACAAAGCCGCGCAAAAGACCGAGAAATACAAGAGCTTCCAACAGCTCATGGTGTGGTGTTCGCAGGCCACGCGGATGGAAGTGCGCACCAACGCCGACAACCCGGAACAGACCCGCAACGCCCTCGCGTTCGGCGCCACCGGCATCGGTCTCACCCGCACGGAACACATGTTCTTCGAGGGCGACCGCATTGACGCGATGCGGGAGATGATCCTCGCGGACACGCTGGAGGCCCGGGAATCCGCGCTGGCCAAGCTCCTGCCTTATCAACGCGAGGATTTCAACGGCATCTTCCAGGCCTTGGACGGCTTCCCGGCCACGATCCGGTTCCTGGACCCGCCGTTGCATGAGTTCCTTCCGAACAGCAAGGAACAGCAGATGGATCTCGCCCGGAAGCTCGAAATCCCCGTCGAACGGATCATGAGCCGCGTGCACGAGCTGCATGAGTTCAACCCGATGCTCGGGTTCCGCGGCTGCCGCCTGGGGATCAAATACCCCGAGATCACCCGGATGCAGGCGCGCGCCGTGTTTGAGGCCGCCGCGCTGGCCCAGAAGGCCGGCTACAAGGCCAAGCCCGAGGTCATGATCCCGTTGGTCGGGTTCAAGAAGGAATTCGACCTTCAGGCCGCCATCGTCCACGAGGTCGCCGCCCTGGTGCAGAAGGAGCAGAAAGTGAAGCTCTCCTACACCGTCGGCACCATGATCGAGATCCCGCGCGGTGCCCTCACCGCAGACCAGATCGCCGAGACCGCCGAGTTCTTCAGCTTCGGCACCAACGACCTCACCCAGACCACGCTCGGGATGAGCCGCGACGATTCCGGCAGCTTCCTGCCGCCGTACGCCGAGGCCGAGATCGTGAAGCGGAATCCCTTCGCGACCATCGACCAGACCGGCGTGGGCCAGTTGATGGAGATCGCCATCACCAAGGGCCGGGCCACCCGCCCGGGGATCAAGCTCGGGATCTGCGGCGAACACGGCGGCGATCCCGATTCCGTCAAGTTCTGCCACAAGCTGGGTCTCAGCTACGTCAGTTGCTCGCCGTACCGCGTGCCCGTCGCGCGACTCGCCGCCGCCCAGGCCGCGATCGAGGAAAAGCGGAAGACCGCCGCCGCCAAGAAACCCGCGCCGGTCAAAAAGGCTGCACCCGCCAAAAAGGTCGTCCCCGCTAAGAAGGCCGATCCCGCCAAGATGACGGCGCCGGCCAAGAAGGCGTCCGTCAAGACCGCCGCCGTGAAGAAGGTGGCTCCGGTGAAGAAGGCCAGGAAGTAATCCGACGCCGGCACGGAAGGGCCACCTTGGGCAACCAGGGTGGCCCTTTCTTTTGAATGGGGCGGATTCCACCCGAAAGGGGCAAAGGGTGGGAAAGGGGCAAAGGGGTCAGATCTATACATGTGACAGTCGTGCCTTCAGGGCGGCGGCGAAACGCGGCTTTTCACGATCGCTGCCATCCGCTTTCCAGAAGCGTCGGACCCTTGGGTGGCCACATTGCAACGGAACGCCGGGTCATCCGCGGCGTTTCTGACGGGACGGCTTGAAGGGATAGAATTCGACGGCGCACGACGCGGCATCGCGGATTCCGGCATCAGCGGTGATCAGGGTGAGTCCCAGAACCTGTGGACGGGTCACCAAAACTTCCTCGCCGCAGTGGGCCGCCTCCGCGTGGCGGGGGTCACGGACGAACTGGCGCAGGGATACGGTCATGCTGACAGTCACAATGACTGTCATTTCAGACCGGGCAAGGGAGTTGAGAGGGCTGCGGCGCATTTTGGCACTGCCCCCGCCACGGACCCCCAGCGGCTCGGGTGGAACCTCGCCCCAAAACAGACGCCCGTTGGAAGGCCGGCTTGAAAAATGAGAGAAGTGAGCGTCCTGCCGTCCGCTCCCGCGGCTTTCCCATCGCTTGCATCGGTGGGCCTGCAGGGGCAGCTTCGGCCAGCATGAGCGAAGCGCCGTCAATCCTCCGCCACCTCCTGGCTGTCATCTGCTGTCTCCCCTTGTTGAGCCAGGCCGCGGATTGGTTCGGATTCCCGCAGACCAACGGCACGTTCGCCCAGCACGAATTCATCGTGGTGCAACCCCTCCAACCGGCCGAGGGGCGCCCCTGGATCTGGCGGACCGAATTCTTCGGACACGAGCCCCAGGCCGACCGATCGCTCCTCTCCAATGGCTGGCATGTCGTCTATCTCCGGATTAGCGACCAATACGGCGCCCCGGCGGCCATCCAGGCAATGCATGACTTCCATCGGCATCTGATCGAGACCCGCCACCTTGCGCGCCGGGTGGTGCTGGAAGGCTTCAGCCGCGGTGGACTCTATGCCTTCAACTACGCGGCCGAACACCCGGATCATGTCCGAGCCCTCTATCTCGACGCCCCGGTCCTTGACATCCGTAGCTGGCCCGGCGGATTGGGACGCGGCAAGGGCGACCGCACGACCTGGCTCCAATGCCTCGGCGTTTACGGGTTGACCGAGGAAAACGTCAAAGATTTCCGCGGATCCCCCCTCGACCGCATCGGGCCGGTCGCCGCCGCACGGATCCCCATCATTGCGGTGTGTGGCGAGGCGGACACCATCGTGCCGTTTGCCGAGAACACAGCGATCCTGGAACGGCGATATAAGCAACTCGGCGCACCGATCAAGGTGATCACCAAACCCGGCGTGGACCACCATCCGCACAGCCTTGCGGACCCGACGCCGATCGTGGAATTCCTGCTCACCCACCAAGCCCCCTGATCCCCCTTCATCCTTCATCCCTCATCCTTCACCCTTAAAAGGTTGCCCCCTCCCCTCCCCCAACGTCGTTCCCCGATCTCCCGCCTTCCCAGTCCCGCCACCACGGCGGCCCTGATCCGGCGTCGCACCACGCTGCGCCCGCACCTGGCGATCCTGCTGGGCAGCGGGTTCGACCTGGTGGCCGACCGCGTGGATGTCGAGGCGCGGTTTGCCTATCGCGAACTGCCGGGTTTCCCGGTCGGGAATGTGCCCGGGCATGCCGGTCAATTGTTGATCGGCCGCTGTGATGGTGTGGACGTCGCGATCCTCAGTGGTCGGGCCCATTATTATGAGGGGTTCGACCTGGCGGAAATCACTTACCCGGTGCGCGTCCTCGCGGAACTCGGGATCACGGCCATCCTCCTCACCAACGCCGCCGGCGGCATCCATCCGCGCCTGCGTCCAGGGGATTTCCTCGTGCTCTCCGACCACATCAACCTGATCGGGCAGAACCCGCTCCGGGGCCCTGTTCCCACGGGTCGGGAACGGTTTGTGGACCTGACGGCGGTGTATGATCCGGGGTTGCGGCGAATGTTGCGGGATGCGGCCCGGATCTCCGGAAAAGTTTTGCGGGAAGGCGTCTATCTGGCGGTGTCCGGACCGAGCTATGAAACCCCGGCCGAGATCCGCGCTTTCCGCCGCTTGGGGGCCGATGCGGTGGGGATGAGCACGGTGCCGGAAGCGGTGGTGGCGCGACAATGCGGGCTGCGGGTCGCCGGTCTGAGTTGCATCACCAACGCCGCCGCCGGACTCGGCCCCGGCAAGGTCTCACATGAAGAGGTGCGGGAGACTGCACGAACGGTTTCCGCCCGGGCGACGGCCTTGGTTGGGGGATTCGTCCGGCGATTTGGGCGGTCGGAGCCCGCGTGAGGGGCCCCGACTCATCCGGCCATGAACGTGGCGGACGATTCGGTGAGCGCCCGCATCATTACCAAAGACCGCCTCCCTTTGGGGAATATCGTCCCGGCACCGGTGGAGATGACTTTCGGACTGGCGATCCGCGAAAGTCAGTCACGGTCGAGTTCCGCCTCATACTCCTGCCGGACCTTCTGGTTCTGCTCGTTCTCACCCCGGGCAATGGCGCGGAATAGACGCGCCAAGGCCGCATTGCCGGCGTGGCGGTTCGCGAGATCCAGCGCCCCTTCAGAGATCCGCTGAAACTCGGGGTCCGGCTCTCCATTCATCCATTGTCGTCCGCCGTGCCTGACCGAAAAATACAAGGAGCCGCTGACCGCATCCTCGACGCCAAATTCCCGTCCTCGCTCCAAGGCGAGACTCGCAGCCTCCGGCAGGCGCAGCAGACCAAAGCGCCCGGGCCAGAACACTGCGAACACGGCGGCCTTGAGTTCCTCCCCATTCCCGGCCCGCCGGATCAAGCTCAGTTGCCGGTCCATGGCACCAATTCCATCGGAGAAAACCAAAGCCCGAACCAGTGCGAGCCGAGGTCCTCGCGGCCTCTCGCTTGGGAACATCCGGCCGAACTGCTTCCCGATCTCGCCGTCAACAAAGTCCGCGTCTTCGATCTGACCCAGTCGCAGTCCGGCCCAAACCAAACGTCTCAAATCAGGGCCGATTCCAGCGTCCACCTGCGCCGCCAGATTCAGGTATGCTGGCAACGGAAACTTCATCGTCACGTTCGCGACGACGTGGCCCGGCTCGGTCAACCATGCATAGTTTGCATCAGTCAGATGACGGAGGCAGTCCGTGACAGTGACGGCATCCACTCCGCCGGCTCCACATTCAATCAGGGCATCCAGCGCGCGGAGAAGACTCGAACACCCCTCCTCCTCGACCGGCCGGAGGCGTCGTAACAAATCCGAGCCGAATTCCGTGCCCGTCGATCGACAGCGGGAGGCCAGATCAGCGACGGCAGCAACCACCGATGTCTCGGACCTGACGGCAGCAGGATACAAGGCCGCCCGTTCAGTTTCCGATAAGTTTGGTCCGACCTGCAACCGCAAGGCTAGGTACTGCACCAACGCCGCCAACCGCGGCGGGGAGCCGGACTTCGGCAGCCACGTCAGAGCGTGCGCATAGGCCGACGGGGCCGAGTGCTGGGCGCGGGCCAGAACCACGGCCAGCACGTCGTCCCATTCCGTTTCCGGAGCTGTCAGTAGCGCCAGCAACAGATTCTCCGCCCAGATCGGGGAGATGTTGGCCACGGCTTCGGCGAGACCCCGACCATTCGTCAACTGGTGAAACTCCCGGGCCCGCCGCACCAGGGCCGCAATGCCTCCAATCAATCCGTCCGCCTCCGGCCAGACCGCGACCGCCTCCCGAGCCACGTCGGCTTGGAAACGATTCCACTTCTCGCACCGTGATCGGTACCAAGTCTCAAAATCCTCACCCGGATCGCGATTTGTTTCCTCCTCATGCACCGTGGACACCAAAACTCGAACCAGGCGAAGAGGGAAGGTATCGGGAACCCGGTCCGCCGATTCCAGACAAGCGGCGGAAAAGCCGGCGTCCGCATCACCCAGCGAGACCAACCGCAGCATTTTCCGGAGCCTGAACAAGGCGATGGGGTAATCGGCGTAACGAATCAACAAGGGCCGAACTAGCTCCAGCGCTTCCAGACGATCCTCATGCCAACTGGCCCGCTCCTTGGCGGAAATATCGGCGTCTCCATCCGTTCGAATCCGCTCGATCGCCAGGCCCAGCACGGGCAATGCGGCATGCAGGATCATTTCGTCTCCGGACTCCAGGCAGCGGCTCAGCAAATCCAGGGCTCTGCGCCTCAAGGGGCGAATCCGCCCGGGATCGAGACTCCAGGTCCGGCTGTGAATCGTCCGACCGCTGATCCAATTCTCCTCAACCGATCTTCCGAAGAACGGACCCAGCAAGGCCGCCAGCATCCACGGTTGCACTTGCAGGAGCCCGAGCGCGGACGTTGTTGTCAATTTCCTCTCCAGGCAGTCGAGCACCGCTTTCGCTGCAGCCAGCGGGTTGTGCAACCCGAACGATGCGGCCTGGGCGATGTGGGTATAGGGATGCCGATGGGGTCCACGGTCGGTCACGGGCATCTGCAACCCAAAGTCCCAAAGCAGGTCCAGCGCTTCACCCGCCTGAACCGGATGCCAAACCACCACCGGTTCCAAGATGGCCCCGGCCTCCCGCAACAATCCAACCCATCGATCCCGGCCCGACACTCCCGGCAGCGGCTCTGCATCTTGGAGGGAATAGACAACGCCGGCACCGCCTGTTGCCTCGGGAGAATTGAAGACCAGACGGGCGAGTTCGAGGGTCCGCTTCGGTTGAAAACTCGTCGTCGGAAGCCACGCGAGCAGCAATTTCTCGCGCTCGTCCCAACCGGCTCCGATGAATCGATCCCTCAGTCGCTGCCAGACCACTTCGAGCACCGATTCCCCGGACGCCCCCCTCCTTCGTCCCTCCCAGTCGGCCATTCCGAGATTCCTCAACAGGCTGGGGAATTCGTCGGGGTTCAGTCGCTCGATCCAAGCCCGGCCCAAATGACTGGGCTCCCCGTCCTCATTCAGGACGGCATCCACCAACACCGCATCCGCGAAAAGGTCCGGGTAGAGTCGGATCCCTTCGCGATTCTCCACCACGAGTCCCGACGCCTGAAGGCTGTCCAAGTCCTCCGCCACCTTTAGGACGGGGCATTCCAAGATCTCGGCCAACCGCCCGCGAAGCGTTTCGCCGACGGGAACCGGCGAGAGTAGCGAGAGGAGATTGATCAACTGTTCCAATCCCGGCCGTCGGTCCCCCGGCTGACATTCGAGAAACTCCTGTCGAAAGCCGCGAAACACGCGCTCCCGAAAATCGATGTCGCCCAGCAAGCCTTCGGAAAGGTCACCCCGTTTCAACAGCGCGGCACCCAGCACCACCAGCAGGGGGCTTCTTTGGGCCAGTTCGGCCAAACGCACCGCCCGATCCGAGTGGGAACCCCCGAGTGCCTGATCCGCGAGCGCCTGAATGGCCTCCTTCGTCCACTTGGGAAGCACCAGGATTCGATCGATCCGGTCCTCATAACCGCCCGCATAAAGTTCGCTGCGCACCTGCGCAGAGGCGGCGGGGCGGGTGACCAGCAACAGTCGCGTCGAGGCCGAACGCGACGTCGCGCGGGCAACCTCCCTCACCACGTTCACAAGCCGATGCGCATCGTCGATGATCAAGACGGTGGGTTCGGATTCGTGGGCCAGAAGCTCGGCATCGTTCTCCGCGAGGGATCCGGAGCGCAGGTTGAGGAATCGGACCTGCACAGGGCCGGGTTCCGCGGTCACCCGACGCGCCAGCTCCAGCAAGAGCCGGCTCTTCCCCTGGCCTCCGGGCGCCGAGAGGATCAGCGCCCGCCCCGCGCCATTCCGGGCGAACCGTTCGACCGCTTCGAAGGCACCACCGATTGGAATCCATTCTGATCGATGATGAAACGTCCGTTCTCCGGGCTTCAGGTCGGGAGCGAAGTGTTCCTTCCAACCAATCTGGACGTCATGTCCCCAAGGAAGAACGCGACGGACTTCCGCCGCGGCAAAATAGTTGCTGACCAAAGTGACCGCATCCGGGAGGGGCCGGATTCTCTGAATCAATTCGGTCAGCCGGGCGGCATCCCAAGCTTCCCACTTTGGGTTCAGTTTTGTCTGGGCCGGAAGGGTCAGGGTGAGCGACGTCACCAACACATATCGGTCTGCTTCGGGAAAACCCTTTTCGGCACGCTCGACGGCTTCAGCCACTTGGGTCGGCCCAAAGGTGCGGACCAGCTTGCACTGAAACATCCAGATCTCGCCACCCTCCAAATAGGCGCGGATATCGGCCCCCTTTTGGTCGGCTCCACCCCCCAACCGCTCGGCCCGAAGAACCCGCCGCTGTACGGGGCCGTTTGGCCCGTCAGTCCACAAGATCGGATTCAGGTTCAAGACCGCGGTACACAACGTCTCGAACTGCAAGTCATCCAACTCCTCATAAAAAGGGAGTTCTCCAAGGCACCTCTTGGCCGCAGTTTTCGCCTTCCCGGTCACGTTCATTGAATCAATCATTGCAGATTGGGATTGCAACTCCTAATTTGCACACGCGTGACATACAATCGGTCCAACTTGTTGAAGTGCATTGAGGAGGGCTTCCGATCGGCACCGGTGACCTTGCTGCTTGGACCCCGGCAATGCGGGAAAACCACGTTGGCCCGGCATTTCGAAACCCGACCGAACACGCATTGGTTCGACCTCCAGAACTATCTGGATCGAAGCCGGCTCGAGGACAACCCGATGGGCACCCTCGGTCCTCTCCGCGGTTGGGTGGTCTTGGATGAGATCCAGACCCTGCCGGTCGTGTTTCCGCTGTTGCGCGTCCTGGCGGATCGTCCGGATCTGCCTGCCCGCTTCCTGCTGCTGGGGAGCGCTTCGCCACACCTCATCCGCCACAGCTCGGAGACCCTCGCCGGGCGCAATTACCGGATTGAGATGTCCGGATTCACCGGCAGTGAGGTGGGCATCTCCGAACAGTCCCGGCTCTGGCTGCGGGGCGGATTTCCCCGCTCCTTTGTGGCGTCCGACGATGCAGGGTCTTTGAAATGGCGGCGGGACTTCATCAGCGACTTCCTGCAACGCGACCTGCCGGCGATTGCCGAGTTGCGTTTGAACCCGGCCCATCTCCGCCGACTGCTCCTTTTGCTGGCCAGCCATCACGGTCAGGCAGTCAACGCTTCCGCCATCGCCCGGGACCTGGGGGTGGATTTCAAGACGGTCCAACGGTACCTCGACGTCTTGGAGGGAGCCTACCTGCTGCGAATCCTGCCACCCTTTTCGACCAACATCGCCAAGCGGGTTCGGAAGACCCCGAAGCTCTACCTGCGCGACACGGGTCTGCTGCACGCCCTCCTGGGCTTGGAAACCACTCAGCAAGTGGACACCTCCGGTCGAATGGGATTCTCTTGGGAGGGGTTCTGTCTGGAGCACCTCATTGCCGACGCGGGTCTGCGGGGCGAGGACTGTTTTCACTACACGGTTCAGAGCGGCGCGGAACTCGATCTGGTGACCACAGTGCGCGGGGCCGTCACCGGCTTTGAGTTCAAACACGGCGCGGTGCCCAAGATCACGCCCTCCATGCGGGTCGCCGCGGATGACCTGGCTCTCCGGCGCGTGTACCTGGTGTATCCGGGACCTGACTCGTATCCCATGGAGCCTGACGGGCGATTTCAGGCGCTGGCATGGAAGGATATCCCAACAGTGGCCGCTCGTCCCTGAAGGGCAGTCGGCGATCTGCGATCCCTGAGTCTGTCCCGGCCCCGACCGTCGCCCACTTTGTTGTTTCAAAAGCAAGGCCTGACCCCGAGGGGCCCTCGCCCGTGAACTCCGACGCGGACACCGGTCAGTAAACCAGTTGGGAGGCGAAACCCCGGCGCAGGGCGGTCGCATGTTGATCCCGGTCCCGGGTCACGAAGAGATCCGCGTTGATCTGGTCGAGCAACGCGACGTGCAGCACGTCAGCACTCCGCATCCGGATCTCCGTTCCGTACGCGGCGCTGATTTGATGGCACTCCCGCACGGCGTCCTCGAGGTGCACGTCCACGAGTTCGAAGGGGCCCGCCACGTGGAGTGTTTGAATCCTCAATCCTCATCCTCCTGAAGGGTCCGGGAATCCAACGGTGGGGAACCCGCACAGATCCGTTGTATTTCCGCCTCGATCTGGTCGGCGGTGAGACTCACCCGTTTCGACCTCGTCAGCGTCAATCCACCCCGCAGGTCCGCTATGGCGATCGTTTCCCCGGGCTTCAGGGACGAGAGCTTGGCCGGGTTGCGGCTCAGTTCCCGTTTGGTGATCGATTTCACCCTGACAAAGATGTCAGACATCCCCGGAAGGGCAAGCCGGGATCCCCAAGGCTTGCCCAAACCGGCATGGATTCGCGATGGTTCGCCCTTCAATGAGTCCGATCACCGCCCCGGCGCCCGTGCGCTCGTTCCAAGCCGACCGGCTTCCGGTCCACGTTTTCGCCGGCCAGGACGAGCTCGCGCGCTTCCTCACCGTCACCGTCCGGGACATCCTGAACGAGGCGATCGCCCGGCAGGGTTCCGCCGCCGCCATCCTCGCCACCGGGAATTCCCAGATCCGGTTCCTGCGCCTGCTCGCCGAGTCGGGCGGGGTCGATTGGTCGAAGGTCACCCTGTTCCACATGGACGAATACCTCGGCATTCCCGCCGATCATCCGGCCTGTTTCCGACATTACCTGAAACAACGGGTCGAATCCCTGGTCCGGCCCCGGGTGTTCCATTATGTCGCGGGGGACGCCGACCTGCCCTTGGATGAATGCGCCCGGTACACCGCGCTGTTGCGGGCCCAACCGATCGATCTCTGCTGCATGGGGGTCGGCGAAAACGGCCACATTGCGTTCAATGACCCGCCGGTCGCCCGGTTCGATGACCCGCACTGGGTGAAGTTGGTGAAGTTGGATGACGCCTGCAAAATGCAGCAGGTGAAGGAAGGGCATTTCCCGTCGTTGGAAGCCGTGCCGCCCTATGCCTATACGCTGACCATCCCGGCCCTCCTTTCCGCCCGCCGGGTCCTTTGCCTCGCCCCGGAACTCCGCAAGGCCGTGCCCGTGCGCAACCTGGTCCAAGGCCCCGTCGCCACGTCCTGCCCGGCCTCGGTGTTGCGAACCGCCGCCCATGCGACGCTCCTGCTCGACCTTGATTCCGCTTCCCTGCTTTGATCCGCCCATGCGAATCCTCGCCCTCGACCACGGAACCAAGCGGATCGGCGTCGCCGTCAGCGACGAACTCAAGATGATCGCCATGCCGTTGGAGTATATCCCGGCGGAGCCCTTCAGCGGCGTGCTCGATCGGCTTCGTGTCCTGGTCCGCGAAAAGGAGGTCGAGCAGATCGTGGTGGGCATGCCGCGCAACATGGATGGTTCCTACGGGGAGGCCGCCGCCAAGGTGCGGGAATTCGTGACCGTCCTCCGGGAAGCAATCCCCCTGCCCCTCCGGACCTGGGACGAGCGTCTGACGTCGTCGCAGGCCAACCGGGTGTTGGTCGAAGGCGGGGTGCGCCGGCAGGATCGCAAGGAAAAGGTGGATGCCATGGCCGCGGCCCTCCTGCTGCAGGGCTACCTCGACAGCATCAGCATGGGGTAGGAGTTCGAAGATCGGAGATCGGAGATCGGGTTTCGACCATCGATGTTTGAAGATCGGGATTTCGAGACTGCCGTGTGGAAGATTTTGATTCCCCCCCGCTGATCCGTTGCCATTGGTGAAATCCGTGAAATCCGTGTCCTCCCCCGCCCGTGTGGCCCGTCCGCGCGAGCTGAGGGATTGCTCGCCTCCCGGCCATCTCCGGCTGCGCCTGACTGTCGCCTATGATGGGACGGCGTATGTGGGATGGCAGATGCAGGCCAAGGGGGTTTCCGTGCAGCTCAAACTGGAGGAGGCGCTGGGCCGGCTCTTTCAACCGGCCCCGCGGGTGTGCAGCTCCAGCCGGACCGACACCGGGGTCCACGCCTTGGGGATGGTGGTGCACTTCGACGTCGCCCGGGAACAATGGCGGATGACCCCGGCCAAGCTGTTGCTGGCCGTGAACGCCTGGCTGCCGCCGGACATCCGGGTGCTGGCGACGGCCCGGGTCCGGGACCGGTTCCATGCGCGGTTCGATGCCCGGGGCAAACAATACCGGTACACCGTGTGGAATCATTCCGCGGAAAACCCGTTGTTGCGCACCACCGCCTGGCACGTGACCCGCAAGCTCGACCTGGCCGCGATGCGCACCGCCGCGGCCTCGCTCCCGGGCACCCGCGACTTCCGCGGGTTCAGCGCCACGACCGGCTACGACCGTCCCAACACGGTGCGCACCCTCACCCGCTGCGAAGTCCGGCGGTCCGGATGTCAGTTCACCTTCATCATCGAAGGCGACGGATTCCTCTACAAGATGTGCCGGGGGATCGTGGGCACGCTCGTCCAGGTGGGGTTGGGACGGTTCGGTCCCGACGACATCCTTCCGTTGCTGCAAACGGCGGACCGACGCCTGACGGGCATGACGGCGCCGTCGCAGGGCTTGGTGCTCTGGCGGGTGTATTACGGCGGACGGCGCAAGGCGGCGGCCCCGGATCCCGAGGACGAATGACCTGACAACCCGTCCCAATCGGCAATCAACAATCTTCAATCGCCGATCATCAATTCCCGCCCCGGCCGTAACTTCGCCCGTGACAGTCCCGCCGCGGCATGGCTATTTCCCCGCTCCATGAAGCGCATCCTGCTCAGTTGGTTCACCGCCTTGGGTCTTGCCACGTCCGTGTGGGCGGCCGAGGACAAGAAGGACGAGGCCAAGAAACCCGACGCCCCGGCCGCGGATGAAGTCGCGGTGATCAAGTTCAAGGACTACGGCGAGGTCGTCGTCGAGTTCTGGTCCGACGTCGCACCGAACACGGTCGAGAACTTCAAGAAACTCGCGAAATCGAAGTTCTATGACGGCACGGCTTCGCACCGTCTGATCCCGGGATTCATGCTGCAGATGGGCGACCCGAACACCCGGGATGCGGCCTTGGAGGCAAAATGGGGGCAAGGGGATCCGGGCTATAAGATCAAGGCCGAGTTCAACTCCCGCAAACACGTCCGCGGGGTTCTCTCCATGGCCCGTTCGCGGAGCCCGGACAGCGCCGGTTCGCAGTTCTTCATCTGCTTCGCCCCGGCCACCAATCTTGACAACCAGTACACGGCGTTCGGCAAGGTGCTGAAGGGCGAGGACGTGCTGGCCAAACTCGAGAAAATCAAAGTTGTCGAGAACCCGATTTCGGGCGAGGTTTCCAAACCGGTTGAACGCCTCCACGTCGACAGCGTCCGCATCGTGGACCGCGCCAGTATCAAGTGATCGCATCCGATCCCTCCGATCTCCCATCTCCCATCTCCCATCTCCGATCTCCGATCTCCCATCTCCCATCTCCCATCTCCCATCTCCGATCTCCGATCTCCTCCATCCCCCGTATTATGAGCACGCCCGCCCCCTCCACCGAGGTCGCCGTCATCACCACCAACCACGGCCAGATGGTCGTGGAATTCTGGTCGGACGTGGCGCCGAAGACCGTTGAGAACTTCAAGAAACTGGCCCGCGAGGGCTTCTACGACGGCACCGCCTTCCATCGGGTCATCCGGGGATTCATGATTCAGGGAGGCGATCCCCTGACCAAGGATCCGGCGGCCGAGGCGCGGTGGGGCACGGGGGATCCCGGGTATAAGATCAAGGCCGAATTCAGCGAACGGAAACACCAGAAGGGCGTGCTCTCGATGGCCCGTTCCGCGAGTCCGGATTCGGCCTTGATCTTATACCCGGGATCCCCCGTGCCCCACCGCGCCTCGGCCGCCGGATCCTTGGTCAGGGGATCGCCTCCCTGAATCATGAATCCCCGGATGACCCGATGGAAGGC
>JANYCC010000239.1 GCA_025360495.1 Verrucomicrobiota bacterium | reverse complement strand
GGAGATTATCGCGTTCTCATCGCCAACACAGCCCCGTTGCCGTCATACTTAGACAATTTTGCGCTCGTAGCTTCGGTGCCGGAGCCTGCTTCGTTTGGATTTCTTGCCGCCATCGGTGCACTGTCATTCGCGGTCGTTCGTCGCTACCGACGCTGCCGCTGAATCATACGGCTTTCTGGGCTGGGAGGTCAAATCGCAGCCCTTGCCGCCCCGCTTGGACTTTCACGGCCCTGACCATGCGTTTCCAATCCGCCGCAAGGAACCGCGGGTGCTCCATCCCCCGGAGTGCATAAGATCCGGTCGCACCGCTCAGATCGAGATCGGCCACGACGATCTCCTCGTCCCGATTCCCGGCCAGGGCCAGGACCCGACCGTCGGGCGCCACGATCTTGGAATCGCCCGCCGACCATTTGCCCTTGCCCTGGGGACCGACTGAATTCGCGAAAACGTAAGGGATGGCATTCTCGAAGGCCCGCGCGGCGACCCCATCCTGGCCCTTTCGTTTCGTGCGGGACACTGCCAGCGAGTCCAGCCCGGCGTTCGGATGACACACGATCCGGGCCCCCGCCATGACCGCGAGACGCACCAATTCCGGATAACGCCGCTCATGACAGATGATCGCGGTGGCGCAAATGCCATCGATGCGAAACAAAGCGATGGCATTCCCGGGAGTGAACCACTGGCGGTCCCATTCGGTCAGGTGACATTTCGCATAGCAATGGACGACACGCCCCAGACGGTCGAAGACCACCAGGCCGTTATGGAGTCGGCCTTGGCGGAACACCGGGGTGCCCACGAGAAGATTGATCCGGAATCGGGCCGCCATTTCCCCCACAGCGGTCAACGACCGTCGCAGGTCGGAGGGCGTGAGCCGGCTGAAATCAAAATCATAACCCGTTAGGGCACATTCCGGGAAGAGCACGGCATCGGTCCGTCGGAGACGCGCGCTCCCGAGGAGCCGTTCCATGGCGGCCAGGTTGCCGTCCATGGTCGCGGCGAATTTCATCTGGATCGCGGCCACCCGCAGGCTCTGTGGCGTGGGATCCGGGGAGGTGCTCTCAGGGATCCAGTTCGGGGACATAAGGTATCCTTCCGGCGGCATTCGGGCGCGCGTCAGGCCACGAAGGCGAGATAATAGACGACCGAGGCGGAGCCAGCGGTGAAAGCCAGTCCGCTGATGACGCCCCAACCGACCCGCTTATGGAGCCGGGAAAAAGGTCCGGGCAATGTCTTTCCGAAGGCCCGGCGCGAGGCGAACAACAGCCAGACCCAGGCGGCATAGGTGCAGACCGCGACGGCGATGTGGACGGCGGCGATGACACGAAACATTTCCGAACCGGCATGGGGACTCCCGCGGAGGAGCGCTCCGGAACCGCCCGCCAAACGGATGCGCGTCTCAAGGGCCAAGACTGCCACGACGCCCACGCAGGCGAGAATGGTCTGGAGCCGACGGTGAGCGGCGTATTCCTTCCGACGAACCAGTCGGATGCTGAAAAGCGAGGCCACCGGTGCCGCCAGGGTGACCAGATAGCATCCGTTGATCACCCAACCGGCCCGCGACGACAGCAGAGAATTCATGTCAACCAAGGCCGCAGTCTGGTCGATCCGGATTTCCAATACATCCCGAATTCCCTCGGCGACCCGATCCAGGGCGCATCTGGGCATCGTGGGAAGCCGCGCCATGGGAGAAGCCGGGGCGGGTACGAAAACCCGCCCTCCCAGGGCGGTCGCGACAGCTCCGGGGGTGCGGGTTTTCCTACCCGCCTTCCCACGATGCCCGGATGCGCCCCCCTTTCCACGCGCTGCTGGCGGTTGGCCCGGGATCGGGTACTGTCCGATGGCGATGCACGGCGAACTGCAGGATTCCCATGGCCGGATGATGCGCGACCTCCGGGTCAGCATCACCGACCGCTGCAATTTCCGGTGCCTTTATTGCCTGCCCGAAACCGAGGAAGCGGCCAATTTTTACCGCTCGAAATGGGATGCCCTCCGCAATCCGCATCCTGCCGGATTGGAGCCGATCAAATACGAGTGGAAGCCGAAGAGCCACCTGTTGACGTATGAGGAAATCGGGCGCGTGGTGCGGGTGGCGGTCGGGTTGGGAATCGAAAAAGTGCGGGTGACCGGGGGCGAACCGTTACTGCGACACGGCATGGAAACGCTGGTCGCCGACCTCGCTTCAATCCCCGGTGTCCGGGATCTCGCGATGACCACGAACGGCTTCCGGTTCGCACAAAAGGCGGAGGCGCTTCGATCGGCCGGATTGCGGCGCGTGAGTTTCAGCTTGGATTCGCTGGATCGGGACAACTTCCGGAAGATGACCGGTCGGGATGCCCTGGCTGACGTGCTGGCGGGGATCGCGACGGCGAAGCGTCTGGGTTTTGCGCCGGTGAAGGTCAATGCGGTGGTGATCCGTGGGTTGAACGACCACGAACTCGAATCGCTGGCCGATTTCGCCCGACGCGAGGGTGTCGTGATGCGATTCATCGAGTTCATGCCCCTCGATTCCAGCCGGGCATGGATGCGGGATCTGGTGGTGCCGGGACGTGAGATCCTGGCGCGGCTCCAGGCACGGTTCGGGTTGAAGCCGGCGGATCAATCGGGGCAACCGAGCGAGACGGCCCGGCGCTGGATATTCGCGGACGGTGGGGGCGAGGCGGGGATCATTGCCCCGGTGACGGAACCCTTCTGCGGGCATTGCAACCGGCTGCGACTGACTGCCGATGGCCAGTTGCGGACCTGTCTGTTCTCCTTGGAGGAACACGATCTGAAGCCCTTGTTGCGCGGCGGGGCCGATGACGGGGCCTTGGCGGCCCGCTTGGTGGAGGTGGTCCGTGGGAAAGAGGCGGGTCATCGGATCGGGCAACCGGATTTTGTGCAGCCGGCACGGAGCATGAGCTGCATCGGGGGGTGATCTCACGGTTTGAGTGGCGCCACATCAGCCGGCACCGGCCACGCCGCAAACGCCGCCTCCCAACAAGCCTACTTCGACTCCACCGTGATCGAATTCGCGGTCGAAAGCAGCACGGCCCCGGCCGGCGAACGATACCGCGCCACCACCGTCACCGCTTTTCCCTTCGGCCGGTTTTCCTCCCAGCGCAATGCCAGTTGATAACCCGTCCCGAGCGAGGTCTCGGATTGAAACTGCGCCAACTGCCCGGCCTCAAAAGTCCAAGTCCGCAGCGGGGTCGCGGTCCCGAGCGCAGCGGCCTCAACCGCACCCTCGAACATAAGGATCTCCAACCGTCCTTCCTTGATGGGCATGCCGCGCGCCCGATCCGACGGACTGGCATAAAGCCTGACCCCGATGCCGTCGGTCCCGGGACGACCGTCAAGATCCAACGCGACCGGGATGCCAAAGAGGTGGATTTCCCCGATGGGTCCACGTGCCGGCTTCGGTGTGATGATCTGATTGCGCGGACCGCCCGTGCAACCGGCGCAGACCAACGCCAAGGCCCCGGTCAGAAGGGTCACCCACATCGAGATTCTGTTGATCAAAGCGTGCCTTTGCCGGGAACGACGCGGATCGGAGCGTTGGTGGGATAGAGCGGTTCGACGAGTTGCCGTTGGAACGGACCGCGCTTGATGAGCCCCTTGAAGGTGGAGGAGGAATCGAGTTGGTCGCGGAGGACCTTGTCGGGATCCTGGAGCGGCACCGGGGTCTGGGCGTTCCGCAGAACCTGCGGCGTCAGGAGGATGAGCAGTTCCTTGCGTTCGCGCGAAGTCGACTTGGTCCGGAACAGGGCGCCGAGATACGGGATGTCGCCGAGCACCGGCATCTTCTTCACCCGGATGTCGTCGGTGGTGGCGATCAGGCCGCCGATGATGATGGTCTGGCCGCTCTGGGCACTGACCGTGGTGTTCGCCTTGCGCTGGTTGATGATCGGGACCGACGACGATTTGTTGACCTGGACGCTCGAACTGCTGATCGCGGAGTTGGTCGTTCCAATCTCCATTTTCACAAAGCCATCGGGACTGATCTTCGGGGTGACGGTGAGGTTGACCCCGACGTCCTCATACCGGAACGACGTCGTCAGGTTGTTCTGGGCGTCCAGGCGGCTCTGGTCGATGAGCGGAACGCGTTGGCCGATGTTGATGGTGGCCGGCTTGTTGTCGGCGGTGACGATCTGCGGGCGGCTGAGCACTTCGAGGCGTCCCTGTTCCTTGAGGGCCCGGAGCAGGAAGGAAAAGTCGGTGCCGGTGACGGCGGTGGAAAATCCGCCGAGGGACTGGAGGGCGTTGGCCACCCCGAAATCCGTGCCAACACTATAGGCATTGCCCCCGCTGGCGCCGTGGAAACTCCATTCGACGCCGAGATCGGTGGCGCTGTCGAGGGTCACCTCGGCGAGCAACACCTGGATGAGCACCTGGGGCTGGGCCTGGTCGAGTTCCTCGATGATCGCCCGGATCTGGTCGAAATAGCGGCGGTTGGCGGAGAGCAGGAGCGTGTTGCTGGTCGTTTCGGCGACCACCGCGACTTCCTGGTCGAAGAGGCGTTGCGCGGCCCCGGCGGCATCGGCCCCGAGCGCCTGGATCATCTTCTGCCGTTCCTGGTCCAGGAACAGGCGGATCGCGGTGGCCACATCGGTGGCCTGGGAATTCTTCAGCCGGACCACTTCCGAATTCCGCTCGTGGGCGACGCTGGAATCGAGTTGGTCGATGATCTCCGAAACGAGCGCGACATAATGGTCGGTGCCGCCGACCAGCAGGCTATTGGTGCGGGGATCAATCGTGACGGTGAGGGCGGCCTGTTCGGCGGTGCCCAGCGTGGCGGTGGCCAGCGGTTCGTCAGGACCGCCGGCAGGGTGATCACCGGCATTGCGCATCAGGGTGTACTGCACCGATCGCTG
This sequence comes from Verrucomicrobiota bacterium, assembly GCA_025360495.1. Lineage (GTDB taxonomy): Bacteria > Verrucomicrobiota > Verrucomicrobiia > Limisphaerales > UBA9464 > UBA6176. The sequence continues at coordinate 3,089 of JANYCC010000239.1, read as the reverse complement.
TCCCGCGGGGGCGGGCGCCTGGGTCATCCGGAAAAGCTGGGTGAGCAATTCCGCCATCTGCCGCGAATCGGCGTTCTTAAGGGCGAACACCTTGATCTTGGCCTGCTGCGGCGAACTGGCATCGAGGCGCGTGATGATCTGTTCGAGCAACCCCATGTAATCCACGGGACCCGACACAATCAGGGAATTCATCCGCGAATCGGGCGTGATCAGGACCGATTCCTTGAGGGCGGCAGACACGAGTTCCTGGCCTCCTTCCGTGCGACTGATGAACTGGAGGACCGACTGGGCATTGGGGCTCTGTTCGTTGGCCGCGGTGGGCCGGGTGTTGAGCGCGGAATTGAGGATGGTGGAGAGCACCTCGGCCCGCGCGTATTGGAGCGGGAAAACCCGGATCTCGCTCACCTTGGCCACCTGGTCGGTGTCAAGGCGATGGACCAGTTCCCCGATGCGTTTGGCATCCGTCTCACCGCAGGAGACCACGATCGCATTGATGCGTTCATCGGCGCTGATCGTAATGGGGAGGACCTGGTTCGGAGCGTTCTCGCGGAAGAGTCCCTGGATCGTGGTCGCGACCTTCCGGGCGTCGGCCTTGGCGAGGGGAAACACGTGGATCGCGAGGCCGGTCTCGGACGGCTCGGAATCCAGTTTCTCAATCAGGGAGGCGACCGTGGCCAGGTCATCGACGGTGGCCCCGATGAGCAAGGCGTTGACCCATTGATCCGCGACGATGGTGATGGGATCGACCGGTTCGCCTTTCACCTTGGGTGGACGATTCGCGAAGATGGGTTGGAGGGTGGCCTGGAGCTTCATGGCGGTGGCTTTCTTCAGGGGGAACACCCGGAAATTGAGCCTCGAAAAAACGCTGTCGCCGTCCAATTGCGGCAGCAGACGCTCCACCAAATCGAAAGCCTCCTTGCCGCCGGTGACGAGGATGGTGTTGACCCGGTCATCGGCGATGACCGTCGCCGGAACCGACCGCTCGTTGGCGTTGACGGCGATGGTGTCGGCCCGTTGTTTGGCGGCGAAGAATTGCTGGAGCGTGGTCGCGAGCGAACTGGCGCGGGCATGTTGCAACGCGAACAACCGGACGTCGGCGGTGGCGGCGAGATCCCGGGTGTCGAGCCGACGGACCACCTCGCGCACAATGACGAGGTTCTCCGGGCTGGCGCTGACGATCAGGGTGTTGCTGCGGGGATCGACGCTAATGGAAAGGATGTCGCGGGCGGCGCTCTTGGCGGCGGCACCCGGAAGCCGGCCGGGACGATAGAGTCCCTGGTCGACAAGTGATTTGAGGAGCGTGGCGAGGCGCTGGGCATCGGCGAACTGGAGCGTGAACATCTCGAACACGCCGTCGGTGATCGCCGGTTCCTGGTCCAGCTTGTCCACCAGGCCCTGGACCAATTCGAGGTTCTCCTTGCTGGCCGAGACGATGAGCGCGTTGTTCAGGGCGTCGGGTTCCACCTTGATCTGGTCGCCCGGGAGCGGGGCCTGGCCGGGAAGCACCTGGGCGCGCAGGCGGGCGGCGAAAATGGTTTCCACCACCGTGGCGACGCGGGCCGAGTCATTATGTTTGAGCGGGATGACCGTGAGCGTGAGGGCCGGATTATCCTGCTTGGCGTCGAGGCGCTGGAGGAGTTCGTCGAGCGTGCGGTTGTCTTCCTGGTTCGCGGCGACGAGGAGTGCGTTGCTGCGGGAATCGGCGAGGATGACCGGTTTGTTACGCTGGCCCTCGGCGGTGCGCAGGGCGGCATAACGTTGTTCGAAGAGCGTGCCCAAGGTGCCAGCGATCACGCGCGCATCGGCGTATTGGAGCGGGACAAGACGGACGCGACCACTCAGGGCGGGATCGGCCTGGTCAAGTTGTTTGGCCAGCGTCTGGACCAGTTCGAAAGCCTCACGTCCGCCTCCCACCAAAAGGGAATTGCTCCGTTGGTCGGACATGATGACCACCTTGAGGGAATCCGCCTGTCCCTGGTTCAACGAGGCGCGTTGGGTGACCCGGGCATCCATCAGCTTCTGCAAAGTCGGGGCCACCACGGCGGCGTCGGCATGTTCCAGCGGGACCAGGGCGATGTCGCGGAGATCGAAAGGCAGCTTCTGGTCGAGTTGCTTGAGCAAACCCTCGATGATGCCGAAGGCCTTGTTGTTGCCGGCGATGATCAGGGAACTGGTGCGGGCATCGACGGTGATGATCGGCCGGTCCTCGGCACGGATCGAGGTGGACCGCGGCCCGGTATAAAGATCGTTCAGGAGTTTTTGGACGGCGGCGGGATCGGCGTGTTCCAACGGGTAGACGCGCACCGTTTCGAGACCGGAGGCGGCGGGGATGTCGAGTTGCTCGATGACATCGGCGATCAGCGGCAGATTGTCGCTGCGGGCGGCAACGATGAGGACATTGGACGCCTCATCCGCCTGGATGGTGAGCGCGGCGCGGACCTTGGGCGTCTGGTTTTCCTTCGAGCGCTGGACCTCCTTGAGCGTGCGGAGCCGGGTGACTTGGGTGGAAAGGCCCTCGCTGCCCGGGACGGCGGCCCCTTCGGCGAACACCGATTGCAGCAACGGCATCAGGCGGGTGGCCGAGGCATGCTTGAGCGGAAACAACCGCACATCGGTGACGAACCCATCCAACTCCCGGTCCATGTCCCGGGCGATGCGGAGGGCGAGCGCCAGTCCGTCGGGCTGGCCACTCAATATAAGTGTGTTGCCGCGTGGATCGACCGCGACGCTGAAGGGATGGACCAGGGCCCGTCCCTCGTTCGCCGGCTCGGCACCGGGTCCGCCGGGCCCGAGCGCGAACTGCCGGCCTTGGGTGAAGATCGTGGTCAACGCCGTGGACACCGTGGCGGCGTCGGCATGTTCCAGTCGGAGAAAACGGACCGAAACGCCCTCGATCACCGGGACCGAATCCATCAGTTCGACCAAGGCGGTGAGCGCCCGGAGATTCTCCGGGGTGGACGTCAGGATGAGGCGGTTGCCACCGGCGGTGCCCGCGGCCGGGTCGGACGCGATCTTGATGGGACGGGACAGGTCGAGTTCGACGGCCTGTCCATCATCATTCTGGATCTTGAGGCGGCGGACCTGTTCCT
>JANYCC010000210.1 GCA_025360495.1 Verrucomicrobiota bacterium | reverse complement strand
CCGTTTGAAGGTGTCGTCGAACTTGCGGCGGGTCTTGGAGGGGATCTCTTTGATGATGGGTTTCATGGTACTCCCTCTCCTCTCCTCACCGTCCATCAATTCGAAGCAACCTCATCTCGTTCTCGTGTCTCGTGTCTCGTGTCTCGTGTCTCGTGTCTCGTCCTCGCGCCTCGTCCTCGCGTCCCGCCTTCGAAGACCAATGCCCGATCGAGGACGAGGGCCGAGGACGAGAAGCACGAGTACGAGCACTGTGCGGCTGACTTCTGATTCCTGGCCGACCCCGTCTCCCCGCCCCCCGCCCCTGATTTCAGTCCTCCAAAGCCGCCCGCATCGCCGCGAAAAAATCCACACTCCGGCCCGCATCGACCGGTTCCCCGCCGCCGATCGCCGCGTGTTCCAGGCAGTCCTCGGGAAGCTCCTTGAGGAACGGCGACGGATGGCACGGCAACAGTTGCCCGTATTTCTTCCGCGCCTCGCAATGACTGACCCGGAGCGTCTCCTGCGCCCGGGTGATCGCCACATAAAACAGGCGTCGTTCCTCATCCATCGTGCCTTCCAGTTTGCTCCGCGTGTGGGGCAGCAATCCGTCCTCCACCCCCACGATGTGCACATGCGCGAACTCCAACCCCTTCGCCGCGTGAATCGTGATCAACGTCACCGCGTCGGTCTCCGTCTTGTCCTCCTCCCGCTCCGAATCCAGCGTCAGATCCTCCAGGAACCCGTTCAATCGTGTCATCGGCGGACCGTCGTACTCCGGCTTGGACGCGGCGAACATCGGCGCGGTCGGGGTGGTCTCGACCGCGGGCGCCAGGCCGGCCGCCGCTGCGAGCGACCTGACCGGCGGCTTCAATCCCGGAAGCACCGGCTGCGGCGAACCCCCATCCAAATCCGCCACCAATTCCAAGACGTTCCGGACCCGGTTCTCCGCATCCTCGGGGTCCTTCTCCATCCGGCGCACTTCTTCCAGGTACCCCGTCTCCCGTAGCCACGCATCCGCCCACTGCGTCAGGGACACCTGCTCCTCTCCCACCACCGGTTGACGCACCCGCTCGACAAACGCCACAAACCCACGGATCGCGTCGGCAGTCCGGGCTTGGAACGACGCCAGCACGTCGGTGTGGCGCATGACCGCGAACACGCTGGTGCGACGCTCCGCGCTGAACGCCAGCAACCGTTCCATCGTCACGTCGCTCAACCCCCGCGCCGGCGTGTTCGCGATCCGCAACATCGCCACGTCGTCCTCCGGGTTCACGAACGTCTTCACATACGCCAGGAAATCGCGGATCTCGCGCCGGTCGAAGAAACTCTGTCCGCCGATGAGATGATAGCGCACATGGGCCTTGCGCAGCGCGGTTTCCAACGGCCGGGCCTGCAGGTTTGTGCGGAAAAGGATCGCCTGCGAACCCCAGCCGATCCGGGACGCCACACGGTCGTACTCGATGTTGTCGACGGCCGTCTGGGCCTCTTCCTCGTCGTTGGTGAACGTGTGCAGGACGATCCGGTTGCCGTCGCCCTTGGCGGACCAAAGGTTCTTTCCGCGTCGGCGGGCATTGTTCCGGATGACGGCGTTGGCGGCCTTGAGGATGGTGTTGGTGGACCGGTAATTCTGCTCCAGCTTGATCACCTTCACCTCCGGGAAATGCCGTTCGAGGTCGAGGATGTTGGCGATCTCGGCCCCGCGCCATCCGTAGATCGACTGGTCGTCATCGCCCACCACACAGAGGTTCCGGGACTCGCGGGTGAGTGAATGGACCAGTTCGAACTGGGCGTTGTTGGTGTCCTGGTATTCATCGACCATCACATGGGGCCAACGACGGCAACAGGAGGCCAGCGCATCGGGATGTTCCCGGAACAGGCGCAGGGTGAGCAGGATCAGGTCGTCGAAATCCACCGCATTGGCGGCGCGCAGGGCGCTCTCGTAACGGCGGGTCACATGTTGGGCGAGGGCCTGCACACTTTCGTCGCCAAACACCGGGGAACCGGGCGCGGCGTTCTTGAACTTGCTCATCATCGCCAGCACCGCCGACGCATCCGATTTCTCCCCCTTGGCGGAGATCGAACTGAGGATCTTCTTCATCGCCGCGAGTTGGTCACCCGCGTCGTAAATCACGAAATTACCCTTGTAACCGAGCTTTTCTATGTGTTGCCGGAGGATGCGGACGCAGAGCGAATGGAAGGTGCAGAGGGTGGGACGCTGGGCGAAAGGGTCCTCGGGTTCGGCGCGGTCCTTGCGGCGGTCCTTGCGGCGCGGGGGCAGCATCTCGTCCACGCGGCTGGACATTTCCCGGGCGGCCTTGTTGGTGAACGTGACGGCGAGCAAATGGCCCGGCGGCAGGCCCCGTTGGATCATGTGCGCGATCCGGCAGGTCAGCGTCCGGGTCTTCCCCGTCCCGGCCCCAGCGAGGATGAGGACCGGCCCGGTATGGGTGACCACCGCCTCGCGCTGCTGCGGATTGAGGGAACCCAGATCAAACGCCATGTGGCCGGGGAGTCTCGGCACCGCACCGGAAGTGGCGAGTGGCGAGTGGTGAATGCCGGGCGAAAAGTGACCCAAGCAGGATTCGTGTCATCCGCGGTTTAATTCTTCCTCCCGGCCCGTCAGCCAGCGAGGCGGAGAGAACCACGGATCACGGATGCGCATGGAAAGGAAGGGCTGCCCACGAAACACACGAAACGCACGAATGCCCGAGGGCCGGAAGCGCAGTCGCCCCTTTTCGTGGGTTTGGTGTGTTTCGTGGGCACATTCTTGTTTGCCTCGTGGATTGGCCGGTTCGTTCCCTTCCTCTCATCCGTGCGATCCGTGTCATCCGCGGTTCAGCTTCTGGAACGTCCCGGCGGTGTTATCCCTTGATCTCTTGAGAACCGCGGCTCACAGAAAAAACCCTCTCCCGGGAAACGCAGGTTGTACGGGGCGTTCGCCGTCCGGAAAGCCAACGCGGCCGGGGCCCGCCGCACCACGTCCGCCGGCACCTTGAAGTCGTCCCGCACCCGCTGCCAACGTCCCGCAACGAGGTTCGCCGCCATCCCCGCCGGCCACTGCGCCAGCGCCGTCAGCACCCCGCGCCAGCGGAAATATTTCAACGCCAGGATCACCAGGTTCGCCCGTTGCCCCACATAACGGCGCCGCACCACCTGTCGGCCGGTCGAGGCCAGGACATGGGCGTTGGCCGTGCTGATCGCGTGATACACTTTCGCCGCCGGCACGCTCACGCACCGCCAGCGCCGCTGCCAGGCCCGCAAAAAGAGGTCCACATCCTCATGATCGAGGAAATACGACAGATCCCAGCCCCCGAGTTCCCGGAACACGTCCCGATGAATCAGGAACGCCCCGGCACACGGGAACGGCGTGTCGCTTCCCGTGGGCAGGGGGACCGCGAAATCCGTGCCCCGCCGGGGATGCGGTGAATTCATCGCCCAACGCGCCGGCTGAAACCGGGTGCCGCCATGCACCCACTCCGATTCATCGTACGTCCAATGCCAGCCGTCCGCCGCCCCGATCCGGTCTTCCAGATCCACCGCTGCCGCCAGTCGTCCCAGGCAGTCGGGCGCGAACCACATGTCCTCGTTGCAGAAAAACAGCAGTTCGCCCCGGGCCACATCCGCCCCCCGCTGATACCCGGCCACCAAACCCGTCTGCGGTGGTTCCGAGAGAATCCGGACATCCGCCTGGCCGGCCAGATAGGCGGGCGAACCATCCCGGCTCTCGCGATCAACCACGAGGATCTCGAGCACGACATCCCGCTGCGCCCGCAGGGACGCGAGCAATCGCGGGAGGTAGGGAAGCCCGTTGAAATTGGAAACTATGACCGAGATCACCATGTCATCCTGTCATTTCCAGATTTCCGGCAGGCCTTCGGGCACCTCGATCCCGGAAAAACGCGATGGCTCTTGCGGGCCGAGCGGACGGGCCCATTCCACCATCCGACGGAGTCCTTCGGGAAGCGCGACGGCCGGGCCGGGTTGAAAGACGTCGCGGACCAGGGCGTGATCTGCGTGGGCGTGCACCACCTCGGGTCGGGCCGGCAGATGGCGTGTCCGGCACGGCACCCCCATTGCCGCCGCCACCGCCACCGCCAGGTCCAACACCCGGACCGGGGTGTCGGCACCCACATTGAAAACCCGGTTGCGCGCCGCCCCGATCAGCGGCGCACGCGCGAACAACGGGGCCACATCCGAGATATGGGAGAAATCTCGGGTCTGCTGTCCGTCACCAAAAATCGTCATCGCCTCGCCCCGCAAACATTGGTTCAGGAAGATGCCGACCACATTGCGGTAACGATCCCCATAATGCTGGCGTTCGCCATACACATTGTGCGGCCGCAGGATGGTGTGCGGCAACCCGAAGAGCCGTTCTGCGGCCGCCAGATCAAGTTCCACCGCGTACTTCGAGATCCCGTACGGATCCTCCGGTCGCGGGGCATCCCCCTCGCGCAGCGGGAGTTGACCGGATCCATAGACGGCGATGGAACTGGCGAACACAAAATGCCGGACGCCGTGCCGGATCGAGGCGTTGATGAGGCCGGCGGACGCCACCAGGTTGTTCTCGTAATTGAACCGCCGCACGTGATGGGAAAGGCCTTCCGCGGCGTAGGCGGCCAGATGATAGACGTAATCGAACGGACCGTGCTCCGACCAGAGTTTCGCCACCCCGTCCGGATCGCGCACGTCGCCTTCCACAAACTCCATGCCCGGCGGGAGATTGCGCCGGAATCCGCCGGAAAGATTGTCCACCCCAACCACGGTGAACCCGAGTCCCAGACAGGCCTTCGCCACGTGGGAACCAATGAAGCCGGCCGCGCCGGTGACCAGGACTCGGGTGGGACTCATGCTTTCGAATGGGCGACCAGTTCGTCGAGACGTTGTGCGATCTGTTCCAACACCGGCCGGTCGGTCTCGGGACGCCGCGGATTTCCCGGATGGGGTTCGGGCGACGCCACCAATCCCCGGAGATGCAGGAACTGGGCGCAACTGTGTTTATAGGCGGGAACCGGGGCGCGAAAGGCCAGCATTCCCAGGTATTGAAGCCAATCGTTCAATTCGTGAAACCGGGCGTCCCCCGCCGCCCAGAGTCGGTCCCGCGCCGCGAACGCCTCGGGATGGAAAGCCGAAAGTCCGAGCAGGTAATCGCTGCCCCACATCACCAGGTCGATGGCGAGGTCGTTGCCTGTGTAAACTTGGAAATCCGGTCGCTCGGCATCGCGGATCCGAAGCCGTTCCCATTCCAATTCCCGCGACAACGAACTGTGTTTCGCGCCCTTCAACTGCGGGATCGCCAGCAGCGCCCGATAAGTGTCCGAGTCCCAGATCCGACCGAACGAAACGAACATCCGGCCCAACTCGAACCCGAGAAACGCGGGACATTCGTCGGCGACCGCCCGATGCACGCGCACAAGTTCCGGGCCGGGGACATCGCGGAAGGCGGAGCACGGGAACAGGATGGGTGTACCGCCGGCGCATTCGATCGCGGCACATTCGCGACGGTAAAGCCGGATGGGATCGCCGTCCTGGCCTTCGATGAAGGCTCCGGCGACGAATCGGCGACCCCGGGCGAGGCTGTTCACCAGGCCCAGGATTTCCGTGCGTTCCTCCGGGCGGAGCAGGTGGGTGTAGCCGGTGTCCATGTTGACCGCCGGGGCGAGTCCCGCGGCCCAAGTGCGCTCCACCAGCACGGCATAAGACGTGAAATCCACGGTGCCATCCGGACGGAATGGCAGAAGGCAGGCCGAGATGCCCTCGATGGTCCGCCGCGGCCGCAGGGGCGGGACCGGCGGACGCATTCCGGGCCGGGCAAAGGCGCCGGCGTCCACCGCACTCATGGTTTGCTGGAGATCTTCTCGAAATCCACGCCCGTCGATTCCGCGTACTGGGCGAACGCCTTCTCGTGCAGGATCAGCACGGCCCGGGCGACGCTCGAATCATCGGCGTGCCCCATCACGACGATCGAGTCGGGGATGATGTCGGTCTTCTTGTGGGCGTACATCAGGGCGAAAATGGCGGCGGCGAAGGCCGAATAAGGCAGATCCTTGTACACCCCTTCGGCGACGTCCTCGACGGCATCGGCGAGGAATTCGAGTTGGTCGACCAGATGGGGGAAGTGCGGCGCGTTGATCTGCGCGAACTCGACTTTCCACAGCGGCAGGTTGCGCGACATCTTGTCGAGCGTGGCGGGCGTCACCTGGGAGGCCCCATGGATCACGTAACTGGCGATCTCGGACATGGGGGTCACGGTACCGACGCCTCTGCGCCACCGCAACACCGGCGCGACCCCCCGTAGCCCGACGAGGTACGAGGCGGACCAGGCGGAGTCGCGGCGATTGATGATTTTGGATTGGAGATTGGAGATCGATGATTTGCCGACTGGCGAGTCCGCCAGAATTGGCAATCAACATCGCCCGGCCCCGTAGCCGACGAGGTACGAGGCGGACCCGCGGCAGCCCCGACGAAATGGCCGCAAGAGACTCAGGAAGCCGCAAAGCTGGATGAGCCCCTTGCATTTCGGCATCCGTGGCATCCGTGTTATGAGCCCTTGTGATTCCGGTGCTGATCGCCACCCTCAGTTGCGAATTGACGGGGCGGTAGCGTCTCGACGCGAGGTGCCGATTCCGCGTCCTGCCCGGATCGACGCACCGGACGAGGCAGGTGATTTTTTCAGCTGAGTTCACTGCGCTGGACGAGGGGGCCTCGCCGACTTGACGCGAGCGGAGAGACCCGACGCCTGGTTGGCTCAATCCAAAGGACTCTTCACCCCGATCCCCGGTTGCCGCATCACGTGGGTGTAAATCTGGGTCGTGGACACATCCCGGTGACCCAGCAATTCCTGAAGGGTTCGGATGTCGGTCCCGGTCTCCAGCAGATGGGTGGCGAAGGAATGGCGCATCGTGTGGGGTGTGACCCGCCGATGGATTCCAGATGCCTTGGCCGACTGCCGCACCGCACTTTGCACGGCCGCGTCGGAGAGATGATGTCGCCGCCGGATTCCGGATCTTGGGTCGGTGGAAAGTTCCGGCGACGGGAACACCCAGTGCCAGATCCTGCGCACCCCCTTCATCTCCTCGCGGTTGAGCACCTCAGGAAGGCGCGCCGGCAGCTTCACCCGGACGAAGTCGTCGAGCCATCCCGGATTGGTGTCCAGAACGTCCTGATACAGGAACAGGAGGGCATGCAGGGCCTGGTTCTGGGTGGACGCCGCCACATTCCCCTCGGTCGCCAGATCGGAGAGGAACTGGTTGATCTCCGCGTGACCCATCTCCCGTGGGTGCCGCTTGCCGTGGTGGAGGATGTACCGGCGGATCCAGCCCAGGTAGCTCAGTTCGGTGCGGTAGGACAGATGATGGACCCGGAGCACCTCCCGACACTGGTCGAGGAGACGGGATTTGGGGTTGGGACGGAAGCCCACCAACCGCCGCCGGCCCTTGGGCGTCCTCGGATCCGGTGGAATTTGGGGATCGGGCTTGCCAGTGGGTGCCGGGGTGATATCCCCAACGTCATCAGGACGATCTTCCATAAGGGTCTGCCGGTGTGCTACCTCCAAACCCAGGGAGAGGTTACCGTCCCGGCCTTATGAAAAAGGACTTTTCCAAAACTCGGGAACCGGCCCTCCTATGCCCAACACCTTGGGCAATGCTCCGGGAAATGAGGGTCCTATGACCACACGCTTGGGCATAGGCGACAAATTCCGACGCTATGACCTACCGGGCGCTTAGTCAGAATTCATGTTGGGCTGAGTTGTTCATGACACGCCGATCCCCATTGTCAGTCCTCCCGATCGTGATCGGGGCTGTTTGCCTCGTCATCGCGGCAGTAGTTCCACGGCAGTTTGAATCTGTTGCATGGCTGTTTCTTTTTGTCCCTTCCGTCATCGTCCTCGGTGTTATCGCGCTCGTTTTCTTCGCTTTGATCTTCGCCCCAGCCAAGGCTGTTGGACTCGTACTATGTGTCTCACGGCTTCCCCGTGCCGCTGCGGGTTTGATGACGGCGGGTTCAGTTTGCTTGGTGGTATGGCTGTCCCGGATCGCGACCGGGGGCGGCTCGGGTTGGAGGTTCATGTGCTCGTCCGGCATCGTCCTCATGGGGGCGGCGTGGTGGATTCATCGGCGTTTTCCTCATCCCAGTTCAGAAGCCCAACTCGGCGCTCCACCGAATGCCGGCGGCGCTGACGCGCCGCCGGCATCGGTGAGCTGATCGTTCGGCCAGATTCGCAGCAATGCTTCCGTACTTCCTGATTCCCGTTCTGATCTCCGGAATGCTGGGAGGCGGTGCATTCCTGTGTTTCGTGATGGGATTCTTCGTTCTCAACTCCCG
>JANYCC010000200.1 GCA_025360495.1 Verrucomicrobiota bacterium | reverse complement strand
CGTACCTCGTCGGCTACGGGCGGAAGGTCGACGCCGCACCGCAGCCACCGAGGATCCCGATCAGTTCCATCACCCGCGGGATATAATGTCCGCTCACATAAGTCTGCACCCCGTTGTCCATCGCGGTGACCTTCCACTGCGGATGGGCCTTCTCCAATCGGTCCGCGTGGATCCTATAATAATCCCTGGCTGCAGTGGATCGGATCAGGAGCGATTCGCTCGACCAATTCACCTTCACCGCCCCGGCCGCCACGGCTTCGCGGAGGCGAATTTCGGGGAGACCTGAGGATCCGTGCAAGGCGATGCCGATGGGACGCCCCAGAAGACGGCTGGCCAACAATTGGTGCGAGCGGACGGCGTCCGACGAGAAAGCGTCCTGGGACCCGAGCCCGTGCTGCGTGCCGACGCCCGGCGCCCAAAGGTGGACTGTTCCCGGCGTCTGTTCCTCCACCCCGCCGAGCAACCGTTCGGCCACGTCCGCCGGGGTCACACCGTCATCGACGCCGGCCTCCATCTCGAGGGTGACGGCCCGATTGCAACGGACCGATTCCTGTCCCAGCCCGACGATGGTCGCGATGTTTTCGGCCTCGGTGAGACGGGAGGAATCGAGGGAGATCGTCGAGGGTGAAAGGGTCGGTGGGCGGACGGATCCGGGGGCTGTCGGAAGTCCGCAATCCAGGCCGGACAGTGCGGCCTTCAACAGGGGCAGGGTGACCGGGCCTTGGATGTGATCGGTGTGCAGCAGGACCGGGATTGTATTATATCGCGGCGAATTGGCGAGGAGCGCGAGTTGGACGAGGTATCGGGCGAGACCGAGGGCGGGATCACCGGCGCCGAAACTGTGTCCGGTGAGTTGCCAAAGGCTGGTCTCGATGATCACCGGCGCGTCGCAGCGAAGGGCGGCCTCGAGGACATCGGTGAGGGCGGCGGGTGAATCGGCGTTGACGGCGAGCAACGCGAACCGGCGGGCCAGGGCGGTCTGCAGCACGTGGCGGGCTTGGAGCGGGTCAAGGAGCATGGAAGTGCCGGTCAGCTTGTAAGAGAACCGCGGATTTCACGGATTTCACGGATGGAAAAAACAAACATGGCTTTTTGAATCCGTGAAATCCGTGGCCTCCGTGGTTTCAGGTTCCCCACAGCGGGTCAGCCGAGCGCGACTTTCATATGTTTCGGCTTGAGATACTCGAAGATCGCCCGCCGGCTGAGCTCGAGTCCGTAGCCGCTGTCCTTCCAACCGGCATAAGGCCCGTAATTCGTGTTCACCGCGCCGTGGTTGACGCAGACCGTCCCGGCTTGGAGCGCCTCGCCCACGCGCACCGTCGTGGTGTAATCCTGCGTGAACAGGTAGGAGACCAAGCCATACACACTGTCGTTCGCCCGGGCCACGGCGTCCTCGAGATCGTCAAACGCGGCGACGGCGACCACCGGGCCGAAGGTCTCCTCCCGCATCACCCGCATCGAATGGGTGCAACGGATCAGCACGGTGGGTCGGTAAAAATGGCCGCGGGCGAACTCCGGTCCTTCCGGCGCCGACCCGCCGGTGATCAATCCGGCCCCTTGTGCCAGTGCGTCAGCCACGTGTTCGCGAACCGTCTCCAAGCCTTCACGCGTGGCCATCGGACCGAGGTCCACGGCGGGATCGGTCAGGCCGTCGCCGAAGGTCATGGCCTCGGCGGCGGTTCGGAGTCCGGCGACGAGCGCGTCATGGACTGACGCATGGACATAAACACGGTTGACCGAACTGCACGACTGCCCGCAATTGCGAAAGGCCTTATAGGCGATCGTACGGGCGGCGAGGGCGACGTCGGCATCGGCGGCGACGATCGCGGGGCATTGACCCCCGAGTTCGAGCGAGACTTTTTTCAGGAACGGGGCGGCGAGGGTGAGGATGCGTTTGCCGGTGTCCGAGGAACCGGTCATGGCGATCCGTGCGACCTTGGGATGCCGGACAAGGGCCTCGCCCAGGACGGCGCCGGGACCGGTGATGCCATTGACCACGCCCGGCGGAAGCCCGCCGGTTGTGAGGGCCTGGCAGAAGGCGAGGGGCGAGAGCGGGGTCACGGTGGTGGGTTTGACAACGACCGTGCAACCCGAGGCGAGCGCAGGGCCCAGCTTCCAACTCAGGAGTGACACCGGGTAATTCCACGGCGTGATCAGCCCGCAGACCCCGACCGGTTGCCAATTCACCCAGGAACGGTAGCCGCGGTCCTCGGTGGGGTTGGTCCAACCCTCGATCCGCAGGCCTTCCGCGGCATAATAATCGATCGTGTCACACGCCCCGCCGATCTCACTGCGCGATTGGTGGAACGGCTTCCCCTGTTCCAGCGCCATCAATCGCCCGATGCGGTCGGCCTGGGTGCGGACGTGTGCGGTGGCCTTGCGGATGATTTTTTCCCGGTCATAGGCGGTGAGGACGGACCAGGTGCGGAATGCGTTGTGGGCCGCGTCCACGGCGGCGTCCAGATCGGTCAGGGTGGCGCGCGGGACGGATCCGATCGGTTCGCCGGTCGCGGGACTGTGCAACGGGAAACGCGCACCGTCGCTGGCGGGACGATCCTCGCCGTTGATGTGGAGTTCGGGGTGGATCTGGGTGATGCGGTCCATGGCGGGCGGGGCGGGGGATGAAAGGGATGCGGAAGGCTCGGGGATCAGGGTTGCGGCAGGATGCACACCTTGAGGGCGACGCCGCTTTCCATCAGCGGGAAAGCCTCCCCGATGCGTTGCAACGGGAGGCGGTGCGTGATGATGCGGTCGGCGGGGAAACGTCCGCTGTGAAGCAATGCGAAGGCGGCTTGGAAATCGCTCTTTTTCTCCGAGTAACTGCCCGAGATTTCCAGTTCCTTATAATGGATGTGATTCACGTCGAGGGCCGCGATCGGGTCGGACTTCGGCAATCCCGCGAAGAAGTTCACCCGACCGGCGCGGGCGGCGAGATCGAGGGCGTCGTTTTGGGCGGCGGCGGAACTGACGGCCACGACGACGACATCCGGACCGAACCCGCCGGTGAGGGCGCGGACCTCGTCGCGGTGCGAACCGTCGGGCCGGACCAGCACCGCGGCATCGATGTCGAAACGGGCCGCCAGGGCGAGACGGGCGGGATTGTTGTCGAGGAGGATGACCTTTTGGGCGCCCTGCAACCGGGCGAGGCAGGCGTGCATGATGCCGATGGGCCCGGCCCCGATCACCGCGACCGTGTCCTTGAGCCCGACGCGCAGGCGGGAATGGGCGTTGAGGCAGCACCCCAGCGGTTCGGCCAGGCTCATGATGTCGGACGGGATGTCCGAGGTGACCCGGAACAGGTTGCCATTCCGGACGGCGAGGGCGGGGACGCGGAGGAGCGGGGCGAACGCGCCATCGTGATGGTAACTGACCGTGGTGCGTTCGGTGGTGAGGTTCTCGCGACCCATCTCCACATAGCGATCCCGGCCATGGACGAGCACGATGTACATGACCACGCGGTCGCCGACTTTCACCGGCGATTCCGGGGCGTTGGATTCGACGACGCGTCCGCAGAATTCATGGCCGAGGATGCGGGGCGGGAGGATCTTCTTGTCCCCGTGACGGAACGTGCGTAGATCGGTGCCGCAAACCGAGCAGGCGTCGATGGTGAGGAGCATTTCGCCGGGTCCGGGCTGGGGATCGGGGACCTGCAGGACGGGCAACTGTTCCTTGCCCAGATAGACGGCGGCATCCATAGGCTTATACCGGCCTCAGCTCATCCAACCACCCTGTTGGGCGGTCCATTTCACCGTGGTTTTGCGGGACAACGTCCAGAATCCGATGGCATCGCGGCCGGTGATGTCGCCCACACCGAACTTGGAATCGTTCCAACCCCCGAACCCGAACGGTTCACGCGGGACCGGGACGCCGATGTTGATGCCGACCATGCCGGCCCGGACCCGTTGTTCGAAGTGGCGGGCGACGGCGGCGCTGCCCGTGAAGATGCTGGCCGCGTTGCCATAGGGACTGCGGTTCTCCAGGGCGATCGCCTCTTCCAAGGTCTCCGTCCGCACAATGGAAAGCACCGGGCCGAAGATCTCGTCGCGAACGCAGGGTGAATCGGGCGACAGCCGGTCGAGGAGCGTGGGGCCTATATAATATCCCGCGTCGCCGCCGGGGACCCGGACGTGACGGCCGTCGAGGCGGAGTTCGGCGCCGTCCCGTTCGGCCTGGTCGATATAAGAGACGATGCGGTCCCGGGACCGGGCGGAAATGACGGGCCCGAGATCGATGCCGGGGCGGAGGCGGGCCATCTCGGCGTGGATGGCGTCGAGGAGATGGTCGGATTTGCCGACGGCGATGAGGACGGACGCCGCCATGCAGCGCTGTCCGGCGCAACCGGTGGCGGAGGCGGTGACATTGCGGGCCGTGGTGACGGGGTCGGCGTCGGGGGTGACGACCAGGTGATTCTTGGCGCCACCCAAGGTCAGCATGCGTTTGCCACGTTGGATGCCGTGGAGATAAACGGAGCGGGCGGCGGGCGTGGAACCCACGAAGGAGACGGCCTGCACCCCGGGATGATCGAGCAGGGCGGTGACGGTGGAACGGTCGCCTTGGAGGACGTTGAACACGCCGGGGGGCAGGCCGGAATCGAGGAAGACTTCGGCGAGACGAACCGGGGTGAACGGGACCTGTTCGCTGGGTTTGAGGATGAAGGTGTTCCCGCACGCGATGGCCAGGGGGAACATCCACATCGGGACCATGGCCGGGAAATTGAACGGGGTGATGCCGGCGACCACCCCGAGCGGGAGTCGGCGGGTGAAGCAATCGACCCCGCTGCTCACCTCGAGGATTTCCGCGGCGGTGAGGTGGGGCAGGGCACAGGCGAATTCGACGGCTTCGAGTCCGCGTTGGATGCCGGCGGCGGCTTCGGCCGGGGTCTTGCCATTCTCCCGGGTGATGAGTTCCGCGAGTTCGTTGAGATGACGTTCCACCCGTTCCTTGAACTTGAACAGGGGTTGGACGCGCTCTTTGACGGGGAGAGAACCCCACCCGGAGAAAGCGCGCCGGGCGGCCGCGACGGCGGCATCCACCGAGGAGGCGCCGGCCGGGACGACATGGCCGAGTGAGGAGCCGTCGGGGGGTGAAAAGAGCGGCAGGTGTGGGCCGGCGACCGGGG
>JANYCC010000189.1 GCA_025360495.1 Verrucomicrobiota bacterium | reverse complement strand
CGCCGGTTAAAGCGGTACGCGAGCTGGGTTCAGAACGTCGTGAGACAGTTCGGTCCTTATCCACTGTGGGCGCAGGAAACTTGAGGGGTTCATTCTCTAGTACGAGAGGACCGAGAATGACGCACTTCTGGTGTGGCAGTTATTCCGTCAGGGGTAGCGCTGCGTAGCCATGTGCGGAAGAGATAAGCGCTGAAAGCATCTAAGTGCCAAGCTCCTCCCAAGATATTGTTTCCCGGGACGCAAGTCCCCTGAAGACCCCTGGCAGACCACCAGGTTGATAGGCTGGGCGTGTACATGCCGCGAGGCATTCAGCGGACCAGTACTAATCGGTCGTGCGGCTTGATTGCTTCCCCCCCCTCACCGGGTGGGAAGTGTTAGATATGACTCTCCAGGCGGTTGCCTGTCTGTCCCTGTTGTGTGCAATTTTCATGGAGCGGCGGCGCCCCCCCCATCCGGGGGGCCTTCCGTTCTTTAACACTTTTTCGGTGGCCATGAAGCAGCGGTCCGACCCGATCCCATCCCGAACTCGGCCGTCAAACGCTGCATTGCCGATGGTAGTGCGTGTATAGCTCGCGCGAGAGTAGGTTGCCGCCGTCTTTTCACTTCAGGGGCCGGGGAGTTTCTCCCCGGCCCCTTTTTCTTTGCAGGGGTACCGGGTTCTTTTTTCACCCCGCCCGCAGGCAGCCCAGGTTCCAGGATTCCATGTCCCGTCCTCAGGCCGCCGGCGTCCGGCAGGCCCCGCGCCAATCACAGCTCCGGCAGGCCGGTTCACCCGATCGCACGGCCGGCACCGCCTTGAACGCCCCGCCCAAGACCGATTCACCCAGCGTCGATGCGACGGTCCGGGCCGTTTTCAACAACCCTTGGAAATCTTCGGGTCCGATCGCTTCGCCCCGTCGGTCCGGTTGCCCGTCCTTGCGGAATCGCACGTTGAATGGCGACACCCCCCAATCCGGCGTTCCGTTGGCGGAGATCCAGTCCGATTCCAGGCGACCCCGATGCGGATAGCCGGTGACGGGTGGGCATGCCTCCTTTCCGTCGTCACGGGATTCCCTCCGGACTGATTCGGCCCTCAACGGGGCATAAACCATGAGCACCGGTCGGTGCGTGGAACCGGGTGACTGCGAGGCCGCGAGGAGATAAAGCGGGAGTTGGAGTTGGAGCCCGCGGAGCAGGTCGGGTTCCGAAAGCCTGCGCCCCCGCAGTTTGTAGTCGATGATTCCCAAAGGACGCACCCCATCCGGACCGACAGGGCCCACGTCAACCCGGTCCACCATTCCCTCGATCACGATCCGCCCGTTGGGTGTGGTGAGGTTCAGCGGCGGAACCGGGGAGTCCTGACTGAACCGCAGTTCAACGTGGGCGGGATCCAGCGGCCAGGACGGGGCGAAGTCCAGCCACGCCGAAAGAAAGGATCGAAGGCGGGCGATCAGGACTTCCACGCGGAAACTGTTTTCGGCTCCCGAAGGTGTTCTGGGACCGGCGGTGTCGGTCCTCGCCAGCGTGTCCAAAAGGGCACGTCCTTCGGTCGGGCTCACCTCCCGCCACCGTTTGCCAGTGCGGGAAACTTCCCGGTGGAACCGGGCGAGGAGCTCATGTTGGACGGTTCCCTCCCGTCGCGCGTCCAACGTGAGTTCCTGGCGTTCCCGTACCCAAAACGTCCGCGCCAACGCGTGTTGCAATGGACACGTGGCGACTTGCTCGAGGCCCGAGGCGGAAGTGGTGAAGCAGCGTCCGACGAACGCCATCGCCATCGGTGCCTCCAACTGCTCGGTCGGCGGCCGCTCCCCAATGTCGGCGGCAAGCGGGACCCCGAGTCGATGGGGAACGATGGCCGGAGTTCCCGGAGAGGGTAGAAAGCGGAGAAACGGAGAGGGAAGCAAGGGACGGCCGGCGACGGAAAAACGCGGCGTTGTCACGGCGATCCGATCCCGGCTTCGGGTCAGGGCGATGTACGCATAGAACCGCTCGTGAGAGATGCGACTGATCACGCCCGGCCCCAACGGCAATCCCGCCCGTTCGAGTTGCTCCATTTCGTCGTGCGAAAGGAGGCTGTCCATCGGTTGGGAGGCGGGAAAAATGTCGGCGGCCCAACCCGGAAGGATGACCAGTCGGAGTTCAGGATTCCGCGAACGGTCGATGGCACCGATGAGAACCTGGTCGAGCGCCGGTGGAATCGCCCCGGCGGTCATTCCGCTCCATGCGGTTTCCAAGATCGGAATCCAAGCCCGGAGAGGCTGGGCGAGGCCGGCGAAACCCCGACAAAGTTCGGCGAGCCAGGCCTGCATTTCCCGGAGGACCGTCCGATGCGAGAACATGTCCGACTGGGTCCGATCCCAGGACTCCAACAGCGCGTCCACCTTCAGTTCGTCCCAGAGTGCGGTCAATGCACCGGCCAGGGTCGTGGCGTCGGGCTGCTCTCCCAGACGGCGCGTGAAAGCCCGGATGGGGCCGGTGATCCGCGCCTCCAGATCCGGGTCCAGCAGACCGTGCGCGGTCAGCCATCGGTTGCCTTCCCATCGTTGGGACCGGAGCGAGTTCTCCACCCTTTCGGCGGTCCATTCAGGCAGGTCCAACAGACCCGACTTCAACCAGGCAAACCAGTCGTCATCATTTCCCGGGTTGATTGCCAGACGGAAGGCGCTCCGGGTGAGTTCAATGAGCGGGTGATGTCGGATGGGATGACGTTGGTCGAGGAAGCAGGGGATCCCGTGACGTCGCAGGGCCCGCTGGAAGATTTCCCCGTAGAGATCGAGGTGACGGGCGAGGACCGCAACGTCCCGGTATCGTCCGCCACCGGCAACATGCCGGCGTATCAGGGTCGCTGCCGCTTCCGCTTCACCGTGGGCGTCCTGACAAGCCCAGACTTCGATCCCCGTCGTATCCGAGAGGGTCGATGGATGGGGTGAGGATCGGGCCCAGGAAAGTTCCAAGGCGGCCAGGGCGGGATGGCCCCGGAATCGGCTGTGTTCCGGTTCGCGTGATAGGATTTCAACGGTGGCGGGTGCCCCGGTCGCCGCCACGAGTGCGGCATGGCAACGACGGAAAGAACCGGCCACGACCGACCAGAAATGGGTGGGGGAAGCCTCTTCGACCTCCAAGCCGGCGGGATCGACACAGAAAGCCAGGGTCGCATGGGCGGAACGGCCGACGACCGCCGCCAGCAGGGCGATTTCGAGCGGGGTCATTTCGGCGAATCCGTCGAGCCAGATGTGATCGAATGCGTGGGGACCCGGGGGACGGTGTTGGAGTTCGACCCGGGTGAGATCGAGCAATTGGTCCTGGTCGGTCAGATGTTCGGCGGCGAGCCAGTCGGCATAGGCGCGTTGGATCCGTGCGACATCGCGCAACTTGCCCCGCAAACCCGTGGGCAGATCGCTGCGGGCGGCGGCAGCTTCCAAGCGGACGGGACCGTGATGGTGTTGGAACAGGTTTCCCAACCGACGCGACAGATCCCGTGCGAATCCCGGCGTGCGGGCCACGCGGCCGAAACATTCCAAGGAGTCGTGATGCCGGTCCAGAAGGAGTCGGATCACCATGGCCCGGCCGTCGTCGCCCAACAGGCGTGGTTCGGGAATGCCGAGGTGTTCCAAAAGCCAGAAGGCCAGGCGTTCGAACGAAAGGATGTGGAGGCGGCCGAAACCCGGGAGTCCCGGCTCGGTGAACAATTGGCGTTCGAGTTGGAAAGTGGCCTGCTTGGGCGCCAAGAGCAGCAGGGGTGCGCCTTCCGGTTCGGTGCGGAGCGCTTCCCGGATCTCAGCCAGGCAACGCCAAGTCTTCCCCACGCCGGCCGGACCCAGAAGGAAACGCACACTCACGCACCCGGTGTATCCGAACCGGGGCCGTCTGGAGAATCCGAAAACAAGAAACGATGCCGCACCTTCGCATCCAGACGTTCAATTGAGGTCGGAGTTCCCGTAGCATCGGGCCCGATGAACGTGACCATTCGGGGACGCCCCCGTCCTTATCGGACCGTCGGCTTCGACCGGAAGTGCAACGGGGTGCGGTTGATTGAACAACGGCTCCTGCCCCATGAATTCCGGACCGTGCTGACGCCGGACCACACCGCGACCGCCGCGGCGATCCGGGATATGATCGTCCGGGGGGCCGGGGCGATCGGGGCAACGGCGGCGTATGGACTGGCCCAAGGGGTTCGGGAATTCCGCGGGGCCTCCCTGGTGCGGTTCGATCGGCACGTGGAACGGGTGTTCCGGACATTGAAGGAAGCACGTCCGACGGCGGTGGATCCGGTGAACGCGATGGTGCAGGTCCGCGCGGCGATGGCGGCCGGTGCGAATGTGCCGGAACGTCAGGCCTTGGCGCTCGAGGCCGCGGAACGGTTTGCCGATGAGGATGTGGCGCATTGCCGGGCGATTGGGGAACACGGCGCCCCGTTGATCCGGGCCGGAATGCGGGTGTTGACGCATTGCAACGCGGGTTGGCTCGCATTCGTGGACATCGGCTCCGCGACCGCACCCTTATATGCCGCCCAGGCCGCCGGCCGGAATTTTCACGTCTTTTGTGACGAGACCCGGCCCCGGTGCCAGGGGGCGTCGCTCACGGCTTGGGAACTCGCCCAGCAGGGCATTTCGCACGAGGTCATCGCGGACAATGCCGCGGGGCACCTGATGCAGCGCGGGGAGATCGACTTGGTGATCGTGGGGAGTGACCGCATATTGGGTCGGACCGGCGATGCGGCCAACAAGATCGGCACCTACACCAAGGCGGTCCTGGCCAAACACCATGGAATCCCTTTCTACGTTGCGATCCCGTTGTCGACGATCGACTGGGATTTGACGCGGGGTTCGGACATCCCGATCGAGGAACGGTCGGCCGAGGAAGTCTTGGGGGCCTGGGGGGTGACCGCACGCGGAAGGCGTGAGCACGTGCGGATCGCCAACCCGACGAGCGGGGCGAGGAACCCGGGATTCGATGTGACCCCGGCGCCTTTGATCACGGGAATCATCACGCCGGCAGGCATATTCCGGCCGGGCGGACTGTGGCGGAGTCGGGCGCGGTTGGGAGGGCCGATCCGCTGAAAACGGGGAAAAACATCATGCCGGAGAGCGCAAGAATACATGGTCGGGCGGGAGATTTCGGCGCATGAATAGCACAGTTACCCCGTTTATCGATGTCCGGAAGATTGCCGTCATGAAGACCGAATGGTTTCCCCTGCGAGGCCGGCCCGGCCGCGCTTTCACCCTGATCGAGTTGCTGGTGGTGATCGCGATCATCGCCATCCTCGCCGGGATGCTGCTCCCAGCGCTGAGCAAGGCCAAGAGCAAGGCGATCGCCATCAAATGCGCCAGCAACCTGCGGCAGTTGGGTGTGGCCACCTTTATGTACGCCCATGACAACCGGGACAAATTTCCGAACTGCACCGGAGCCGCGTGGCCTTGGGATATTCCGGCAGCGGCGGCCAACGCCATCGTCAAGAACGGGGGGCAGCGCCACATCCTGTACTGCCCGGCGTTTCCCAAGCAGGACAACGCGACCCTTTGGCAATTCACCACCGATTCGACCAACGAGCTCACGAGGACCGACAGCGGCTACCGGGTTGCCGGCTATGCTTTTGCCTTTCTGGGCGCGGGGCGGATCCAGACGACCAACATCACCGAGTCGTTCACACCCCGCTCATGGCTGATCGGGGGTGTCGAAGTGAACCCCGGTCCCAGCGACCGGGTGGTCATTGCGGATGCGGTGATTTCCCAAGGATCCAACGAAAAGGACCGCACCAAGAACCGCTACATCAAGATCGATGGCGGATGGAAGGGGCACCAGACCTCACATCTGATTGGCTCCATGGCGGCCGGCGGAAACCTGCTCTATCTCGACGGCCATGTGACTTGGAAAAAATTTCAAGCGATGATCGTCCGCACCCACGATGACCCCAGCTTCTGGTGGTAGCCGGTCAGGGTTCGCTCAGCGCTTCCACCAGATCGCGCAAATCCGCGCGGGTCATCAGGTCACCGAGTCCCTCCGGCATCGCTGAAGGCGCGTGTTCACGGGATTTCACATCCGCTTTTCGCACCACCACCCGCCCTTCCTCCGGTGAATCAATCGCCAGGCTTTCCGCGGTCTCGACCTTGACCACGCCGACCACGCTGGTGTCGTCACGGCGGGTGATGATGACCGTTTCGAATCCGGGCGAAATGGCCCGGTTCGGCTGCAGGATCGACTCCAAGACGCGTGCCCGACCGCTCTTGATCCCGATTCCGGTCAGGTCGGGTCCCACTTCCCCACCCTCTCCGTGAAGCTTGTGGCACCGCAGACAACCCCAGTCGGCGCGTTCGGCAAACAGCTTCCTTCCGCGCAGGGCATTGCCTCCCGCCAGAAGACGGTCGGCCTCCGCAGGATTTGATCCGGCGGGGGTGCGGTCCGCAGCGGATTCGGTGTCCGTTGGCTGGTTGCGGGCGGCGGCCTGCACCTCGGGCGAAGGGTGGGACATCAAGGGGGCCAGGCGGTCGGCCAATCCCGGCAGGTCCAGCATCCGGGCACAGTCAATCGCGGCGATCAAAACGCCCGGCGGATTGGACGGATCCGAAATCGGGGTCCAGCCGAATCCCAAGGCGTCCCGCGCAGTGGCCGGATTTCGGGGCCCGAGCGGAAGGATCAGTCCGGTGAGCCGGTCCCGTCGGGGTGGATGAGCCCAGTCGCGCAAGGATTCCAAGGCCTGGATGCGCACCGATTCGGGCACCTGCTGGCTGGCGGCGGTCGCGGTGAGCAGCGCGATGTCCGAGGGCGTCCCGAGACGGAATGCGGCGTTGACGGACCGACGCAAGACGAACGTCCGACCTTCCTCCGGAGTGAAAGGATGCCGGGCCGTCGTCGCCGTCGCCCCTTCCGCACGGATCGGCAAACCGGTCAGCAGAACTTGCGCGAGGGCGGGCAGCGCGGCGGGAATCGGGTGGTCATGGATCGCCCGGGCGGCCTCAAGGACGACTTGAAGGTCGGGATCGTCGAGGAAGGACGCCACTCCGGGTTGGCCGGTTTCGCGTTCGGCAAGGAGTGCGATGAGCCGGACGGATGGGTCGGAATGCCGGAAGATTTTGGACACCGAGGTGCGGAATTCCGGATCGCCACCCGGAGTGCTCTGGAGGATCGCCGCCAGGAGTCGGGTGGCGGCGTGGCGCAACAATGGATTGCGTGCACCGCCCGACTCGAGGGCGGTTTGGAGCCTTGCCAAGGGTTGAACCGCACCTTTGGACGTCGCCAACAACACTTCGCGATACGTCAACATGGCCTCGGCTCCAACCTGCGGATCCGGATGGGTGAACAGTTCTTGGAGCGGTTGCAGCGCTGCGGTCGGATGGGTTTCCCGGAAGAACCGACAGGCTTCCACCAAAATCCCGGCGTCCCGGTCTTTCAACCACGTGAGCGTTTCGGCCATCCCTTGATCGAGCCGCGTGGCGCCGGGTCCGGTCCGTGCGAGTTGGCCCAAGGCGCGCAAGGCGTGGCGCCGGACTCTTATATCGGGTGATTGGGTCACCAGTTTCGCCAGCATGGGCCAATGGGGGATCCCGCGTCGGACCCATTCGTATTGGGCCGATTGCCGGATCCGGAGGTCTTCGTGTCCGAGAAGTTTCACGAGGGCGTCGTCAGTCCGGTCCGTCATGCCCGCGGCGAGCAGTTGGCGCACGGCGGCGATCCGGGGATCCGCTGGCAAGGTTGGGTCGAAAACACGCCAAAGCCGGCCTTTCCCGGTCTTCTCCCAGCCTTCAACCCAATCCGCCACAATCACGCCGCCATCCGGTGGGAAGGCGACATCCACGGGGTATAAGTCCCACAGCAATTTGCCCTGCATGAGACCGCTGGAATTATCTTCAAGCCAAGCCCCCGCATCCGCCACGCCGAACCAGCCGTCGCGACGTTCCACCCGGAACTCGCGCACGCCTCCGGGGAAATCGCAGTAGAAAAACGTGTCCCGATAACGGTCCCCAAGGCCGGTCCCGGGATAGTAAGCGACCCCGGCGGGACCGTGCCCGATGTGGCCAACCGGGGGCACGAGGTGGGCCGCGGTGTTGGTCCCGGCCAGATGCCAGAGACGTTCGGAATTCCACGCCCCCATTTTCGGAAGGTTTTGCCAACCGACGGTCCATCCGTAATCCGCACCGGGCAGCACCAGGGTCCAACGGGCCTTGTCCCCCCCATCGCCGTTGTTGTCGCCCGTCCAAAGATTACCGGCGGCATCGAAGACCAACCGCTGCGGATTGCGCAATCCCCGGGCATAAACCTCCAAGGCAGCACCGTCCGGTTCGCAACGGAACACTGCGCCTTCGTCAGGCAATGCAATGACCGCACCCTCGCGGTTCGTCAGGTTGGAGCCCCGGTCCGCGATGCTGAAATAGAGTCTCCCGTCGGGCCCGAGCGCGAGTCCGTGGAGATCGTGTCCACCCGATCCGAGATGCACCCCGAAACCGGTGTGGAGAATCTGGCGGGTGGCGGCTGGCATCG
The DNA here is from genome assembly GCA_025360495.1 of Verrucomicrobiota bacterium. Classification (GTDB taxonomy): domain Bacteria; phylum Verrucomicrobiota; class Verrucomicrobiia; order Limisphaerales; family UBA9464; genus UBA6176. The sequence goes on along the minus strand of JANYCC010000189.1, from coordinate 11,817 downwards.
GGTTGTTCGTGGCCGCCGCCGACAGGTGCCACAGGTCGGGGATGCACGTGAACCAAACGTTGGTTCCCTCCTGCAACACCCCGGCTGCCACGCCGCTCACGATCGTCGAGAAACCGTCCGCAAAGGTGATTGCCCGATCAGCCCGACCCTCGCCGCCCGAGGCCCACACCAATCGGATCCGCTCAGATTCCACTTCCAAATCGCCGGCGTCGACACGGCCATCGTGATTGAAGTCGCCGACCCCGCTTTTTGGATTTCGCGTGGCCACCGACCGGAACAGCTCATTCGTGGTCAATTGCCCACGAAGAAACTCAGCCCGGTCCGACACCCGACGCAAGGCGAGGTCTTCCTCCAGCCATTCCTTGTAGAATCGGATGTCGAAGGCACTGGTCCGACGTCGGCCGGTCTCGACGACATAGGCACGTCCGAACGCATCGAACGTCAGGCTGGTGATGTTTTGGACGAGTGGTTCCGTGGCCCACGGTTCGACTTGGAGACCCGCCGCCACGTGCAGTCGGCGTTGGGCCAGGACAGCGTCGGCTGAGGGGATCGAATTGGTCGTGGCGCTGGCGGGGTCCGCGTGGACGCACGGGAAGCAAACGGCCAGACACCCGAGGAGACAGAAGCCGCGCGGGAACATGGCCAAGGGTGCGTCCGGTTCACCGGCCCGGGCAAGTCGGAGATCGGAGATCAGGGTTCGGAGATGGGGGTTCGGAGTTCGGAGATCGAATCGCTGGGGCTCTGAAAATCTGAGGCTCTGACCATCCGAGGCTCTGTTGTTCCGAAGTTCGCGTCATCCGCTTCCGATCTCCGAACCCCGGTCTCCGATCTCCGATTTCACCCCAGCACCCAATCCCCCGGGTGATCCCGGAAGTCCTTGGCGAGCACCAGACCAAGTCGGTCGATATCCCGCAGCGTGTGCGCCGAACCCAAGGCGAATCGGTATGCCCCGTCGCCCGGACCCCCCGGATATCGGATGAAGGAGGGGAAAATGCCCGCTGTGACCAGTCCGCGACGCAGTCGGTCGCAGGCGATCTGATGGGCGGGAACCATGAGGAAAACCGGCCCCAGATGGTTGGGGCCGCAGTCGGGAAGGTAACGTGCGAGCCGTTCGCGGAGGAGGGCGAGACGACGACGGGGCCTGTCCCCATGACGGGTCATCCAGGAGGTGGCAGCCGGGATCACGGCGGCATAGGCGGGCGGGATGGGGGTCGAACCGCGCAGGGCGCCGCTGTGGGCCCACACCGATTCCACGACCGGGCGGGACCCGGCGATGACTCCGCCGCAGAGGCCGAACGCCTTGCTGAGCGTGAACACGAGCACCACGCGCGGATCCTTCAGCCCGAGGGATTCCATCGCGCCCCGACCTTTGGACCCCAGGGTTCCGATCCCATGGGCGTCATCGAGCAGCAACTGCGCTCCGGCGGGCAACCGGGCCAACACCTCGGCCAAGGGAGGCAATCGGCCGGTGAGGGCTCCGAGTCCGTCCATGAAAAGTGCGACGCGGCACGTCGCGTTCGGAAACTCCCAGGTGCGCAGCGTGGCCACCGGGCGTCCGGTGAGACGGGCGGCATCTTTGAGGCAGGGGTGGGCCCCCGGTGCCAACCAGACGCGGTCGAGGTCGGGCGCGAGTGCTTGGGCGGCGACCAGCGCGGCGGAGTAACCGGAGGAAGTCAGGACGGCGGCCGGGGTGCCGGCGAAGCGGGCGAGGGCGCGTTCGGCGGCGGTGTAGACGGCCAGATTCCCCGTGGTGACACGGGATGCGGCGACGTCGGGTCCGTGATCCAGCAGGGCGCGGGACAGTTGTCTCCGGAGGGAGGCAGACCAAGAGCGTCGGAGATAGTCGCTCCCGCCGAACAGGAGAAGCGTTCGGTGACCCCAGCGTGCGAGTCGTGAGTCGAGCGGTTCGGGTGCTGGAGGCGGCGGAAGGTGGGACACGCGCGGGCGGAGCCTGACATTCCGGGTGGGGTCGGTGCCAGTCCCAGGCCTTTTGAGCGGACGAGCAGACGAACGGCCCGAGGTGAGGAGCAGGCGGTGCGGCCTCAACCGAAAAGGCGTTTCCACCAAGGCTTCGCCGGCGGCGCCGGTTCGCTGGCGATGGATTCAGCGAGCCGTTCACCCAGGGAACCGGGAGGAGCGGTCTGTTCCCGATCGGCCCGGATGACCTCTTCGGCTTCCGAGAACTCCCGGCGTTGGGCGCCGGTTTGCTGCTGGACCTGGCCGGTCTGTGAGGTCTGGTTTTGCTGCAGGCGTTGCTTCATGGTGTCACGCGGACTTGCGGAAGGCGTTGCCGAACGCCTTGCGGGCGCGGTGGAGTTTGCCCCTTACGGCATCGGTGGACTGCTGGGTCAGTTGGGATATTTCATCATAGCTGAGTTCCTGGTCGGCCACGAGCAGGAGCAACACACGGTATTCTTCCGGCAATTCCCCCAAGGCGGTCCGGATGCGCTGGCCGAGTTCGGACATCTCGACATTGCGGAACGGGCTGTCGGCAGCGCCGGCGGCGGTTTCAAAGACGGTCTCGTCCGATTGCGTGTGGACGTTCCGGGCATGCCAGCTGGAGCGGAGGTTGGAACAGTGATTGAGCGTGATCCGGTACAGCCAGGTGCGGACCTCGGCCTCGCCGCGGAATCCGCCAAGGTTGCGCCACGCCTTCATGAAGACGTCGTGGGTGGCATCCTCCGCCTGGGTGGGGTCCCCGAGCAGGCGAAGCGCGAGGTAGAAAATCTGCTGGCTGTGCGTCTCGTAAATCGCGGCGAAGTCAGCCGGGAGCGGCGCCGCCGGTGCAGGCGGTGCGGGTGCAGAGGGCTCGGGTTGGAGTTCCACGAGATCAGGACTGGGGTGCACAGGGATTGGACGCCAATGCGGCCGGTATGTCACGCATAGGAAAAACCGCCGGGAGGGACGAGCTCCGAGAGTCCCATTACTCTTCCCGGCCAGGCTGAGCGAGGGACTCGTGTAACTCGCCCCTCCGAGCGGTGGGGGTGGGAGTCGTGTAATTCGCCCCTCCAACGGATCCCCTGGCCAACAAACCGCTTTGCGCCGCGCTCCGATACGGGCCTAGTGTCCGGACACGTGAAGCCAAGTGCGCCCAGCTTGTTGCTGCTGATCCCCGCCTACAATGAAGAAGGCCGCATCGGGCCCGTTCTCTCGCTCTATGCCGAGCACTTCATCCGGCACTATCCGGGCCGTTTCCAATTGGTCGTGGTCCTGAACGGCTGCCGCGATGACACGTTGGGGATCGTGCGGGCGGCCGAGCAACGGTACCTCTGCATCGGGCACTTGGATTTCCCCGCCCCCATCGGCAAAGGGGGCGCGCTCATTGAGGGCTTGAAGCTCGCCCCGTTGGCGGATCTGGTCGGATATGTGGACGCCGACGGGGCAACGCCTCCGGAAGCGTTCCTGGACCTGGTCGGGCGCTGCGCCGCGGGGGAGGCGGATTGCGTGATCGCTTCCCGATGGACCGAGGGCTCGAGGATCGATGTGGCGCAAACGAAGGACCGGCGTCGGGCGAGTCGCTGGTTCAATGCGGTGGTTGAAGGTCTGTTCTGGATGGGGATCCGCGACACCCAGTGCGGTGCCAAGGTGATGCGGCGGGCCGTGGTGGAATCGGTGCAACCGCAGTTGCGATTGGCCGACCTCGCCTTCGACGTGAACCTGCTCTACTCCCTGAAACGGGCCGGATTCACGGTCCGGGAAGTGCCCACCGTATGGACCGACAAGAGCGGTTCGAAGGTGGCCTTCAATTTCAAGACCTCCTTGAACATGCTGTTGTCGCTGGTCCGGTTGCGACTGCTGTATTCGCCATTCTATGCCTGGCTGGGACCCTTGCGTCCGGTCGAGGCCTGGGTCTATCGCTGGCTCAACGCGCCGCCGCCCCGCTCGCGGGAGGACGCCCGCCGAAACGAGCCGGCCGAGCTGCGACACGGCTGAAGGCGACGGGACGGGGTTTTCGGTGGAAACAAAAAAGGGGCCGGGCGAAAAGCCCGGCCCCCGTGGATCACTACGCGGCCCTTATTGGGCGGCGCGGTAATAGAGGTTCCCGGTCGTGGAACCCAGCGGGACGTGGAGCGGGCTGGTCCCGACCACGGTTTGGAACGTGCCATCGATGCGGTCGCTCGACTGCAGGTTGCCCTTGAACGTGAGGACCAGATCCGAGCCGTCGCGGGTCGCCGTGATCGTCGGTTGCACCGGGACGAAGGCGCGGGTCCGGAACGCCTTCAGCGCGGCCGGGTTGCTGAGATCGTTCACGAGGACCTTGTTGCCGGACGGGTCGACCGTGAACCATTCCAAGTTGGCGCCACCACCGCCTTCGAACCAGACCAGGCGGAGCGGGTAAACACCGGCCTGCGCGACATTGAACGCGAAGATGGTGTCGGCGGATCCACGGCCCGCATCGAAGGAGCCGAGGATGTGGGACGTGGTGTCGGGCGCGATGGTGGCGAAGACGTCGCCGCCGGCCGCGATGGTCGCCTTGATCTCAGCCCCGTGCGGCTTCTCGATCATCATGGCGGGCAGGTTCACCGCACTGCCACCCATGCCGATGGGGAACTTGCCGTCGGCGCTGTCCGGATCACGGCTGTTGACGACGACGACGCCAATGGCACCGGCGTTGAGGGCGTTCTGGACCTTGACCGTGAAGGTGACGACGCCGCGGTCGATCAGCGCGATGTTGCCCTTGATTGCGTCTGCGTTCACCAAGGCCGTGTCGGCGATCGCCGGGTTGGCGATGACGAGCTTGCCCGTGAGCGGTTGGGTGATCGGGGCGAAGATGCCGCCCTTGTCGGTGCCGCCGTAGTACGCGTAGTAGCCCTTGGTGACGGCGCCTGCGGTGACGTACAGCCCAAGGTTGTTGGCGGGCGGTTGATCGGTGGGGTACACCGCGAAACCGTCGTCGCTGTTCACGCCCATGAAGTAGACGCCGGCCGTCGGGAATTCGACATAGGTGAGGACTTCGGCCGCGATGTTGTCCGTGGCGAAGCCGGTTGTGCCAACCCCCGGGATGCCCGGGATCCCGACGTCCTGGAAGGGCGGCGTGCTGGTGCTCTGGAAGTCACCGATTTCGGTCCCATCACCGCCGGTCCCGGCTTCCTGGTTCCAATTGATGATCCCGGGAATGGTGAACACCCCGTCCGCGGCGAGCGTGCGGTCGATGGAGTTGGTGTCGACCAGGCCGGCGAGCTGCTGTTCCGCGCGGAAGACGAACGTCGGCAGGCCATTGGCGCCGATCTGGTTCACCTGGCTGACCCGCGCCTTGAAGCCCGGGGTTGAGCCCGAGCCGAGGTCGGAACGCTGGGCCAGCGGAAGCGCCAGGGCTGCGAGCAGATCCGGGCTGAACGAGGCCCCGATGCTGGAGCCAAAGGCCGGCGCGGTACCGTTGTCAGGGGCGCCATCGGCGACCGTCACGAACTTGGCTTCGCCATGGTCGCCGCCGCCACCTTCCTTATACTGGATCTCCGTGTAATAACGTTGGCCGGCCACCAGGTGCACGGGCACGGAGATGTTCGGTGCGCTCTGCAACGGGTCGATCTTCGCCGTGTCGGGACGTCGGTCCACCGAGTCCGTCGCGACCCACTCGCGCGAGTTGGCCCACACCGGTTCCACCGCGATCAACTTCTTGTTGGTCTCGGAATCGTCGGTGCTCAGGTATAATTCGCCGCCGTCGTCCGTGGCGAAATACACGATATAATCCGCGGTCGTCGGCGGGATGAAGAAGCCCTTGATGCGGGCGCCGTAGTTGTCGCCGTAGCCGTTGAGCTCGTAATTCGGGAGGATCCGGACGTCATCGGGCTGGGTCGGGAACTTCGGGCTCGCGCGAAGGTCGCTCGGGAGGACGCCGCCGATGCCGGTGAAGACTTCCACCTTCATGGTGCCCGGGACGAACACGAGCGACTTGAAGGTGCGGCTGTTGGCGGTCGGATCCACGGCATTGCCCGCGCTGTCCTTGACGCCGGAGACGGTGAGCGTGAACGACTGTCCCTGGGGTTGCAGCGAGGTGGTCAACCGGACGGTCGTCGCATTGAGCGCCGTGGCACCCGAGACGGTGAGGCCGGGGATCGAATAATTGCCCGGGGTGGAAAGGCCGGCCGGCAGCATCGCCTCGGAGAACGAGAGCGTCACCGACTTGAAGTTGTCGCTGGCGACCGCGGCGACGAGGGCCGGCGGCGTGCTGTCGATGTTGACCGTCAGGGTGACCTCGGTGCTCGTGACCGTGGCTCCGGGGACCCCGAGGACGGCGCGATACTTGGCGCCGTTGTCCACCGACTGCTTGAGGATCGGGGTCGTATAGGACGTGCCAACGGCGCCGGCCAGGGCGGCGAACGTGGCGCTGCCGGGCTCGGCGCGTTGCCACTGGATCACCAGCGGCGAGGGTGCACCGGTCGCGGCGACGCTGAGGGTGACCGTGGTGTTTTCCGCGCCGGTCAGGCTGGCCGGTTGTTGGGTGATGTTGATCGAGGCTGCGTCCGGATTGGCATAGGTGCTCAGGAACGAGCCCGCGATCGGCACGAGGGGATCGGTGGCGCCTTCCTTGCGCACGGCCACCTGGCCATAATCACCGCCGCCGCCCTCTTTATAGAGCAGTTGGATGTAATAGGCATGGTTGGCAAGCAGGGCGACGGGTTCGGAGGTCTGCGCCGCCGGCGGTTCGAGGAAACCGGCGCAGCAACCCGTTTCCTCGGCGATCTGCGTGAGGTTGGCCGGGTTGCTGTCGGAGCTCAGGAAGAGCTGCGACGAGTCGTCCGAACTCGTGAAGAAACGATAATCACCGGACGTGGCGGGTGTGAAGAAGCCCGAGATGCGCGCCCCATAATTCTCGTGGGAGTCATCCGGGAAGATCGACCGGCTGGTGAACGGCGAGACGAAGCCGACGATATCGGGCGTGTTGGCCTGATACTTCGGATCGTCGAGCATGCCTTGGATCGGGGTGCCACCGATGTTGAGGAAGGCCTCGAACTTCAGGTAGCCCTGGGCGATCACCCAGGCGCTGAACGCCTTGGTCGAATTGGCCGCAATCGTGTTCGGGGTCGACGCGGTGTCCGGCACGTTGTTGACCGTGAGCGTGTAGTGCCCGCCCTGTGCCTGCGCGCTGGTGGCGAGGCGGACGGTCGTCGGGCTCAGGACGGTGACCCCCGAGACTGAGAGGCCGCCATCCAGGCTATAGTTCGCGGCGTTGCCCGCGGGACCTGCGGCCACGTTTTCCGAGAAGGTCACCGTGACGGAGTTGAACGTCTCCGAAGCCACTGCGGAGGCAACGGTCGGTGCCGTGACGTCGGCGTTGACGGTGAGTGTCGCCTCCGGGCTGGTGATGTTGCCGAGGGCGTTGTCGAACCGGACCGTGTATTTCGAACCGCTCAGCGCGGCCGGAACGTCGGTGATCGTGTAGGTGAGGTTCGTGGCATCCGTGATGGGCGAGGCATTGCGCAGCCATTGGATCGTGAAGGGCGGCGTGCCGGCCGGCAGCGCCGAGAACGAGGCGGTGGCGTGCTCGTCCACCGTCAGGCTCGCGGGCGGCGTGCCCACGGTCGGCCCGACCGGTGCACCCGCCTGCGTCGTGACAATGCTCAGATCGTCAATCCAGTGATTGGAATACGAGCCCCCGGTGCGGGCGCCGAACGAGAACCGGCCGGGTCCGGGGGTATAGCCCGGGATATAGAGGTTCGAGTAAACCACCTGGCCTTTATAGGTCAGGTCGAGGGTCCCGTTGGATTTCAGGGTGACACTGACCGCGCTGAAGGTGTCGCTCTGCAGGTTGCCGGCGGTGAAGGGCACATGCCCCACGCTGTTGCCGCCGTAGAACACGTCGATGGCGGGGGCTTCACCGCCGCCGTTGTCGTACGTGTCGAAACTGATCACCAAGCCGAGCGCGCCGTCGGGCCCCTGTTCCCCGAACGCGGTCGAAAGCGCATCGGGCCCGAAATAGATCGACAGGCCGTCGGCCGGATCCGACGTGCCGCCACCGATGCGGAGTTTGAAGTTGAGGGTGAAGGCGCCGACGGATTGACCTGCATCGAGGTCATCCAGGAAGGCGGAGCCGGTCAGGCCGCCTTCGGCATAAGTGAGGGCCAAAACGCCATTGGAGATCGCCGGGTAGGGATCACCGTTGGCGCGCGAGCCACCGACCAGCGTGATCCCGGGTTGGGCGGGATTGCTGAAATCGCTGGTGAAAGATCCGGCAAACGCGGTGGACGCCACGAGGGCGGCCGTCGCGGCACGGAGCAGCGTCAGTTTTTGGTTCATGAGTTGGTGCCAGTTGAAGCGGACGCCCGAGGCCTGTTTTCCGGCATGTTGAATACCTCCGTTGAAAAAGGACCCATCGCGCGTCAGACGCGGGCACGTTACGCTTTTGCCGCGGCGAGCAACGTCTTTTCTTGATGACCTGAAAAGGGGATGTTGGGTGGGAATCCGCGCCGAAACCGTGAATCCCAGCCCAGAAAGGCCGTGGCGGTCAGATCCAGTCCCACCCCGCGGCCGGTTCCCGACCCGGCAATGGGGAATGGACGACCCCCGGGCTCAGGAAACGCTGGCGATCCGGTACTCGGTCCGCGTGCCGCCCGCTTCCAGCGTGACCCGGTCGCCCGTCCGGCGCCCCAGCAATTGGCGGCCCAAGGGCGATTGGGGCGTGATCACCAGCACTTCGCGTCCGCCGTGTTCCACCTCCGTGCCACCGGCCTTTGGGGCGATGAAATAGGCGGAAAGCGCAGGGGTTCGACGCTTCGCCGGTCCGGGATCGGCAGGTTCCAGTTCCACGAAGGCGCTGAGTTCGATGGGGTCGGTCGGCCCGAAATCACGGAGCGGAAGATTCTGCAACAGGGAGAGGGAGGCCTCGGTCTCGGCCGCCTGTCGGGACTGACCGCGGGCGAGATAAGAGGCCTCCAGACCGCGGGTGTCGTACTTGTTTTCTGCCCGGCTTTGCGGGTCGGTCGCCTCGGCATGGGCGGTGCGGGCGGCCTTGAAGTACAATTCCAGATCCGCCGCAATGCGGGCCACGATCTTTTCGAGCAATGCGCGCTTGTTCACCATCGGAACCCAGCATGGCTGGAAACGGCCCGGTCGGCCAGTCTGTGGTGTCCGATCAGATCGCCCGGAAAAACGGATTCGGTGCCCGCGAGGGGTGCGGATGTGCCCCAACCGGAGGATCGGGGTCGGAGTTCCGACCCGAGTTTCTCGAACTGGGCGCGCTGTTGGCTGGCCGACATGGATTCGAACCATGACTAGGCGAGTCAAAGTCGCCTGTGCTACCGTTACACCATCGGCCAACAGCGGGCCGCAAACTACGGACCACCGGCAGAGCGGCAATCTCTTTTTTGTCGGATGATCCGATTCCACGGGGGCTGGTGCGGGAAATCCCATCGCCCCACGACCGATCTCCGGAGGTGATCCCTACTCACGGAAAACGAACAGGGATGCCGTCAGGAGGATGCCGATCCCGTAGAGCCACCAGACGTTGTCGACGAAATACGGGAAGATCATCAGGGCCGCACCCACGAGCATCGGCCGCCATTCCTGGGCGCTCTTCCCGTAACGCCACGCGGCAAATCCAAACACCCCGAAAATGAATCCGCCGATCAGGTTGGAGACACTGAAGTTCATGCGCACGCCGGACTCATTTGAAACCGGAGGATCGAATCTTCCACCGACACCCCTTCATCGTCCAGGGAGGGTCTCCATCCCATAGACCAGGACCTTGAAGGTGTCGGGGATCATTTTCGGGCGGCGCCGGGGCTCACCCGCCGCCGGTTCGGACTGCGGTTCGAAGCGGGCACTGGCCAGATAAATCCGGTGGGTCTTCGTATCCAACGCCATCGTTCGGGCGCCCGATGCGGTGGCCAGGGTCTGCACCACGGTGAGCTTCTCCGGCGAATCTTCGTGGGCGATGGTGACCGTTCCATCGCCGTTGGAACTGAAGGCGAGCTGGGTTCCGGGATCGAAGGCATTGGCATCCACGCCTGCCCCGATGGGCACTTGGGCCACCACTTTGCCGTTGGTGCTGTCGAGCATCAGCATCAGGCGGTTGTGGCATCCGATGAACAACCGGTGGTGGGCCACATCAATCGCCATGCCGGACGCCTCCTCGCCCGGTGCAATCGGCCATGTGTTCACCACCTGATGACCCCGGATGTCGATTGCCACGATCACGCTCTGGTCCTCGATGTTGCAGTAAACACGGTTTTCCGACGGGTCGGTGGCGGCAAATTCCGGTTGGCCCGGAAGTGCGATCGTGGCGACGACGGCACCCGATCTGGCGTCCATCACCGTCGCCGAATGGGCGCGCCCGTTGAAGGTGTAGACCTCCTGCCGCCTCCGCTCGTAAAGGATCGCATCCGGCCCCTGACCGGTCGGAACCTTTTGCAAGGTCTTCAACGTCTTCAAATCCACGATGCCCGCCTTGGCCTCCTGCCCATTGCTGGAGAAACCGCGTCCCAATTCCGGCGCCAGTGCAAAACCATGGACGCCCGGGGTGTCGGTGATCTCTCCCACCACGGCGTCCTGGTCGATGTCCAGGACGATCACCTTGGTGCCGTGCGTGACATAGAGTCGGCGTCCGGTGGGATCCACCGACAGGTAGTCCCATCCACCGTCTCCCCCCACGGGGATTTCTTTCAGCAGATGATACGGGCTTTCGGCGCGCCCCGGAAGGGGGTTCAGGAGGCAACCGAATGCCAGTGCGGCGACAGCGAGTTGGAGGGAGGCAGGCGGTGTTTTCATGGCGGTTCAATCGGAGGTCAGTCGGCCGGCAAGGCGTCGAGCCACCACGCGGCAGAGCGTGCGGTGCCGGGTTTCAATTCGATCAATTCCCCGGCTTCCCGGCGGGTGAAGGCGTTGGGGAGCGCCGTCCACGGTTCGAGACAGAAATAGGGTTCGTCAGGGGTGCGCGACCACAGCGCGACCTTTCGCAAGTCCGGTGCGCCCGCCCAGTTCAACACGGTGTGGACGCCGCCCACGGGATCGATCAGGCGCAATTCGGGCGCGGCCAGGTCACCGAGGAAGACGGTGCCGCTGAAATCACCTGCCACCGACACTTCTTGGGCGGGGAAAGGTTCAGTGACGCAGCTTTCCCAGCGTCCCACCGGGATATGGCGGGTGGCCCGGGGAATCCGCACCCGGCAGTCGTCGCGACGTCCGCCAGCAGTCAACGGGACACGCAGGTACGGATGAATCCCCAAGGCGAACGGCATCGTCCCGGCGGAATGATTGGTGACGGTGTGGTCCGCATGAAGACGCCCCCCTTCGAGCCGATAGGTGAGCCGGTGGGAAAATGCGAACGGGAACACGGACCGGGTCTCAGCGGTGTCGCGAAGTTCGATCGTGACGCCCAATCCGGAAGATTCCACGACGGTCCACGGCAGTCTCCGTGCGAAGCCATGTTGGGGGAGATTATATCGGCGACCGAGCCATTCATAGTGGTGGTCGGCGTTGGGAAGGTGATTATAGCTGACCAACGGGAAGAGCAGCGGATTACCTGCCCACATGTCTTTGGGATGACGGGCGATGGTGGCCGGGTCGGGGTGGAGGACGTCCAGCCATCCATGCCCGGGCACGCGTCCTGAGTAGGCAGTGAGCCAACCACCGAGGGCGGGATGAAGGACGCAACGGGCATCCTCCGTCTGGAATTCGACCGGACCCATGCAGCAAGCCTACGGAAGCAATGCGTTCCCACAACGTCGAAGGTGACCTTGGAGGCGGTGCCGGCGGTCACCAGCGGATCACGGCGACCTGCATGCCTTCCGGGAGCACCGAGCGCGGTGGCACATCGACGAGCCCGTCGGCGTCGGCGAGGGACGTGAGGAGGTGCGATCCCTGGACCCCGGCGGAGCG
>JANYCC010000178.1 GCA_025360495.1 Verrucomicrobiota bacterium | reverse complement strand
GCCCTCGGCACCCTGGGCGTCCAGGCCCAGATCGAGATCAAGATCACCGGTTCGACGGCATTCCGTGCGACCTCCTACGCCTCCATCCGCGCACTCTACGGCGCGAATCTCACCACCCAGAACCCGCCTCCGGCAAGCCCCACCGACACCACGGCCAACCAGAACAAGGTCACCTTCCAAGGCACGATCCCGACGCTTTACGGCGCCCAGACCGTCACCATCAAGACCGCCTATTCCGGATCCGTCGAGGGCGTGATCAACGTCCTCAATGCGCCGAATCCCCCCGGCCTCGTCCAACCCACCTATCTCAACATCGACGGCTCGGTCGACAGCAACACCGCGGGTGATTTCGCGTTGTGCGACGCTTTCCAAGACACCACGGATTATAACAGTGGTTCCGGGTACGCGTCGCTCGACGATTTCCAGGTCGGCATCGTGTGTTTTGCGTGGACCAAGGGCGCGATGGCAGGGACTTCGCCGATCTCCAACCTCACGCACCAGCAGGCGCAGGCGCTCCTCGGTGCCGGCTCCCTTCCGCTCTCGGTGCTCACCGGCAACGCCGCGGACGTCGCGACCACGGTCTATCTCGTCGGCCGCAGCAAGGGATCGGGGACCCGCACCGTCCAACAGGCCGATTGCGGCTATGGCGCCAATGCCGATTCGAGCCTTTATAAGCTGAATGGCAACACGCCTGTCATCGATTCGGTCGGATTCGCCAGCGGTTCCGGCGTGGCGGGCGTGCTGAACACCCCGACGGCCACCGGCCCGTTTGTCGGATTCCTGGGAATCAGCGACTCCAACACCGTCAATGCCGGCGCCAACCGCCTCGCGTTCAATGGAGTGTCCTTCTCCCTGGATAATGTCCGCAACGGCAGCTACAGCGCCTGGAGTTACGAGCACCTCTTTGCCCGTCCCGGCACGAGCAACACCAAGCTGACCCTCATCAAGGGCTCCACCAAGCCCAACGATCCCATCACCAGCAATGGTTTGGTGAAACAGTTCGACACCACGCTTTCGACCTCCACCGCGAACCTCCAACTTTCGACCATGAAGGTGATTCGTAATTCCGATGGCGGCACGATCACCGGTCTCTGATCGCAGTCGTTCGCAGGGTTTTTCCGTTCCGGGCGTGGGGGATTCTCCTCCACGCCCGCCTTTTTCCCAACCGGGATTCTTAACGGCTCCGTTTCACTTACGTAACATTGGCTTGGCCGGAAACCGTCAGCATCACGGACCGATGGGACACGAAGAGGTATTGGCCTGCCACACGACAATGCTGACGCCGGCAGGGCAATGGACTGCGCCTTCCGAAGGCTGGGTTCTGGCCCAGGCGACGGCGGGCATCGCGTATTGTCGGCATCCGATGGGGGATTTCGAGATCCCGTCCGGGGCCGTCCTGCTCGCCGCACCGCTCTCCAGCGCCGTCGTCCTTGCCAGTCAACTCGGCCCCGTCGATCTCCGATGGTTTGGCGTGCGGATCGATTATCTGGCCGGGTTGATGACCTTTTCGGAACGCCGGCGATTGGAAAGCCTGGCCGATGGACGACCGAAACCCCAGGTCTTCATTTCCGGGCACGTGATTTCCCAGGAGTTCAACCGTCTCTTTCACTCCCCCCCGGGAAGTCCCTTCCTTGCGCGCTGCTGCATGATCCATCTGATGGCCGAGTCGCTCGCCGGCTCGTTCGGCTTCGATGCCAAATCCACGGAGACGACCGACGACGCGCGGAGGCGGGTGCGCTTGTGGCTGTCCCAGCATCCCGAGGCCGAACTCATCGAGCGGTCGATCGACGACCTGGCCGAGGAGACGGGATGCAGCGTCCGCCATTTCAGCCGGGTGTTCCGCGATGAGACCGGGCAGTCATTCCGGGCGCGGCAGACCGAGCTCCGATTGGTGCGCGTGAGTCAATTGTTGCGCGGCTCGGATGCCAAGATCATCGAGATCGCCCTGGAGGGAGGATACCGGCACCTGGGTCTGTTCAATGCCCTGTTCAAGCGGCGTTTCGGAATGACCCCCACCACGTGGCGTCGGCAGGCCCATGAGACCCGCAGCCGCCGTCGCGCCGGATTTCAACGGACGGCCGCCCTCGCGGGATTCATGCTGGCCCTGTTCTTCGCCGGTGGCCTTCCCGCGGCTGATCCCGTCCCCACCCCTGCTCCAGCCACCAACGCTCCGGCGAAACCTTCGTTTCCCATCCGGAGCTACGAGATTTCCGGCAACTCGCTGCTTCCCACCACCGTCATCCAGTCGGTGCTCCAACCGTTCACCGGCGAGGCGATTGATTTCGACACCATCCGCAAGGGCCTGGCCGCACTTCAGTTGGAATACCGGGCCCGCGGTTTCGCCACGGTCTCGCTGAATCTCCCGCCCCAGACCCTCACCAACGGCATCGTCCACGTCCAGGTGATCGAGGGGCGGTTGGTCGAGATCAACGTGACGGGCAACCGTTGGTTCGACACCAACAACGTGCGCCGCGCCCTGCCGGGATTGCGCACCAACATTTTCCTCAACAGCAAACTGTTCCAACAGGAACTCGACGTCGCCAATGCCAACCGCGACCGCCAGATCTATCCGCAGATCCTGCCCGGCCCGGAACCCGGCACCTCGGCGGTGTTGCTGAAGGTCAAGGACCAGATCCCGCTCCACGGCCGGTTTGAGCTCAACAACCTGGCGCTTCCAGGGACACCGGAACTCCGCGGCAACGCGACGCTCCAATATAATAATCTCTGGCAATGCGAGCACTCGTTCGGCCTGCAGTACGGCTTCTCCCCACAGGCGTTCCGGGACCGTGCGGATTGGGAACCTTTCGACCGCCCCTTGGTCGCCAGTTACTCAGCCTTCTACCGGTTTCCCATCTCCGATCCGGAATCCCTTCCGGAGGTTGCGGCGGCGGACCCGCGGCGCTTCGGTTGGGATGAAGGCTCCCGCAGGTTTCGTCTCCCGCCTGCGAGCCCGCGCAGTGAAATCAACCTGTACGCCAGCCGGTTCAACCTGGATTCCGGAGTCCAATTCTCGCCGCTAGTTCAGCTGAGCCCGCCGCCCATCGCGCTTTATACGCAAGACTCCGGGCGCAATACGACGATCGTCGATGACCTCGGCGCGCGTTGGTCCCAACCGCTTCCCGAACTGGCGGGTTGGAAGCCCACCCTGCAGGCCGGCCTCGACCTGAAGTTCTTCGAGTTCGCCAGTTACAACACCAACAATTTCGCCACCGAATTCCTGGTCACCAACACCACCACGGGCGAGGTCATCCCCAACCGCCAGGAAGTCGCCAGCCCGCAACCCACGCACGCCGGCTCGATCACCTATCTCCCCATCTCGGTGCGCGTCAATTTCTCACGTTCCGACAAATCCGGCTCCACCTCCCTCGGCATCGGGCTTGTCGGCAACATCGCCGGACGCCCCTTCTCGACCACCGAAGATTATAACAACGCCGGGGGAGCGGGCGTGGACGGCTCCTTCATCGCCATCCAAGGCAGCGCCGTGCGGGACCAGAAGATCCATGGGGATTGGACCGTGCAATTCCGGGCCGATGGCCAATGGGTCAACCATTCGGTGCTCAGCCTGGAGCGTTTCAGCCTCGCCGGAAGCCAGGGTGTCCGCGGCTATCAGGAAGGCAGTTCGTTCGGTGACCGCGGTTGGCGGGTCGTGGCGGAACCCCATACGCCGACGTTTGACCTGGGACTCGTCGATGGCCGCCTGCCGCTTCAACTGCGCGGTATGGCCTTCGTGGATTATGGGGAGAATTATACCGCCGATCCCAACGGCCCCGATGTCACCACCCGTCTGGCGGGAACCGGGATGGGTTTCAGCGGCGGCATCGGGACGACCTTTGATTTCCGCGCCACCATCGGTTGGGCCCTCACCGACGGAGCCCAGGCCCACCGGGGCGATTTCCGCGTCTATTTCGGCATCGGCGCCCAGTTTTAGATCCGGCACGATATGATTCAGACTTTCACTCCAGAACTCCGGGGCGGCACCACCCTGTGCCGGTTGGGCGCAGGCATCGGCGGCCTGCTCGCCTGCTGCTCCGCGTGGGCCGCGCCGCAGGGACTCACGGTCGTCTCCGGAACCGCCACCGCCACCCCGAATGGTCCCAACCTCAACATCACCGTCGGCTCCGACCGCGCGGTCCTGCAATGGGGCACCTTCAATGTCGCCCCGGGTGAATCCGTCATCTTTCATCAACCTTCCGCGACCTCCATCGCGTGGAACCAGGTGATGGATCCGCATCCGTCCACGATCTTTGGCAACATCCAGGCCAACGGCATCGTCGTGCTGGCCAACCAGGCCGGGTTCTGGTTCGGACCGGATTCCGTCGTGAAAGCGGCGAGTTTCATCGCCACCACCGCCGCCGGACCGGGCGCGGATTTCATGGCCGGCGGTTCCTGGAACATCAATGTCGCGCCGCCCCTCGCCAGCATCATCAATTATGGCCATCTGGAGGCCGAACGCGGCGGCTCCGTGTTCCTCGTCGCCGAGAAGATCGAGAACCACGGGGTGCTCACCGCCCCCGATGGGACCCTCGGACTTTATGCCGGCAAGGAGGTCCTCGTCTCGGAACGCCCCGACGGACGCGGACTCAGCGCCCAAGTCACGCTCCCCACGGGCTCAATCGACAACCACGGCAAGCTCATCGCGGACGCCGGCACCATCGCCCTTCACGCCCGGGTCGTGAACCAGGCCGGCACCCTCCAGGCCGATTCCCTCCGCGAACATGATGGGGTGATCGAATTGGTCGCCTCCGATTCCCTCACGCTGGGCCCGGGATCCGTCACCCAGGCCGACGGCGACTCCTCCTCGTCCGCGCCCAGTGCCGCAGGCGGGCAGATCACGCTTCAGGCGAAAAACAACATCTCGGTCAACACGTTTTGGAACCTTGCGGACACCCTGGCGCCCGGCGCGCACCTGACACTGGAAGCGGGACGCGACATCCTCTTTGCCGCGAACGCGGGGATCGCCGCGGGCAACGGCTGGAGCCTGACGCTCGCCGCGGGACGCTTGTTCTCGGGCGCCGGTGGGACCGTGGCGGGGACGGGTTCGATTCTTTTCAACGGCAGCAGCTTTGCGAGCGCCACCGACGGCCAGATCCGGTTGAGCGCCGGCAAGGACATCACCGTGAACCGGGGTTATGTCCGGACCACCGCGGGCGGCAACATCACGGCCACGACGGTCTCCGGAAACATCAACACGGGCCTCGCCTCTGATGGCTTCCGTTTCAGCAACCAGGACACGGGTTATACCGTCAGCGACAATCTCGGCGGCATCAGCACTGCCGCCGGCGGCAGCATAACCCTCGGCGCCGGCAAGGATGTCATCAGTTATCTCCCCACCCTGATCGGCAATCATACCGACGGTGGGTCCGGTGCCTTTGGCGCGGAACCGGGCGACGTCACCGTCACCGCCGGAGGCAGTGTTTACGGGCATTTCGTGGTTCGCAATGGGATCGGGCACATCACGGCCGCGAACCTTGCGGGTGACAACAACCGGCAGTTGGCCCTGAGCCTCGTCAAGGGTTCTTGGGAAGTGGACGCCACGGACATCACGCTTCAGGAGGTCCGCAATCCTAATGGCGTTTTCAACCGGGTCGGCAACCAGAACACGCCCACGTTTCATTCCTTCGATTATGATCCCCTGGCGGTCGTGAGCCTCAACGCCTCGGACACCGTGTCGCTGCTCGGCGCCTCGCTCCCGCGCAATCCCTCGGACAACGTGCCCGTCGTCTATGCCCCGTCCCTGCGCATCCGGGCGGGCGCCGGCGGCATCGTCCTCGGCAACAATGTCGACCTCTTCCCCTCGCCCGTGGGTCAACTCGACCTGGCCACCACCGCGGGCGGCGACCTTCGTTCCAAGGAGGACGGCCGTACCTATGAATTGGTGCTCTCGGACAGCGCTTCCCGGCGGTTCACCTTCTCCAGCGGGCAATTCGGCCTCCTCGACCACGCGCCCATCCCGGTCCATCTCGACGACGCCGAACCGGCGCGCATCGCGATCTCCGGTTCCATCCGCGGCCTGGTCATCGGCATCCCGAAGGCGGCCCGCATCGAGGTGGGCGCCGATGTCGTCGATTCGAGTTTCCTGGGCCAGAATCTCGCCCCGGCCGACACCACGTCCCTCGTCGTGCATGGGGACATCCGCAACCGCAATGATTATACCTTCGTCACGCTGCCACCCGGTGTGTCGCCCCCGGACCTGACGCTGCTGCAGATCGCCGAGCCCTCCGCGGGTGACGCCGCGTTCACCTATGATGCGGCGACGCGGGTGCTCGGTTTCCGCGGCCGACTGACCGACAACGTCCTTTCCAGCCTGATCGATCTCCATGTCCGCACCTTTGAAAACGGGACGCCGGGTGTGGTCGGCAGCGGCACGCTCCTCGTGGATTCCAATGGCGATCCCGTAACCGTCCCCGCCGCATTCCTGCCGGCGGAAATTCTCAACGACCTTTATGCCCGCAGCCAGGATGTCCCGATCCGGCCCCCCGCCGGATACCAGGTCGGCGGTCCCGGTCATTTCGTCGTTTCGGCGCGGAACATCGATCTCGGGGTGACGGCTGGAATCCTATCCGTCGGGGCCGGCGCCAACCCATCGCTGGGCAAATACTCGCCGCAAGGGGCCGACATCGACGTGACGACGACCGGCGATCTGGTGATGTTTTCCAGCGCCATTGTGTCGCGGGCGGGCGGCGCAATCCATGTGGATGCCGGTGGCGATCTCCAGGCCGGGTCCACCCTCACGCTCCCGACTTCGGATCAGGCCCGCGGGATCTATTCGACCGCCGGCAGCGACGTCTCGGTCACCGCCCGGCATGACATCCTGATCAACGGATCCCGCATCGCGGCCTATGACGGCGGGAACGTCACGGTGCGTTCCCTGGAGGGCAACGTCGACGCCGGTTCCGGCGGCCTCAGCCTCCAGAACGTCGAGCAGGTGCATGTCGACCCGGTCACCGGTCAGGTTTCGACGCTCACGGACTTCATCCCGGGCAGCGGCATCCTGGCGACGACCTTTTCGACGGGTTCGACGCGCGTGGGCGACATCCGCGTGGAAACCCCGAGGGGCAACATTTATGCACGCTCCGGCGGCATCGTTCAGGCCGCGTTCAACGGCTCCAGTTCCTCCGGGTCCGACGTCACGCTGACCGCCGGCACGAAACCCATCGAGGGCCAACCGGGCTCGGGATTTGTCGGTTCCATCGATGCCAGCCACTCCGGCGTCATCGGGGGCAACGTGGCCCTCGACGCGACCGGGCCGATCCTCGGCGTCATCTTCGCGACGGGGAACATCAACCTCACCACGCCGCTGAGCGTGAACATCACCGCCCTTGCGCAGGGCAGCGCCAATGTGTCCGCGGGCGGGTCGGTTTCGGGGACCGTCGTCGGGATCGGCAGTGCCAATGTCAGCGGCGGCAGCATCAGCGCGTCGGTCCACTCGCAGAACGCCACCACGTCGGGCGCCAGGTCCGGCCAGGTCGGATTCGCCGCGGCCAACGTGGCCGGTGCCACCGCCCAGGCGGCCCAGGGCGAATCACCCGCCAAACGGGCGGCCGCCGCCGAACCGGTGGAGGACGAGGACAAGGGCAAGGCCGCGCGCCGGCCGCAGATCATGCGGACCGTCGGCCGGGTCACCGTGATCCTTCCGCCCGGGAAACCCCAATAGGCCCGGGCCACTCATCTTATCTTATATAATCCAGCAACATCCGCCCGCCCCACCCTTTCATGAATCCATTGTTTGCCGACGGCGCCTTTTGGTTCGCCATTGAGAAATCCACCATCGAGGGGAAATGCACCATCGGCGTCCTCCTGTTCGTCTCGCTCGTCAGTTGGACCGTCATCATCTCCAAGGCGCGTCAACTGCGCAAAGCCACGCGGAAAACCCGCGAGTTCTTCACCGCCTTCCGCGCGACGACCGACCCGCTTGAACTGGCGCGTTCCGGAAAGACCTTCGACGGTGCCCCGGTCTATGAACTTTATGCCGCAGCCGCGGAGGAACTCGACTATCTCCTCACCAAGAACCCCCTCGAGGTCGCCGGGTCCAAGGTGATCAGCCAATCGTCCTTCGACACGGTCAAGATCGTGCTGGAGCGCACCGCCGGCGCCGAGTCGCTCTCGCTGGAGAAGGGCATGATCGTCTTGAGCACAGCGGTCGCGGGCGGACCGTTCATCGGCCTGCTCGGCACGGTGTGGGGCGTGATGGAGACTTTCTCCGGCATCGCGCGCGCCGCCAGTGCCAGCCTGACCGCGATGGCCCCCGGGGTCGCCGGTGCGCTCATCGCCACCGTCATCGGGCTGCTCGTCGCGATCCCCGCGATGTTCGCCTATAATTTCATGGTCACCACGATCCGCGGACTGACCCAGGAGATGGATCATTTCACCAGCGAGATCGTCACCGGCTTTGAACATCGGTACGTCGACAACCGGCCGCTCGCCGAGGAACTCGCCGAGGCGATCGAGTCGCGGTTCGCCAAACTTTCCGAAGCCGCCGCCCTGCGCTGAGCCGGCCCGACTGACGCCGTGAAAAAGTGCTCCAAAACCGTCCACACCTCGCTCACCGAGCTGAACATCACGCCGTTGCTGGACCTGGCGTTCGTGCTCCTGGTCATCTTCATCATCACCACCACCCCGATCGTGAATGATCTCGACCTGACCCTGCCCAAGGCCGCCAACCGCCCCAAGGATCCGCCCCGCAAGGTCAACTTCGTCACCCTCGACCACCTCGGCCGCATCTATCTCAACAAGCTCGAGGTCGACCTCCCGACCCTCCAGACCGAGTTGACCGAACTCCGGAGGAACGACGCGGATCTCACCGTCACGGTGCGGGGCGACGCCAAGTCCAAGTACCGCCAGGTCGTCGCAGTGATGGACGCCCTGCAGCAATGCAATGTCACGAAGGTCAATCTGGCGACGGATCCGGCCGACAAGAAATAACCAAGCCCCGAAAGGTTCCCATGGCCCTCCCTCCCCGCACCAAGAAGCCCCAGACCCGCACCGACCTGCTGATCTCCGTCGTGGTCCACGTCGTCGCCATCGGCGGATTGGCCTACTTCGCCGCCAGCCAGGGTGTCCTCGGCACGAAAATGAAGCAGATCGCCGCCTTCCGCGTGAAGGAGGAGAAGCCGCCGGAGCCGGTCAAACCCAAGACCGAGCCGAAACCGGAGGAACCGAAGCCCGAGGTCGCGCAAACGCCGAAAAGCACCGCGCCCCCGCCGGTCGCATCGCCCCACCAAGCCCCGCCACCCGCCGCGGTATCGGCCGCACCCCCGCCCTCGATCGGTGCTGATTTCAACTTCAGCGACGGGGCCAAGGTCGTGCAGTCCTCCACCGATCCGATCCAAGCGTTCAAGGGTTACCTCGAATACTCACTCCGGTCGCGCTGGAACAAACCCGAGACCGTGGATGACTCGGCGTTTGTCGCCGAGGTCGAGGTGGCGCTCGCCCCCGATGGCCGGATCGAGGGCTTCGATTGGAAGAGCGGTTCCAACGACAAGGGTTGGGACGCCTCCGTCCGCGCCGTGCTGGCCTCGACCAAGACCCTTGGACGGCCGCCCCCCAAGGGATTCCCGTCCCGGGTGATCGTCCGGTTTGATGCCGTGGCGGACACCGAAACACTTCAATGAGACATCCGGGCCGCAAACGCTTCCAGGTCAGGAAACTCACCAAGGAGGGCCATGGCGCGATGCACGAGCTCAACATCACGCCGTTGCTCGATCTCGTCTTCGTGCTGCTGGTGATCTTCATCATCACGACGCCGCAGATGGCGAATGATCTCGAAATGAACCTTCCCAGTGGCCAGCAGAAGAAGCCGGACGGTCCCCCTCCAAAAATCCACCGCGTCGTCGTGGATCAGGCCGGGGGAATCCGGCTCAATCAGAAACCGGTGGAATTGGCGCAACTGAAGGGGCTGCTGCAAGACCTGAAAAAAACCGAGGGGGATCCGAGTGTCGTCGTCAGCGGCGGTGCCGAAGTCGATTACGAGCGGGTCATCCATGTCCTCGACCTGCTCCAGCAGTCAGACATCACCAAGGTCGGCCTGGCGACCGAGACGGTCCGATAGAAATCATGGCAGGCCGGTTTCGTCACCTGATCGTCACCTGACCGACGTCAAACCGTAAGCCGGTCGTAACAGCGTGGACCCGCCGTTGAGCACAATTGCTATGATTCCAAAAACAAATCGATGGTCCCGCAACCTTGGGCGCACATCGTTCGCCCTCGCCGTCCTTGCCCCGGCGATCCTTCCCACCGCGCTCCGTGCCCAGTCGGGGGATGCGCTCGTCGACAAACTGGTGCAGAAAGGCATCCTGACCGTTGACGAGGCGCAGGACCTGAAGGCGGAGGCCGACAAGGATTTCAAGGCGGCCTACAGCATGAAATCCGGGATGCCCGACTGGGTCTCCAGCTTCAAGATCAACGGTTCCTTCCGCGGCCGGTACGACGGCTTCTACGAAAACGGCAACAACTACGGACCGAAGCCGGCACCCGAGGCCAACACCTTCGCCAACGCCGACCGGACCCAATTGCGCTACCGCCTGCTGCTCGGCATGACGGCGACGCTGGAGGATCATTTCGAAATCGGGATCCGACTCGGCTCCGGTCAGATCGGCAGTGCGCTGGCGGCCCAGGGGATCGGCGGCGCGATCTTCTCCCAGAACCAGACGTTGGGATCCGATGGCACCGCGAAATCGGTCTTCATCGACGCGGCTTACGCCAAGTGGACGCCCAACGAACATCTGCAGGTGCAAATCGGCAAGATGGACAACCAACTCTGGTTCACCGACGCCATCATTGATCCGGATTATCAACCCGAGGGGGCGCAGGAACGGGTCAGCTTCAACCTGGGCGAGAAGCACCAGATCGGGCTCACCGCGGGGCAATGGGTCATCGGCGAAAACAATTCGGCGAACCGCCAGTCGCCGGCGGCGGCGACGACCGGCAGCGTCAACAACGACGTCTACCTGTTCCTCAACCAGCTCGACTTGAAATCACAGTGGACCAAGAAGATCAGCACGCGGTTTGCGGCGGGCAATTATGCCTTCAAGAACCAGTACGCCATGGCGCCGAGCCTGGAGACGACGCTGAGCACCTTCCAGAACGGAACACCCGCGGTGAACGTCCCCGGCTCCTCCGTGGTCGGCGCGCAACATTTCAACCCCCTCATCGGCCGCGGCGAATTCACCTATCTCCTGGATTCCTTCCCGCTGTTCCAGGGCGAGTTCCCGCTCACCTTCGGGGCCGAGTATTTCTGGAACCCGGGTGCCAGCGATGCCGCGTTCACCGGCAAGAACTACAGCGGGCGCGGCAACGAGGGCTACAACCTCGGCCTCCTTGTCGGCAGCGCCAAGAAGAAGCACAACTGGCAGCTCAGCTATAATTTCAAGACCATCGAGACCGCGGCCACCTGGCGCGGGATGGTCGATGATGACTTCGGCTTCAATGAGCGCGGCGGCACCGATGTCCGGGGCCATCTGGTCCGCGGCGTCTATCGCGTGTATGACTCCATGACCTGCGGCTTCTCGTTCTTTCACACCGAACAGATCTCCAATCCGCCCGGCACCCAGTCCAAACAGGACCGCATCTTCGTGGATCTCGTCTGGTCGTTCTGAACTCTCGCCCACCTCTTCCATGAACACATCCTCTATGAAAGCGCTCCTTTGGCGGACCTCGGCTGCCCTGCTGCTGGGTCTCGCCGCCCAGTCCGCGGCCCTCGCCGGCTCCATCACCGTCAAGGGATCGGACACCATGGTCCCGCTCGCCCAGAAATGGGCGGAATCCTATATGGCCGCCCACTCCGAGGTGAAGATCCAGGTCAATGGTGGTGGCTCCGGGGTCGGCCTCGCCGCCCTCCAAAACAAGACCACCGACCTCGCCGACGCCTCGCGCAAAATCCGCGCCAAGGAGGTCGAGGCCTGCATCAACACGTTCGGCGCCCGTCCCCGTGAATACGCCGTCGCGCTCGACGGCCTCAGCGTCTATGTCAACGAGGGGAATCCCGTCTCCCAGATCACGATTGAGCAGCTCAATGGGATCTTCACGGCCAAGATCCGCAACTGGAAGGAAGTCGGCGGCCCGGATGCGGCGATCGTCATTTATAGCCGCGAAAACAGCTCCGGCACCTACGAATTCTTCAAGGAACACGTCCTCGGCGGCCGCGATTTCGCCGCCTCGGCCCAGACCCTCCAGGGCACCGCCCAGATCCTGGCGGCGGTGTCCAAGGACGCCAATGCCATCGGCTACGGCGGCGCCGCCTACGGCAAGGGGGCCAAGGCCCTCCAGGTCGCCAAGGACGCCGCGTCGGGCTACATCGTCGCCAACGAGGAGAACGTCCTCAGCGGCAAATACCCGATCTCCCGCAACCTCTATATCTATCTCAATCCGGCGATTGACAAGGGCGAGATCCACGCCTTCCTGGATTGGATCCGCAGTGACGACGGCCAGAAGGTCGTGAAAGACGTCGGCTACTTCCCGTTGCCGCCGCATCTCCGCAAGAAGTGACCGGCCCGGATCACCGTGCCCAACTCACTCCCCGCCCACGTGGTGCCCGCCGCCACCTCTTCCCGCCGCACCGCCGGCTGGATGGGGATCCGGCGCGGGCATCGCGCGCGGCCGGGCGAATGGCTCGCTGAGCACGCCATCTTCGCCGTCGCCCTTTCCACCATCCTGCTCATCTTCCTGATTTTCGTCTTCGTCGGACGCGAGGCGCTCCCGTTGGTCTTCGGAAAGGTCAGCACCGCCGCGGTCCGGACCTTCATCCCGCCCGCAGACCTGGACCGGCTCCCGCCCGAGACCATCCGCGAGTACCTCGGACTATCGGACTCCGACTTCAAGGCGAAGGATCATGACACGCTGAAACTGCTCATGGAGGTCCGCGCCGAGTCCGCCCAGGAGGCCTCGACCGACCGGGATGCCGGCATCAACACGGTTTCCTGGCGTTACCTGCTCCGGCCCCACCAATGGACCGGCTACGACAAACCGAGTTATATCTGGCAGCCGGTTTCCGGAATCCCCAAATATAATCTGGTCCCGCTGGTCATCGGCAGCCTCAAGGCAACGCTCGTGGCCATGCTCTTCGCAGTCCCCATTTCCCTGGCCGCCGCGATCTATGTGTCGCAACTGGCCGGCGGCCGGGTCCGCGAATGGACCAAGCCGATCATCGAAATGCTGGCGGGAATCCCCAGCGTCGTGCTCGGGTCATTTGCACTTCTGGTTTTCGCCCCCGCCTTCAAGTCCCTCTTCGGTCTCGACAGCCTGCTCAACGCGACCGTCGCCGGCCTCTGCCTCGGCCTGACCTGCATCCCCGTCATTTTCTCCATCGCCGAGGATGCCCTGACCAGCGTCCCGCGCTCCTACACCCAGGCCGCCCTGGCGCTCGGTGCGTCGCGCTGGCAGGCCGCGTGGCAGGTGGTCCTCCCCGCCGGCCTTCCCGGGGTCTTCGCCGCGGTCGTCCTCGGGTTCGGTCGCGCCCTCGGCGAGACCATGATCGTCCTCATCGCCAGCGGCATGGCGTCCAATGTGTCCTGGAGCTTCCTGGATTCCGTCCGGACCCTCACCGCCACCATCGCCGCGGAACTCGGTGAAACCCCGTTCGGCGGCGCCCATTACCGCATGCTGTTCCTTCTCGGCGCCCTGCTCTTCACGGTCACTTTCTTCCTCAACCTGACGGCGGACCTGATCCTTCACCGGCTCAAACGGCGTCTGGAGGGCGGCCGATGAACGCCCGTTTCGCCCGACGCCGCACCGACTGGATCTCGCTGTTTTTCACCGGGACCACCGGGCTCGCCACGGTGCTCATCGTGGCGATCCTCGCGCTCATCCTCGGCAGCATCCTGGTCAACGGGGCGCCCCATATCTCCTGGCAATTGCTCTCCGGCGATTCCGCCAAGGACATGTTCGACGTCACCAAGGCCGGGTTGCTGCCGCTGATCATCGGCACCTCGGAACGCGTGCTCCTCATGACGGTCGCCGTGATGCCGGTCGGAGTGATCACCGCGATCTACCTCACCGAATACGCGCCCAGCACCTCGCTGGTCACCCGCATCATCCGGTCCGCGGTCAACAATCTCGCCGGCGTCCCCAGCATCGTCTTCGGCCTGTTCGGCCTCGGCTTCTTCATCGGATTTGTCGGACGCGAACTCGACTCCGTGCTGCACGGCGCGTCGGCCGATCCGGTCTGGGGACGCCCCGCGCTGCTCTGGTCCTCGCTCACCCTGGCGGTCATGACCCTGCCCGTGGTGATCGTTGCCACCGAGGAATCGCTCCGCGCCATCCCACCCGGTCTCCGGGAAGCCAGCCTCGCCCTCGGGGCCACCAAGCTGGAAACCGTCTTTCGGATCGTCCTCCCCAATGCCCTGCCCGGCATCATGACCGGGGGGATCCTCGCCATCGGCCGCGCAGCCGGGGAGGTCGCACCCATCCTCTTCACCGGCGCCACTTATTATATGAGCGGCACGCCCAAGGCCCTGACCGATCCCTTCATGGACCTGGCTTATCACACGTTCGTCCTGTCCACCCAGTCGCCCAACATCGACATGACCCGGCCCCTGCTCTTTGCGACCGTCGTCATCCTCCTGGCCCTCACTTTCGCCCTCAACATCGTCGCCGTCCTCATCCGCGGCCGGATGCGCAAGCGACTCCGCGCGCTCGGTTGAGCCGGATCCGTGCAACAGGAATTTCCCATCGTGCCGCCCCCCGAAACATCGTCCCCGCCGCCGACGCTCATCGACGTGGCCGGGCTGTCGCTATTCTACGGCTCCCACCAGGCGCTCAAGGACATCTCCCTCGGCATTTCCGAGCGGCTCGTCACCGCCTTCATCGGTCCCAGCGGTTGCGGCAAGTCCACTTTGCTCCGCTGCTTCAACCGCATGAACGACCTCATCGACAACGTGCGCATCGAGGGTCGTTGCCAGATTGGCGGCGAGGATATCCACGCGCCCGAGGTCGACGTGATCGAACTCCGCAAACGCGTGGGCATGGTGTTCCAACGTTCGAACCCGTTCCCGAAATCGATCTATGAAAATGTCGCCTACGGCCTCCGGTTGCACGGCACCCGGGACCGCCGGGTCCTCGACGAGACGGTCGAGCGTTCCCTGCGCGGGGCCGCCCTCTGGGACGAGGTGAAAGACCGGCTCCACCAAAGCGCCCTCGGGCTTTCCGGCGGCCAACAGCAACGCCTCTGCATCGCCCGCGCCATCGCCATCCGCCCCGAGATCATCCTCATGGACGAGCCCGCCAGCGCGCTCGATCCCATCGCCACCATGAAGATCGAGGAACTCATCGTCGAATTGAAGCGGGAGTTCACGATCGTCATCGTCACCCACAACATGCAGCAGGCCTCGCGCATCTCCGATCGCACCGCCTTTTTCTATCTCGGCGAACTCATCGAGTACGACGCCACCCCCAAGATCTTCACCCAGCCTGGGAAACGGCAGACGGAAGACTACGTGACGGGTCGCTTCGGATGAAGTTCACTTCCCGTTCACCCCGGGGATTCACGAACCATGACGCATTTTGACGCCGAACTCGCCGCCCTCCAGCAACGCCTTGTCGATCTGGCCGGGGTCGCCCAAACCGCGCTGGATGACGCCATGAAGGCGCTCGTGGACCGTGACCTGGCCGCCGCCGCACGCGTCGCCGTCGCCGAGGATCTCCTCGACCGCGGCGAGAAGGAGATCGACGAGCAGGCGGTCCAGCTTTTCACCCATGCGCCGCTGGCCAGCCAATTGCGGCTGCTGGTGGTGGCGACCAAGATCTCGCACGACCTCGAACGGATCGGGGACGAGGCCACGACCATCGCCCGTCGCGCCCGGGAACTTGCGACGGAACCCCCGCTCAAGCCGTTCGTGGATCTGCCGCGGATGAAGGAGCTCGCGCAGGGCATGTTGCGGGACGCGCTCGAGGCCTTCGTCAGCGGCGACATGGCCAAGGCCCGCGGGGTGATTCCGCGCGACCTGGAGGTGGATCTGCTCAACCGCCAGCTTCACCGCGAACTGGCCGGCTTCATGGCGGAATCACCGGCCACCATCACCCGCAGCCTGCACCTCATGACGGTGAGCAAGGCCCTCGAGCGGATCGCGGACCATGCCAAGAACATCGCCGAGGACACCGTCTACCTCCACGAGGCCACGGACATCCGGCATTTGCCGAAACCGGCTCGCTGATGACGAATGACGAATGACGCATCGGTAGGGCGAGGCTCCGCCCGAGCCGAATCCGCAGGGCTCATTCCAACCCGCCACCCACTCAATCTATGGTGCGAGGGAGACGACTGGCACTGCAGCGACACTTGAGAGGAAATCTGATCACGGACGCCACGGATGACGCGGATAGGCTCGCAGGACTGTTCTTCTTTATCCGTGGCATCCGTGGTTCATTCTCCATCGGTTCCGGCTCGGTCAGGGGCCGTTCAACCGCAGCCCAGCGACATGACAATCCATTCTGACTTTTCCGAATTCTTGGGTCTCGTCCTGATTGTTGCTTGGGCACTAGGAATCGTCAGCCTGTGGATATGGACTGAGACACTCTGGGCTTCGCGGTCCGAGGTGATCCTGAGAAAGTGGGCTTCATCCAATGGATTGGAGCTCATCACATTTGAGCCCTGCGGATTCAAGTTGGAGTGGCTCTTCAAAGTGTCGAGGCAACAGGAATTATATTCAGTGACTGTGCGCGACTGTGAGAACCGGGAGCACTCTGGTGTCGTGCTGTGTGGCAGTTGGCTCGGCGGAGTCCTTTTCAGCGACAAAGCTGTGGTCACTTGGAACGAATGACCGGAGTCCAGTTCGCCCTCCGACCTTTGCGTGCTTGGCGCTCTTCGCGTGAGACGCCTCAGGTCCCGCCCTTGACCCGGGCGAACCACACCCGGGGATCCTCCACGAAATCCGCCAGCATCTCGGGCGAAGGTTCACCCAGGATCGGTAGGTATTTGCCGGTCGATTCGGCCAATAACCGCCCCTCTTCATCCCGGAGCTCACCGCGCGCGAGGAACAGCCTGCCCCGGCGATCCTCGACCAGTTCCCCGATGCCGATCACCGGAGTCCCGGGCGCCACCGGGCGCTGGTATCGGACCGTCATCTTCGCGCAATAGGCCAGCTTTTGCGTGATCACGGCGCAGCCCCAGACCATCAGTTCGTCCAACACCGTGGCGAGCACCCCGCCGTGGACCGTCGCCCGGAAACCCACGTGCTCCGCACGGAACCGCAGCCGCACCCGGGCGATCCGGAGATCGGATTCGAAACCGAGCCGGAGCCCGAGCGGGTTGTCGATCCCGCAGACATAACACGAGTGGGTTTGAGGGAGACGTTCCATGCGTCCGGGGCCTCAGTTCTGCCCCTCCTGCTTCGCCGACCAGAACAGTGCGTTGCGCAGGATCTGCTGGTACGCCGGCAGGCTGTGGGCCACCCCGTCATGCCCGAGCGTGATCCCCACCACGCGCGCCTTCGGATGCTGCACCACGAAGACCATCGGAAAGGTCTTGTCCTTGGATTTCGAGTGCGCCGTCGCCAGCACCCGGATGGGCGTGCCCTGCGGGTCGGGTTCGAAATAATATAATTCATCGCTGATCGTGAATTTGGCGGGCACCCCCTTCATGAGCGGGTGATCCGGGTCGGTCACGGTGACCTCGTACTCGCCGTATCGGTCGTGGCCCCGTGCGCCGCCGCCGGCCAGTTCACGGTTATAGGCCGGCCAGGCCTTCTCCCAATTATACCAGAGCGCCGGATGGACCAGGAGCAGCCCCTTGCCCGCGTCCGCATGGGCCATGACGGCCTCCCGGCTCGCCTCGTCCTCGAACGGCTTGTTGTTGCTCAGGTAGAGCACGTCGACCCCGCCGATCACCCCGGCCAGGTCGTGCGTGGCCTCGGTGTAATTGGGGGAGATCCGCCCGGTGGCCTTCAACGTCGCCACATCGGCCAGGTTGAAGAACCGGTTGAAATCGTGGGACGACCCGCCCCCGACAATGAGCGTTTTGAGACCCGGACCCCATTGGAACACGGGCGGTCCCGCCGGAACCGCCGCCGCGGCGGCCGCGGGCGAAAGCGACGCGCCATCAGCCCCGGGCACCTCGGCCGTGATCGCCACGAACGTGGGGGCGACGGGATTGTCATAGCTCTCCAACGAGATCGTCTCCACCACGCCGGCACCCTTCACCAACTTGGTGAACGCCCGCACCTGGTGGCCGTCGACCACGGCATCGGGCACCTCCTTGGAGCCCGGCACGTCCGCCGAATTGATATAATCGGCGATCTCAACACCGTTGCGGAGCACGATCTCCTCGGCGTCTCCGCCGGCGAAGTGGAGGACCACCCGGGTGACGGGCAGACCCTTGTTGCGTTCCCCATCATACGGGTATCCCCAACCGGCCACGCCGCCCAGGAAATGCAGGCGTCCCACCGGCATTCCCACCTTGACCTCGACCTTGTGCGGATACGCCGGCGCCAACCCGGACGTTCCTTTCAGCACGAGGAGATTGTTGCCCGTCGGGCTCTTCCGCGTCGTCAGCACGTCGAACGGGACCTCGGCCACCTTGATCGTCCCGTATTTCTTGAAGCGCAGGCTCTCCCCCTTCGACGCCGCGTTCGCATAGATGCCGTTGTCGCTGCTCACATTGAACACCCCGGAGAGGTCGAGGATCCGGAAACGGCGTTCATCAGCGCAGATATAAGTCAGCAGATCCCGCAGGCCGTCGGCGCCGATCTGCTCGAATCCCTCGGGCATCAGCGAACGGCCCGTCGACGTGCGCGATTTGATGTTGTCCTTGCGCACGGTGTAATCGCCGGCGGCATCGCGGATCAGCACCTCGACGTTGTTCTCGCGCTCGACGATGCCGTTATAGGTCAGGTCATCCTTCGTATCGATGGACACGGCGACAAAGTTCGGTTCGACCAACCGGTTGGGATCGACGATGTGGACGAGAAGATCGGCCGGGCCATGGGCGCCCATGCCGGTGAGATTGGGGGCGAGGTTGCGGCCATCGGTCTTGAACACATGGCAGCCGGCGCAATTCGCCAGGAAGAGCTTCTTCCCGTTTTCCAGGTTGCCCACCTTCTCCACCTCGGGCCGGAGCTTCACGATCAACGCCTCCTTCTCCTTCTCCTCCGGTCCCTTCAGCGCATCAATCACCTCGTTCGCACGGGCCGCCACCTGTTTGTCCGCATGGGTGCGCAACCGGAAGGCGCGGGACGGCCCGAGTTGCAGCAGGGCGATCTTCTTGTCCGACAGCGCCTGCACCAGGCCGAGCGCCCAGTCGCCCCGCTTGAGAATCGCGCCGAACAGTCCTTCGCTCAATTCGTCCGGCACCCGGCTGAAAGCCCCGACCAAGGCCGTGCCCACCGCCGGATCCGCCGTCGCCCCGAGGGCTTCAATTGCCCGCCGCTGCAGGGCGATGGACGCGGGGGAACCAATCAACCCGGCCACCGCCGGCACCACGCCGGGATCGATCTTGCGCACCCCCAAAAGGTTCACCGCCACCTGCCCGCGCACGTCGTCGGGAACGGTGGTGTCCGTAAGCCTCGCGCTGAGTTGCCCAATGACCGGTTTGAGCTCGGTGGCGAGGGCGCCCTCGCGATCCCAACGGGCCGCCAACGGCAGCACGGCACCGGGCAACCCCGGACGCGGCGATTTCAGGAGCGTGCCCAGCGCCGCCTTCAATTCCGGTGTGAACGGCGGGATAACCTCGGGCTTGAGCGTGGCGGCGAGGGTTTCCAAGGCCGATTGTTTCAGGCCGTCCAAGGTCGCCGGTTGACGGGCCAGCAACTGCACCAGGGCCGTGGCTTCGACGGCATTCTGACGGTTGGCCAGGATGCGGGTGATGTGCCCGACATAATCCGCCACGAACGCCGGGTCGGCCGCCCGGAAGGCCGCCTCCAGATAAAGCTGCGGATTCGATGAGGCCACGCCCACCGCGGCCGATTGCAGATACTTGTCCTTGAGCGACGGCCAGAGTGCGACGAGGTCGTCGGCCAACTCCGGCGTCGGGGCGAGGTTGCCCGCGGCGATGAGGGCATTCAATTGGACCCGCGGTTCGGAAGATCTCGCCGCTTTGCGGACCTCGGTTCCC
>JANYCC010000164.1 GCA_025360495.1 Verrucomicrobiota bacterium | reverse complement strand
GGTGAAGGCGAAACCGATGGCGGTGGCGAGGAAGGGCGCGGTGCAGGGGGTCGCCAGCACGGCGGCCAGCACGCCATTGAAGAACGCGCCGGCCGGGCCTTCCCTGGCGGTGAGTTCGTCGGCCGCCCCCAGCGCACCGCCGCCGAGATTGACTTCGAACACACCGAACAGGTTGAGGGAGACCAGCACGAGCAGCGCGCACATCACCACGCGGAATTGGGGGTTCTGGAAGGCCGTGCTCCAACCCGCCACGCCCCCAGCCGCCTGCACCGCCAGCGCCACGGCGGCGAGCACCAGGAAGGAGGCGACGACTCCCGCCGCATAGACCAGGCCGAGTTGACGCACCCTCGCCGGATTGCTCCCCGCCTGGCGGACGAAGCCCAGGATCTTTAGCGCCAGCACCGGGAGGACGCAGGGCATTATATTAAGTATCAGGCCGCCCAGGAACGCGAGTCCCAGCATCGGCACCAGTGTCCCCCACGAAAAGGGTTCGGTCGGGACCGCTGCCAATGCCGGCGCCGCGCCGATCGGCAGGATGACCTCATAACCCAGGCGTTGCGGCGAGCCGGGGTTCGCCACCAGGAGACCGGTCAGGTTGGTGGGCCATCCGCCGGCCGTCGGGTCCACCCATTTCCGCAGGCGGATGATCCCATTGGTCGCGGAAACCGTCTCGGTCTTGACCCCGATGTCGGTTCCCTTGCGTTCATAGGCGAAGAAGTCGGCGGTCAGGGCATCCGTGGTCCATTCGATGACGATCGGCCGTTGATCGGCAGTGGGGGGGCCTTCCCAGAACACGTGGGCCGTCAGATGGGTGCCGGGTTTGGGCAACGCCTGTCGTGCGTTGTCGAAGCGTGCGTTGTCGGGCGATGGTTTTGATTCCGGGCCGACCACGAGGCTCACGGAAATGCTGGCACCGCCGGGGACGCATTCCTCCTGGCATTCCTGCCAGGTCACTTTGGCCGTGCCTTGGAGTGCACCCGGAGGAGTCCCGGGCGCGACGGTCAGCGGCACCAGCAGCAGGATGGTGCCGGTGTGGACATGGGTGTCGCCGGCAAGGGAGCTGTGTTTTTCGGGCACCGGCCACTGGATTTCCCCAGCGCTCAGGCCGGGCGGCAGCGTCCAGTCGATCAGGGTGCGGGTGCCGATGCCGCCGTTCTCGCTCGGGTTGCGCCAATAGGTGTGCCATCCGGCCGGCATCTGCATTTCGACGCCGGCCAGGACCGTTTCACCCGGACGGGCCTGGGTGTGGTCGAGGAGGAGACGGACTTTCGTGCCGGCCGCCCCGATGGCGAGGAGCGGGGCGGCGAACAGCGCGAAGGCGAGGAGGAACCGGCGGAGCATGGGGGAAAGTCGTTGAGATTTGCGGCCGATCAATCGTGCCGGGCCGATGGTGCGAGATTAACAAGAGGGCGACACTTGAGAAGGAATCTAACCGCGGATGACACGGATAGGCTCGAAAGACTTCCATTCCGGATCCGCGCGGGCGTCACTCCCGTCTGCCTTCCGGGTCCGATTGGCGCCGTTCGATGACCGCCCACGGTTCCGCGGGACGGTCCGTGGGATCCACGAAGCGGGCGAGATCCCGCAAGGCGATGCATTGGTAACCGTTGGCCTTGAGCCAGGTGAGATACTCCACGAACCGTTCCGGCGGGGTGTTCACCCACGCATGTTCGGAATCGGGAACGCCGTGGAATTGCAGCACGGCAATGCGTCCGCCCCGGGCTTTGGCCACGGCCCGTTGAACGTTTTCCAAGGTCCAGTCCGGCCGCGCGTCGCCGGTGGTGGGGACGAGCAGGGGGTCATCCTCGCGCGGGTCATAGCCGATACCCCGGCCGGTTTCATAGGCGAACTCCGGTTGCGCACCACGCCGGGCGAAGCGGAACCCAAGCCCTTGCAACAGGGGCAGCGCGCCCGGATGGATGGCGTTGCCCGGATACGCGAAGCTCACGGGCCGCGGGATGCCGTGTTCCGCACAACGTTCATTGATATAGTCCACCTCGTGGCGCAATCGCCCGAGGGTGTCGGCCGAGACCCCCATGTGGCTTTGGGTGTGGTTGCCGATCTCGAAGCCGTCGCGATCCAGTTCGGCGATCTGCTCCCAGGTCAGGTAGGCGACCTTGTTGTCGCGGAACGAGAAACCCTCGGTGATGAAGAAGGTCGCGCCGAAACCGAACCTCTTCAGGAGCGGTCGGACATTGTCATAATGCGACGCCACCGAATCGTCGAAGGACAGCACGACGAGCTTGTCGGGAATGGGCTCCAGCGGTTTTGCGGGGGGCAATGCCGGCGTCATCAGGAACGTTTTCCGCAACCGGGCCAATTCACCCTTGAGATCGGTCCCTTCATAAAACCACAGCCAACCGCGGGCTTCCCGGGTGGCGCCGGGCGGACAGTCGCCCAGTTGGGGATCGGAGTGCAGGCAGGGGACCGGTGGATTCTGCCAGACGCGGTCGACGGCGTCCCAGGCGGTGATGATCCAGCGGCGGCCGGATTCGTCGCGCGCCGCAGCAAACGGGGTCTCGAGCACCTTGTTGGCATTGGTTTGCGCGGCGAATCCGGCGGCGCGACCGAGCATCACGCAGACTTGGGCGCGGACATGGGTGAGCGGGGTGGGCGTGCCGTTGCGCAGCCACCAGCGGAATCCGACGTGATCCGGGGCCGGGACCGCGCGCACGCCGAAGGTGATGCCATTGGGCAGGGTGCGTTCGGCGGAGAAGGAACCGTCGGCGCGGTGGCTCCATTCCAAGGGTGGCAACTTTATACCCTTCGAATCCCAGATCGTGGGGATGTGGGTATGGGCGAGATAAGTCAGACCGAGATCGGACCAGATGGCTTCGGGCGCATCGACCACGACATAGGCATGGGAATCCCAAGGGGTGAAGACGCTGAGCTTGGTGTCGCGCTGGGGATCGATCGCGCCCTCAAAGAAGCCCAGCCGTGGATGGCGTCCGCCGGGATAGGGCAGCACCAGGAGCGGCGCACCGGGGATGGGGCGGGGCGGGGCGGGCGGAAATCGGAACCGCGCCAGGGCCGCGGCGATCTCGTCGTTTTGGAGTCCCGTGGCTTCGCCCACCTCGGCCGGGGTATAGCCGTGGTGAACGACCATGTTTTCGAGCCACTCGCGCAGATCGCGTTCGCCGCGGGGCGGGCGTGGGTCCCCGGCCAATGCGACCAGGGGCAGGAACAGGGCCAGGCGGGCCAAGGTCCTTAGGCATAGCGAGTGATGGAGGTTCACAGATAAGGAAAGTCGGCCATCAGGTCTTGCAGATGATTCAGCCCGAACTTTTTGGATGACAATCCTGTGTGGATTCGCTTGGGCAGGGAGGATCGCTGTGGCGCATCGACGTCCTTCCCCACGGCGCGGGTTTCGTGATCCTTTACGCCGACACGGGCAGCACGAGCGGGTGGAGTGCCTTGAGTTCCGGAGCCAGCCGGCGTTGTGCCTGCCGCAAATCGTAGTGCGATTGGAGGTTCATAAACCATTGTGGATCCACGTTGAGGACATGGGCGAGTCGGACGGCGGAATCGGGCGTCAGCGGCCGGCGACCGTTGACGATTTGCGACAGTGTAGGCTGGGAGATGCCGGTGGCCCGGGCCATTCCGGCCACCGTTAGGTTGAGCGGTCCGAAGAACTCCTCCCGGAGCAGCATGCCCGGATGCTTCAGTTTCAGCGCATTCATGGTTTCAATGATAATCTACAATCTCCACGTCGTGGGCATTGCCGCCCTGCCAGCGAAAGCAAAGCCGCCACTGCCCGTTCAGCCGGACACTGTGCTGTCCTCTGCGGTTGCCCTTGAGGGCTTCCAACCGGTTGCCCGGCGGCACCCGCAAATCTTCCAAACGGGTGGCTGCGTGGAGCAGTTGCATCCGATCCAATGCCTTTTGCTGGATGTCGGGCGGCAGGCGGCGGGAGCGTTCCTCCCGCCAGATGCGCACCGTTTGCTTATCCGCAAAGCTGACGATCACCCGGAGGGCACCCTTGTTCCAAAGGGCGTATTCGTCAAACGAATAGAGTCTCCGGCCAGGACGGATTGGGCGGCGGCGTGGGGGGATCCTCATGGCACTGAGCCGGTCAAGGGGGGCATGACCGAACACACAATTGCCAGGACCTCGGGCTTACGGGCGGGCAACCCTGAAGAATCGGGTTCCCTCGGAGTCGGGCAGGACGTGCGGGGTGGTGGCACCGGTGATTTCCGTCCACGGACCGGTTGCGAGAGTCGCGGGAAGTCGCGCACGGATTTCGCCGTCGAAACGGATCTCGATCCCCTCGAAATCATCCCCTTCGGCCGCGGGGCCGGGACCCTTGAAATGGAACCCCACGGAGACACCCTTCACAGATGGAAAATGGCACCTATCTCAACTTCCGCCCCAGTCCGAATTGGTCGCCGTTCCGGACCGGGCGTGTTCCGACAAAATCGATCTCCACCATTTTCTCACTGTGCACCGCCGCCCCGGTCTCATCAGTGAGGCCCGTGATGATCTTATGGGAAGCCACGTCCACCACGTCGCCCGTGGAAGGATAGGCATACCGACCGTCCAAGCTGAACGTGACCCAGCCCGGTTCCTCCCGCAGTCCGATGCTCATCAGCTGCCGGGGCGGCATCACGGTCGCGTCGAAGACATGCATCCGGCGGTTGTGGGCGTCCGCCAGCCAGATCTCCTTTTCGTCGGGCGTGAGGCCGATGCCATGGCTCGGGCAACCATGGCGCAGGGTCGGACCCTTTTCGAACCCCTGGACCTCGACCCGCTGGAGCACCTTGCCCGTCGTGAGGTCGCCGATTTCAAAGCCCAGCAGGTCATTCACGTTCACATAGCATAAGGTCCCGCGCCCATTGATCGTGAAAGGGCGGACCACGTTGCCGAAGGGGCCCACCTCGCGGATGACCGTATGGGTGTGGGTGTCGGTCACACGGAACAGGGGTGATTTCAATCCCGCCAGATAGGCTTGTGTCCCGTCCAGGGAGTACGCGGTGTTATGGGCTCCGGCGCCGGTTTCGATGCGTTTGAGGAGGTCGCCCGAAAGGGCATCCACCACGTGCCAATGACCCTGTTCGAGCGAGGGCAGGTAGATGACTTTTCCGTCCGGGGCGAGTGCGAGTCGGTCGCAGCCACCGTCATAGGCTTTTTCCCAAAGGATCCTTTCGGTCTCCAGATCCAGGCAGGTCAGGGTGCGGGTGGTGGTGACATAAAGACGTTTTGTGCCGGCGTTCGCGGCGACACCTTTGACGTTGAGCGGCTTTCCCTGGTCGTCCAAGCCGGCAAGGGGGATGCGTTTCACGAGGCGGTGGCCGTGATCGATGTCAAACACCACGACCCCATGTCCGCCATACTGCAGGTAATCGCGGATGCCCGGGGTGGCCACGTAGAGAAGATGGCGTTCGCCGGGTTCGGCCGCCGCGAGGTGACACAGGTTCGTGGCCAGGATGATCAGGGTGAGGCTGAAAGGAGACCATCGTGGGGCGCGCATGGTCCCTGTGTCGCAAGATGGGGCGTCTCCAGCAAGCGCGGATCGGTGAGGGGTGGGGGATGGACCCAATGGACCCAATGGACGGTATGGACGGTATGGACGGTATGGACCGGCTAGGATGGGGGCGGGTTGCGGCGGTGTTGGGAGCGGATGCGGTACAGGCGCTCGGTGAAGCCGCCTTCCTCGGTGAAGGCGGCCGCTTGGGCGGCGATCTGGCGGTCGAGGAGGGCGCAGGCGACCCCGATCAGCACGAGCGCCGCGTTGGCGGCAAGTTCGGGGTAAGTGGACTGGGGCGGCCGGATGGACGATATGGACGACGGGTCCCGTCCTGGTGGCCGTCCATCTCGTCCATCTCGTCCATCTCGTCCATCGGCTTCCTTTCCCCCACCCCGGCCGTGGACCTCCCGGATCCATTCGGCCACGGCCTCCGCCGTGGTGCAGCGGCGGGCCACCAACTCCGCCCGCCGGGGATCCCCCGGAGCCCACTCCGGCATGCCGCGGTGACGCAGGTAGTCCTCATAGTCCAAGCGCAGTTCCTCGAGGCTGGCGCGGGCCACGTTGGTCAGCTTCAGCTCAAACTTCTTGGAAGTGCCGCTGGCCTTGCTCCCTTCGGCGATGTTCTGCACCCCGCTGCGGGCGGCCTGCACCATTTGGTCATGGGTGCGGCTGCGTATCGCGATGTAACGGTCGCAGAAACGCATCGTGAGGTCATAACATAGCTGGGCCACCTGAAAGCTTTTTAGCCTCCGGTAGCCGCCGTGCCTGGGTAGGAGCGGTTCGTTGGGCATGGGTCGGGCCGGACCTTGGCTCACGGAACACGCCCGCGCAAAAATGAGATGAATACCCGCCAAGATCCGGCTCACATCCGCCACCAACGGTTCTGGAATCGTTCCGAAGGGAGTGGCAACCTTACCGGGTCGGGAATCTGAAGACTCAGGCCGTGCGACCGAAAGGGAATCTCGCATCCCAAGATGACTGTCACCCCTCTGCTTTGCATCGCCGCCGGCGGACTGCTGACGGGCCTTCTGGCGGGTCGCGGGTCGGGTGGCGTCTGGTTGGCGGCGACCTTGGCGGGTGTGAGCGCGGCCCTGGCCGCGGCGGTCAGCGTGCTGGCGGGGGGTGGGGATTGGGAATGGCGCAGCGGATTCCCGCTGGGGGGTGAATCCCTCCATTTGCGGTTGGACGGCATCAGCGCCTTTTTCCTCGTGTTGTTGTGCCTGATCGGTGTGGCCGGAGCGGTTTATGGGCGTGGATATTGGGAGGAGGCGATGCATCCGCGCTCCGCCCGCGCCGGCCGGATCTGGTGGAGCGTTTTGCTGCTGAGCCTGGGCGGGGTGCTGCTGGCCTCCAATGGCCTGCATTTTCTCGTGGCCTGGGAATTGTTCACGCTCAGTGCCTATTTCCTGGTGACCCTGGATCGGCACCGGACCGAGGTGCGCGCCGCCGGCTGGCTTTACCTCGGAGCCTCCCATGCGGCCGTTCTGGCCCTGTTCGCCTTCTTTGTCCAGCTGTCGGTGCGCACCGGGAGTTGGGACCTCGGTCCGTGGCCCCGGCGGACGGAGCTGGCCCCGCTGTTCTGGCTCGCACTCTTTGGTTTTGGCCTGAAGGCCGGCCTGTTTCCGCTGCATGTCTGGCTGCCCGCGGCCCATGCCAACGCCCCGAGCCATGTCTCCGCCATGCTGTCGGGCGTGACCCTCAAGATGGGCATTTATGGGCTGGTGCGTTTCAGTGGTTGGATGCCGGTCCCGCTGGGCACCGGTTGGGTGGTGGCGGGACTGGGCGTTGCCAGTGCGGTGTTGGGGGTCGCCTTCGCGTTGGGCCAACACGACCTCAAACGCCTGCTGGCCTATCATAGCGTCGAAAATATCGGCATCATCCTCATCGGACTCGGGTTTGCGCTGGTGGCGATTGAACAGGGGGGTGCGGCCTGGGGAAAACTGGCACTGGCGGGCGGGCTGCTGCACGTGTGGAACCACGGATTGTTCAAAGCGCTGCTGTTCTTCGCCGCCGGTTCGGTGCGGCATGCGACGGGCGCCCGGGAGATGAGCCGTCTGGGTGGGCTCTGGCGCGGGATGCCGTGGACCGCCGGATTGTTCGCGCTCGGGTCGGCGGCGATCTGCGGCCTGCCCCCGCTCAACGGTTTCGTCAGCGAATGGCTGGTGTTCCTCGGTCTGATCGATGCCTCCCTCGCGCACGGTTCGCCGGCGTGGGCCGCATTCCCGGCGGCCATCCTGCTCGGGGCAACGGGGGCGCTCGCACTGGCCTGTTTCATCAAGGTGTGCGGCGTGGTCTTCCTCGGTGCCCCCCGTTCGATGGCCGCCGCCCAGGCCCACGAATGCGGACCGTCGATGTGCGGCGTGATGCTCCTTCTGGGGGCTGCCTGCATCGCGATCGGGCTGGCACCCGTCGTGTTCTGGCCGGCGGTCGCACGCGCGGTGGGGGCCTGGCAACCGGCATGGGGCGGGGATGGGATTCCGGCACCGTTGGTCGCGCTGGGCCGGGCTCACCTGGCACTGGCCGTTTTGGCGGTGTTGGCCGGTTGGGGGTTGTGGCGAAAATCCCGGGGACAACACTGGGTCCATGCCCGGACTTGGGATTGCGGGTACGCGGCCCCGACAGCCCGGATGCAATACACCGCGGGTTCATTCGCCGGAATTCTCACCGAATGGTTCTCGTGGATCCTGCGTCCCGAACGGCACGGAACGGGTCCCGCGAATCCATTTCCGGCCCATTCCAGCCATTCTATACACACCCCGGAGACCGTGCTCGAAAAAATCGTCGAACCGGCAGGTCGCCTGATCCTGCGCGCCTCCATCGTGGTGCGGCGACTGCAGCACGGGCGGGTGCAGTCCTATATCCTGTATGTGCTGGTGGGCCTCACGGTGCTGGCCGGCTGGATCCTGACGGAGGGCCGGTCATGAAAATGCGGACTTTGGCCGTGCACCGGGTGACACTGCGGGCGAACGGATCCTTGGTCGCGGACCGATTCCCAATGCCGTCATGTACCTGAACCTCATCCAGATTGCCGAGTCGTTCGGAGTTTCGGAGAAAGTCGTGGAAGGCTGGATCCGCAATGAAGGCATGCCCCACACCCCGGATCGGGGCCGGATCCTGTTCGACCGGGCCCTGGTCACCGAATGGGCGGCCACGCGCGGGTTGGCGGCACAGGCCGGGTTCCTGGCCCCGGCGACCTCCGCACTGACGACCCATTTGCGGCTCGGGGCATTGCTGCGCGCCGGAGGCATCTGGCGGGATGTGCCGGCCTCCGAGGTGCCCGATCGGTTTGAACAGATCGTGAATGCATTACCCGGCGCGACACCGGCGGTCCGCCAATTGCTCGGGCAACGGCTGCGGGCCCCGGGTGGGGTGGTGCTGGCCCCGGTCGGCGGCGGATTTGCCCTGCCGCATCCCAGCGCCCGCATCACCCTCGGTCGCGATTCCGGCATGGTGGCCTTGTTGTTGTTGCGCGACCCATTGCCGATGGCTGATGCACCCGTGGATGGGGTGCCGGTGGTGCGGTTGTTCTTTTTCATCGCCCCGTCACCGCGCGCCCATCTGGACCTGCTCGGACGTCTGGGTCGCAGTCTGTCGCGCGGGCCGTTGCGCGAACGGGTGACCCAGGGGGCCAGCGACGAGGCGATCCTGGAGGCGGCCGATGCGGGGGATGCCGCGGCAACGGTACCGCCCAACCCCGGAGTGAAACCATGACCCCGGGACCCCTGCTATCGGTCGCGGGCGTGGTGCTGCTGCTGGGGCTCGTCGTGGGTCCCGGGCGACCACAACTCTGGCGGATCCTGACCCTCTGCGGCGTGGCGATCGGCATGGGTGCGGCGGTGCGGGTGTTGTCGGGCGGAGGGGATTGGGAGTGGCGGAGCGGATTCCCCCTGGGCGGCGAGGCTATGCATCTGCGATTGGACGGCGTCAGCGCACTGTTCCTGGTCCTGGTGTGCACGGTGGGGGGGGGCGGTTGCGTTTATGGCGGTGAATATTGGTCGGATCATCACTACCCGGCTTCGGCGCCCCGGGGTCGGGCATGGTGGAATGCCCTGTTGGTGAGCCTCGGGTGGGTGCTGCTTTCCGCGAACGGTCTCCATTTCCTCCTGGGCTGGGAGTTGTTCACAGTCAGTGCGTATTTCCTGATCACGCTGGATCGCCAGCGCCTCCAGGTGAGGGCGGCGGGTTGGCTT
Source organism: Verrucomicrobiota bacterium (assembly GCA_025360495.1). Classification (GTDB taxonomy): domain Bacteria; phylum Verrucomicrobiota; class Verrucomicrobiia; order Limisphaerales; family UBA9464; genus UBA6176. The sequence continues at coordinate 14,066 of JANYCC010000164.1, read as the reverse complement.
TATCTGGTCGCCTCGCACACGGGCACCGTCTGTCTCTTCGCGTTCTTCGCCCTCCTGGCGGCGCGGACCGGCAGTTGGGACCTCGGACCTCTGCGCGGTCAGGCCGGGTTGTCGTCCTTGTTCTGGTTGGCACTGCTGGGATTCGGGGTGAAGGCCGGATTGTTTCCCCTTCACGTGTGGCTGCCCTCCGCCCACGCCAATGCACCCAGTCACGTCTCCGCCATCCTCTCGGGCGTCGCCCTGAAGATGGGGGTCTATGGGATCGTTCGCTTCAGCGGTTGGCTGCCCGTGCCGGCGGCGTCGGGATGGGTCGTGATCGGGTTGGGTTCGGTCAGCGCCTTGCTCGGGATCGCCTTCTCCGTGGCGCAGAATGATTTCAAACGCATGCTCGCCTATTGTTCCGTGGAGAACGTCGGGATCATCTTCATTGGCGTGGGGGGCGCGATGCTGGCGGTGTCCCATGGGGATGCGCCGTGGGGTCGTCTGGCGATGGCCGGGGCCCTCCTGCACGTCTGGAATCATGGGGCGTTCAAGTCCCTGTTGTTCCTCGGGGCCGGATCCGTCCTGCACGCTGCGGGCACGCGGGAAATGAGCCGGTTGGGAGGGCTCTGGCCGCGGATGCCGTGGACCGCCGGACTTTTCGTGCTGGGATCCGTGGCCGCCTCGGGCCTGCCCCCGCTCAACGGCTTGGTCAGCGAATGGCTGATCTATCTGGGCCTGTTCGATGCCGTGGCGGGCAGGGGACCCGCAGGTTGGGCCGCCTTGCCTGCCATCCTGGCATTGGCGACCGCCGGAGCCCTGGCCCTGGTGGGATTCGTGAAAACCGGGGCCCTCATCTTCCTCGGCGCCCCCCGCACCCGGGCGGTGGCCCGGGCGGACGAATGCGGTTGGGGGATGCGGGTCCCCATGCTGGCGCTGGCAGCCGTCTGCCTGGCGATCGGCCTCGCCCCCGTTCTGTTCTGGCCGGCGGTGTCCCGTGCGGTCGACGCCTGGCATCCGGCCTGGGCGACCCGGGAATCTCCCGCACCGTTGGCCACTCTCGGACTCTTCCAAGCCACCCTGGGAATCCTCGTGGCGACTGCCGCAGCCGCCTTGTGGTACCGGGCAAAGTCCCGGGGAGGCCGCCGTGCCCCGACGTGGGACTGCGGGTTCCGGGCACCGACCGCCCGGATGCAATACACCGCGGCATCCTTCGCCGGGATCACGGCCGGCTGGTTTGATTGGATCCTGCAGCCGATGCTCCGGTGGCGGCGTCCCCGGGGTCTTTTCCCGACGGGCGCGTTCCGCCGGGAAAGTGTTCCGGAAACGGTGTTGGAACGGGTGATCAGCCCGGTTGCCGCGGGGGTTCTCCGGGTATCCACCGCGGTGCGCCGGCTGCAGCATGGGAGATTGCAGTCTTATATATTATACCTGGTGACCGGATTGTTGGGCCTGGGGGTCCTGGTCCTGCTGGAGGGTGCGCCATGATCGTGATGCTCGACCTGGTGCTGCGGTTGGCGCTGTGGTTGTTGCTGCCGCCGCTGCTGCCGGGCCTCATCAACAAGGTGAAGGCCTGGGTGGCCGGCCGCCGGGGTCCACCCGTCCTCCAATTATATCATGACCTGGCGCGCCTGTGGCAAAAGGACGTGGTGTTGAGCAACCTGGCGTCGCCCGGTTTTGTGATTGCCCCGGCGGTGGCTTGGGTGGCGCTGGTCGGGGCGGCGATGTTGCTGCCCTTGGGTCCGACTGGAGCCGCCTTCGGATTCCGGGGCGACGTGCTCCTGCTGGTTTATCTCCTGGCGCTGGCCCGCTTCGCCACCGCCTGGGCCGCGTTGGAGACCGGTTCGGCCTTCGGCGGCATGGGTGCGGCGCGCGAGGTCAGCTATGCCGTGCTCACCGAGGCGGCCCTGGTCGCGGCGGTGCTGTCGCTGAGTGTCCAATCCGGGAGCATCACCCTGGCCACGCTGCTCGCTCCCGCGGCCGGGGCCGGTGCCGTTTTGCTGGCTGGGGGCCTGTTCGCCGTGCTGCTCGCCGAGAACTGCCGGGTGCCCTTCGACGATCCCAACACACACCTGGAACTGACGATGATCCACGAGGTGATGGTCTTGGATCACAGTGGTCCGCCGCTGGCCGTGATCCTGCACGGGGCCTCCCTCAAACTGCTGCTCTTCTCGGTGCTGCTGACCGAGGCGGTGCTGCCACTGGGCCGACTGCCGCCATTCGTCGCGGCGGCCGCCCTGGCCGGGGGTGTCCTTAGCGTCATCCTCGGCGTGGGCCTCGTCGAATCATTGCTGGCGCGGTTCGCTTTCCGTCGCGTCCCGCTGCTGCTCACGACGGCATTTCTTCTCTGCCTGTTCTCCCTGTTGGTGGCGTGGAACGGGGGTGCGGCATGAATGCCTCCCTGAACCTGCTGATCGGCCTGGCGATGGGCCTGAACCTGCTGGCCCTGGGCAGCAGTCGGTTGCCCTCCCTCATCCGCGCCATGTCCCTGCAGGGGGTCGTGCTGGGGGTGATGCCGCTGCTGCTCGAACAGGGGGCCGACTGGCGCGTGGGATTGGTCGCCCTGGCCACCGTCGTGGGCAAGGGCGTGGTGATCCCGTCCCTCCTGCGGCGCGCGATGCGTGCGGCCCACATCGACCGCGAGATGGAACCGTTCATCGGCTTTGTCCCTTCGCTGCTCCTTGGGGCCGCGGGCACGATCGCGGCCGTCGCCCTCGCCCGGGCGCTGCCCCTGCTGCCCGAACACCAGGGATTGCTGTTGGTGCCCGGATCGATCGCCTCGGTGCTGACCGGCTTCATCCTCCTGATCGGCCGGGCCAAGGCGATCTCCCAAGTCTGCGGTTATCTCATCTTGGAAAATGGCATCTATCTTTTCGGATTGCTCCTCATCCACTCGACCCCGTTGCTGGTCGAATCGGGCATCCTGCTCGACCTCACCGTGGGCGTGTTTGTCATCGGGATCATTGTGGACCGGATCCAACGCGCCTTTGATTCCCTCGACACCCGCAAACTGACCGTGCTCCGGGAATGAGAGCCCTACTCCTCGTCATCATCCCGTTGGTGGGGGCGGCCCTGGCGGCTTTCTGGCCGGGCAATCGCACCCGGCCCTGGCTGCTGCCGGCGGTCGGACTCGTGCATGCCGGGCTGACGTTCTGGCTGTTCCTGGATCCCCCACGGGTCGGGCCGGCGGATTGGTTCGGATTTGATCCGCTGGCGCGGGCGGTGTTGCCTGCGGTCTCGCTGCTCTTCCTGGTCTGCGCCGCCTACGGGGTGTCCTATCTGCAGGTGAGATCCGAGCGGCCCAACCGTGTTTTTGTCGCCCTGTTGCTCACGGTGCTGAGCCTGTTGAGCGCCGGTCACCAGGCCCGGCACCTGGGCCTGCTGTGGATAGCGACCGAGGCGGTCACGCTCGCGGCGGTGCCCCTGTTGCATTTCAACGGCACCCCGCGCGCCTTCGAGGCCACCTGGAAATACCTGCTCGTCGGCGGCACCGGCATCGCCCTGTCGCTGCTCGGATCCTTTTGCCTGGGTTATAGCTCCCTCCATGGCGGTGGCGGCGGGGACCTCACCTTCGTCGCCCTGATGTCGCAAGGAGCCGGTTTGTCCCGTCCGTGGGTCCTGACGGCGTGGGTGTTATTATTGGTGGGTTATGGCACCAAGATGGGCCTGGCCCCGATGCACACCTGGAAGCCGGATGCTTATGGCGAGGCCCCGGGATTGGTGGGGGCGATCCTCGCGGGCGGGGTCACCACGGTGGCGTTCACGGCGATCCTGCGGGTGCGGGCGGTGATCGGTGCCGCCGGGGCCGGGGCGATCGCCGACCGTTCACTGCTGGTCATCGGGCTGTTCTCGATGGCGGTGGCGGCGCTGTTCCTGTTGGGCACGCGCGATTTCAAACGCATGCTGGCTTATTCGAGTGTCGAGCACATGGGCATCCTGAGCATCGGCGCGGCACTCGGCGGGGCGGGGATGTGGGCCGCCCTGTTCCACGTGTGGACCAACAGCCTGACCAAGGGTGCGTTGTTCCTCAGCGCCGCCAACATCCGCCGGGCCGCCGGTTCCCCTTCGTTGGACGCTGTGCGCGGGATGTCCGTGCTCACCCCGCGTTCCTCAGCCTTGTTTGTCACCGGCCTGTTCGCGGTGACGGCGTGCCCTCCGTTCGGCCCGTTTTTCAGCGAACTCAAAGTCCTCCGGGCCGCGCTCGCCGCCGGGCATGGCGTGGCCACGGCCATCTTCCTGGGCTGTCTGTTGCTCGCCTTCTTCGGTCTCACCCGCGTCGTTTTTGCCGTGGTGGACGGGCGTCCCCGCCGCGCCGCACGCGTCAACAGTCAACGTTTCGTCGAAACCCTCGGGGTGATTGCGCCACCGCTGGTGCTGCTCGGCCTGTCCCTGGCCCTCGGGGTCTTCACCCCGCCCCTGTTGCAGGATGCCTGGTCCGCCGCCGTCGCCCAACTCCGCCCGGCCCCATGAGTGCCTCCTCCCCGTTCGCCCTGCTGCCCAACGCCACCTCGCTCCCCTGGGCGGATGTTCCCGAATGGGCCCCCGCCGACTTCGTGGGCGTGACCGGCGCCGAGTTGGATCGCGGCGCGCGCCTTTGTTCATGGTTCGGGGTGTCCGAAGGTGACGCCACGCGCCTGGTCGCGGTGCTGGCTTTCGACGCCGACAACACCCTTGCCCTCGGACGCAGCACACCGTTCACCGGACCTTATCCCGCCCTCACGCAATCCCATCCGCAGGCACACCTGTTCGAGCGCGAGGTCTGGGAACAGCACGGTCTCATCCCCGCGGGTCATCCGTGGCTCAAACCCGTGCGGCGGACCGCGGACGATGCACCCGCGAACGGCGAGTTTTTCCGTGTGGACGGCCCCGAGGTCCATGAGGTGGCGGTCGGACCCGTGCACGCCGGCATCATCGAACCGGGCCATTTCCGGTTCCAATGCGCGGGTGAGGAGGTGCTGCACTTGGAGATCGCGCTGGGTTACCAACATCGCGGCCTGGAGACTGCCCTCGCCGGCGGACCCCATCGCGCCACCATGATCCAGATGGAAACGGTCGCCGGCGACACGACCATCGCCCACGCCACCGCGTACGCGACGGTCTTGGAAGCCCTCGCCGGGACCGAGGCCCCGCTGCGGGCGCAATGGTTGCGCGCCGTCGCCCTCGAACTGGAACGTCTGGCCAACCACACCGGCGATCTCGGGGCCCTGGCCAACGATGTCGCGTTCCTGCCGACTTCCGCCGCCTGCGGGAAGCTTCGGGGCGATTTCCTGAACCTGACCGCCCTGATTTGCGGCAATCGTTTTGGACGCGGCCTGGTGCGGCCCGGCGGCTGCCGGCAGGACCTCGAACCGGATCGCGCGGCCCGGCTTCGGGAACGGTTGGACCCGGCCCTCACCGATGTCGCGCAGGCCGTCGCGTGGTTTTGGGATGCCGCCTCCGTCCGCGCCCGGTTGGAGAACGTGGGCACGGTGTTCCCCGCACAAGCCGCCGCGATCGGGTTGGTCGGGCCGGCCGCGCGCGCCTGTGGTCTGGTCCGGGACGTCCGGTATGATCATCCCGCGGGTTGGCATCGGTTCGGCCAGGCCCCGGTCGCGGTGTGGCCCGGCGGCGACGTCTTTGCGCGCGCCCGGGTCCGGTCACTGGAAATCCAACGGTCGGGAGAATATCTCCGCGAACAACTCGGCGCCCCGGCCGACGGTGACCTCACGGGGGAACCGCCGCTCCCCGCGCCCGACACCCTGGCGGTCGCCCTGGTGGAGGGTTGGCGCGGCGAGGTCTGTCATGTTGCGATCACCGATGCCGTGGGACGTTTTCTCAGATATAAGATCACCGACCCCTCGTTCCATAACTGGACCGGATTGGCCCTGGCATTGCGCGGTGCGGCCATCTCGGATTTCCCCCTGTGCAACAAGAGCTTCAACCTTTCCTATTGCGGCTTCGACCTCTGACGCCGTCGCCATGCCATGTTTGTCTTTGACGCCATCGCCCATCGGTTGAAACGGGGCTGTGAAACCATGGCCTATCCACACGGTCCGGCACCCGTGTTGCCAGACCGTCATGGCGGGGCCCTCCGGGTGGACGCCGCCAAGTGCACCGAGGGTTGCGATGCCTGTGTTCCGGTGTGCCCGACCCAGGCCATCGTGCGAACGGTCGGCCAACCGGTCGCCCTCGACCTCGGCCGCTGCGTCTTCTGCGCCGCCTGCGTCGAGGTTTGTCCGGGTGGTGCGATCACCCAGACTGGCGATCACCGCATGGCCGTCCGGCGTCGTGCAGACCTGGTGCTCGGCGGGCCCGGACTGGAACAGGTTCGATTGGCGGCGGCCCTGGACGAAAAACTGCGACGGTTGCTCGGGCGGTCGCTGCGCCTGCGGCAGGTGAGTGCGGGCGGGTGCGCGGCGTGTGAGGCGGACACCAACGTGCTGGGGACCATCGGATGGGATCTCGGCCGGTTTGGAATCCAATTTGTGGCCTCCCCCCGGCATGCCGACGGACTTCTGATAACGGGTCCTGTGACCCGGGCCATGGAACTGGCACTCCGGAAGACATGGGACGCGGTGCCGGGGCCGAAAATCGTCATCGCGGTCGGGGCCTGTGCGATCGCGGGCGGGCCGTTCGTCGGACATAAGGAGGTGAGGGACGGGGCGGATTCGATGGTGCCGGTCGATCTCTATATCCCTGGTTGCCCGCCGCATCCGGTGACGATCCTGGACGGGTTGCTCCGGGTCTTGGATCGTCTCGAAGGGAGTGATGGGCGGTCCTGACAACCCCCACCACCGGCCTTCAGATTCCGTCGGATCGACGGCGGCACCGGGTGCGGTCATGGCAATAATGCGATGGCATCCTCCCTGCTCCCGGGGAATCGGGCCGAAGGAGTACATGGAACGTAACGACACCAGGGAAATGTCGGGTGCAAGCCGGGCACTTTCCTTCAAGACGAAAGGGGTTCATACGTGAACAAAAGGGGCGTTTCTGACAGCAATGGTCTGAAGACCAGGCAGGGTCTTCGGGGGCGGCGTCCACAAGGCAACCGGGATTCGCCTCGCGTCCGGGGCGAACCGGACTTGGCGGCGACGGCACGGAGGACATTGCGGCGATTGGAGCGGACCGTCGGTGATTGTCACCCTGACGTCGCCAAGGTCCTGAATGAGTTGGGGGCGATTCTTGCCAGCCTGGGGCGGTATGCCGAAGCAGAGGAAGTATGCCGTCGCTCAGTGGGGATCATGGCCGGCACGGCCGGGATCAAAGCGGAGGTGGTGCAGGGCCGGGTCCGATCATGGAATCAGTTGGCCACGGTTTTCCGGTTGCAGGGACGCCATTTGGAAGCCGAAGCGGGTTTCCGGTTGGCGATCCATCGTGCGGAGACCTGGCTGGGACCCCGGGATCCGGAAGTGGCCATCACGCTGCAACATCTGGCGGGCTTATACGAGGAGAGCGGACGCACCACGGAGGCGGAACGGCTTCACCAGCGGGCTCTCGATATCGTCGCGGGCATCGGCGTTGCTTCTGGATCATCCTCCAAACCCTGTCAGAGTATTCCGCACGACCCATGAACAAGGCTTCACTATTGGCCGGTGTTGTCAGTGTGCTGGCGGGCCGCCCTTCATTCGCCCAGGGCACGTTCGCCTTCAGCAATGCCACGCTCCCGGGCAAGCCGAGGATCTTGGGTTGCGATGGTCTTGGGATCGCCGGTGCGAACTACCTCATCGACGTGTTGGTGAAGAACCCTCTTACCGGGGAATTCACCAATGCCGGCCTTCTCAAGGTCACGACCCAGGGCGAAAATCCGACGGTCCCGATCAGCCCCCTGAGCGGTTTCAATGCGGGTTTGTTTGCCGGCGCAACGGTCAAGGTCCCGTTCGTCGCGCCCGGCGCTTATGCCACGATCAAAGTGATCGTATGGGACAAAAATACGGGAGCGACCTATGACACGGCGATCCTTCGAGGCAACCTGACATTTGACATCGCCAAGCTCGGGGGCTCCGGGAGTCCGCCTTCCCTCCCGGCAGCGATGGCGGGTTTCACCAGCTTTATCGCATTTGGCCTTGCCTGCGATCCCGAGCCCTCCACCGGTGCACTCGCCGTCTTGGGGATGGGTCTTCTGCTGGTGTTCCGTCGCAAGTGATTCACGGGATTCCAGGACGATCGGGGTGCCCGAGATCAAGGGCCGTCTCCGCAGGCGCGACAGCGTCTTGGAGTGCGCCAGTCCCCTGGCGCTTTGGGACGGGTTGCGAATCGTGGCCGGTCGCCCGAAATGAAACCCGTCTCCCGAGGCGGAAAACGGCAGAGGACTGCCGCACTCCAAGACGGCAAGCGCGGTCGGGGACCCGGTTCGTCGCGTATGGGTTTTTGCCGGGTCGAATTGCTTCCCGGTCCGCCTCGTACCTCGGCGGCTACGACCCTCGCGGAGTTGACCGGATCAGAGATCGATCGCCACCACCTCGTGATCGAGGATCGATGGGACGGTCAGCATAAGAAATCTGCCTTCGCGTCGGGTCGGGACCGTTTTCCCCGCCGCCAGCAAATGAACCCGTTTTGGCCTCGCGGCCTCAGGCATGAGGACGCGCACTTGTTGCCCGCCGATGGGTATGAATTCCCGCACCGGTCCCTTCGCGCAGTAACACCCGCCGGACCCGTCCCAACGGTTGATGAAGATCCCATCGACGTGATAGCGCGACATGATCTCGCGCTTCACCTCGGTCATGAATTCGAAGTTATAACCCCCCAACGCGCAAGTGACCCAGAGTTCCGGTGAAGCCCAATGCCGGCGGGGCTTGCCGTCGGCCTCCACCGCGATCCAATCCGGATGCGCCTGCTGCATGTCGTCATAGGTGGCGTGCGGGTCGGTGCGGGCGATGACCACCATGCCGAGCTTGCGGCATCCGGCGACCAGTTCCCCGAACGGGTCCGTGTCACCGAGCCATTGGCTGCGGTGATGGAACGGGACCCGGGTCGGATAATAGGCCACGCAACCACCGGCACTCAGGCAGACGGCGTCGGACCGGGTGCGCTGGAAATAATCGAGCCAGAACTTCGGATCGAATTTGCCAGGGTCATCCTCGACGAGGGTCAGTTGGGCCCAGCGCATCGGCTTGTCGACCCAATCGGGGGTGGATGCGGAACCTTCGGCGGCGTGGGCGCGGGGCCAACCGATGGGATCGGTGGAGGCCAGCGTGGCGACGGCGAACGAACCTTGGAGAAAACGGCGTCGGGACAGGGCTGGTTTCATCGGGCGCGGATATAGGCGATCAGGTCGCCGAGGGCCTGCGGCGTGAACGTGTTCTCGAACCCCTCGGGCATGATCGACCGGCCGGAGCTGGCCAGGTCCTTCAATTCACCGCGCAACACCACCTCGTCGATGCCGCCGGCGTTGCGCAAGGTGATGCTGTTCGGTGTCTCGGCCGCGATGATGCCGCTGAGTTCCCGGCCGTCGCGGGTGGTGGCCGTGAAATTGACGTAACGGGTTTCAAACGCCTGGTTCGGGTCCAGGATGGCCACCAGCAGCGTCCCGATCGGCTTATCGGACATCGTGCCCAAGTCCGGTCCGAGGGTGTTGCCTTCGCCTTTCAACCGGTGGCAGGGCAGGCAGTTCTGACGGTATAAGGGAGCCCCGCGGTTCGCGTCACCCAGCAGTTCGTTCACGCCGGCAAAACGGGTGACGACCTTCTGACGGTCCGCGTCGCGCGTCGCGAAGGCTTTCCGGGCGCGCTCACGGATCGGTTGATCCGGATGCACCCGGAGCTTTTCCTGATGCAGAGGACTGATTTCGCCAGGAGCAATCTGTCCGGCCTCGATCGCGCCGAGCAATGGCCGCATCCATTCCGGCCGGGTGACCAGGATGTTCAACACTTCGACTCGGAATGCGGGACCATAGGACTTCCAGTGGGCCAATAGCACCGCACCCACCTTGGGACTGGACGAGCGTTTCAGTCCGTTCAACGCGGCCTGTTGCAACGTGCCCTTTTCCTGCGGTTGCAAAAGGCTCCCCAGACGGTCCAGGTCGGCATCGACCTCGTTGCGGCCCCGGCCGAGCAACTGGATGGCTGTCAAACGGTCCGGTTCGCCGCCAGCACCGTCGAGCGCGGTCTGGCGTGCCTGGCGGAACAGGGCGTCCATTGCCGGGAAGGTCGCCCTCAAAGTCCCGCCAGCATCCTTATATAATGTGTCCACACCACCCTGACGACGTTCCAGAGCATCGAGAAATCCGGCGAAGGCCGCCAGTTGCCAGGTCGCCAGCCGTCCGTCCACCGGTTGCGCGATCCGGTCGAGGGCCTGGCGCAAGACCGCCTCGTGGCCGGGTCCGGCGACCAACGCCAGCAACGGGGCGAGGACGGGGACGGGTGGAGGGGCGGGGGCGTCCGGTCGCAACAGGAAGGGGATCATCGAGTCGGCATGAGGCGTGGAGGAACTGAGCACCGCGGTGGACAGGTGGGCGTCGGCGCGATCGTTCTCGGCGAGTGTTGCCAGGGCCCGGGCGGCGCGGGGATCGCCCCATTCGCCCAGCGTGAAGGCCAGTTGATAACGGACGCGCAGGGCGGGATCGCGGACCAGCGCGAGCACGGCCTCCTGGAGCGGACCGGAGCCGGGCAGGGTCGTCTCGCCCAACCGGAGCGCGTGTTCCCTGACGGCCGGGTGGGAATCGTGCAACGCCGCAATCAGCAGGGTCGGGGTCAATGCCGCCAACCCGTCCAGCGTGCACAACGCCTGCAGCCGCGACTTGGGGTTGGAGCTGAGCGTCGCGAGTTTTTCCAAGGCTGCGACCGGACCCGGGCGGCCGGCCTGGACCAACAACCGCTGGGCTGTGTCGCGCTGCCACCCGTTCGCGCTGTCCATGGCCGCAACCAGTCCGGCGGGGTCCAACCGGTCGAGCCGGAGGATCCTGCGCACGGGTGCGTTGGTGGGGAACACCCGGTAGATCCGACCCTTGTCCTCCCCGAAGCGCAGGTCCGGTCGACCCTTGAGTTCCTCGGGGAAATACTCGGGATGCTCGATGACCAACCGATACATATCCGCGATATATAAGGCTCCGTCCGGGCCGGTCTTCAGCATCGTGGGCCGGAACCAATTGTCGCCCGAAGCCAGGAATTCCCGGTCCTGCTCGTCGCCGGCGCGGTGGCTGGTGAAGGTGACGCCGTTCTCTTCCAACAGTTCCAGATGCACCACGTTCTGGGCCGGTTCACTGATGAAGACGGCGTGGGCAAACTGCGGCCCAAAGAGATCATCCCGATAAGGTGTGGGGCTGTTGGCCGAGGTGAGGTTGTTCGCCGCATCGGGCCAGTTGAACCGTTGTTGGGGCCTGCTGATCGGGAACACGCGTGTCGGGTTCGCATAATTGGCGAGCGTCTCGCGGGTTGTCGCGACCGCGAGTTGCGGGTTTCGCAGCAGGTAATGTTCGGGCAGCAAATAATGCCAGAGCCAGGTCGGGTTGGCGTTGGCGAACCAGTTTCCCCAGTCGTCGCGACGCCGTCCGAATTGCGCCTGGCCCGCCACCAGTTCGAACCGCCCGTCGTCGGGTCGGAACCGCAGATCATGACCGCGCAGTTTCGCCGTCGTGCCCGTCGCGACCGAGCGCAGGTCGCCGTTGCTGCCGCCATTGCCCGCATAAACCCAGTTATCCAGGCCGTATTCGAATCCATTGATGCGGTGTTGCTGGTTACCCTCGCCGAACCCGCTCAGGATCGTTTTCCGGAGATCCGCCTTGCCGTCCCCGTCGGTGTCCCCGGCATAGAGGATGTCCGGCGCGGCGCTGATGAGCACCCCGTTTCGCCACGGCATGATGCCGGTGGGGAAGTTCAGGCCCTCGAGGAAAACGGTCGCCTTGTCATAGGTTCCATCACCGTCGGTGTCCTCGAGGTATTTGACCACGCCGCCCGGTTTTCCCTTGCCGTCCAGGCCCAGCGGATAATCCCGCATCTCCACCACCCATAACCGCCCATCGGCACCCCATTCGAAGGCGACCGGATCCATCACCAAAGGCTCGGACGCGACCAACTCCACCTTGAAACCGGCCCGCACCCGGATGGCAGCCAGGGAATCCGCCGGGGATTTGGGTGGCGATTCCTCGCCCGTGAGCAGTTGGGTGAAGGTCCGTCGCTCGACCTTGTCGGGCAACCGGTCCGTGCCCTCGTTCTGCCACCACATCTGGCGGTCGTGAAACCAGGCGCCGTTGTTGGGATGCGCCCCGGTGCTGACGATGGGCGGGAGGTCGCCCGGGATGCCATGCGGTCCCCCGGCCACCCTGAAGGTCCATCCGCGTTCCCACCCGAGCCACGGCTTGGGGGTGGCTATATAAATATGGACCGAGAACCGGTTGTCGTTGGAAAACACGGCGTCTTCATACCCGTCGTCGTTGAGGTCGACGAACCTCAGCCCGGCATCGCGACCCTCCGCATCGACGATGGCGGTCCCCTCCGGCAACGCGTATGGCAATCGCTTCCAAGCCTTCTCTTCCGGTGACCAGGCCAAGACCCCGTTCTGGGTGTCATTGCCGACGAGGATTTCGCAACGTCCGTCCCGATCCACGTCCCGCAGTCGCACGCCCCGATCGTGCCCGCCCGCGCTGGTCAGGATCGGCTTTCCCTGCAATTCCAATCCGGCGAGCAGCGTGGGTTCCGCGACCCATTGCCGGCCGTCATAATGCCAGGCCCCGGCGACCGTTTCGTTCCGGAGCAACGCCGTGGCGAACCCGTCCGCGGAGACGATCCCGAATCGGACCCCGGTCTCCACCCTTGTCTTTCCGTCCGAGCCCGGCCCCGTGACCGGAGTCGGGAAGGGGGTCTCCGTCCAGGTCCGGCGTTGCGGCTCCCAGACCCGGGTCCGGGGGGAGGTGGTTCCGCCCAAGACCACGTCCAGATAGCCGTCGTTGTTCAGGTCGAGAAGCCGGACGCCATTGTCCTGTCCGTCGGGCGTGCGCAGGGGTTGGCCGGCGAGAAGGTTGGCATTGAGACGGTCCTGGGCTTCGCGGAAGTTCAGGAACTTCACCTTCCGCCCATGTTGGGACACGGCATAATCAATGAATTCCACGAACTGCTCCGGGCTGCTCCAACCGTGCGGATGAAAGATGAACGTGAACACGCCCTGCTTGAGCACGGTGATGTCGAGGGCCGCCTTCCAGTCGGCCAGGGTCGTCGCATTGGTCGACCCGTGCACGTTGAACGCCTCCCAATCGCTCGGGACCGTGGCCGGGAATTCCCAGCACATCTTCCCGATGACATAAGGATAGGGGTGGTTCTCGATCACGGTGCCAAAGTGCTCCAGGCTGACCTTGGTGACGGCGTTGGTGACGGTGGGGAAGTATTTGCGGAACCGTTCGCGTCCCGCCGCATCCAGGACCAGTCCCCGGGGCAACGAAGGATCGGCCGGGGTCGGCAGGTTCATCACCGACGAATCGAGCGTGAGGAATTGTCCCGCCTCGTTGCCACGGTTGAAGATCTCCGCATAGAACCGCGGGCTCGGACTGTTCATCGAATCGCAACACGGCATGCGGAAGGCGACGGGATGATTGCCGGGGATCTGGTTCAGCAGTTCGACCCCGCCATGATAGGTGTTGGAAGCGGCGTTGAAATCACCCTTGGCCAGGCAGGGGCACGGATGGGCCAGCGTGTGGACCTCCAGCGACAGCCCTTCGGCCAGCCAGGCCTGCAACCGGGGATCGGTCGTCGTGACGGCGTTGATCAGGATGCTGACCGGGGCGCGTCCGTCGATTTTCTTGAGCCGTTCGAGGATCGGGCGGAGGAACTTCTCATATTTCTCCGTCTCCCGCAGGTCATCGATGGCGAGGATGACGACCGCCTCGACGCCGTCCTCGCCGATCCATTGCGGCGTGGTGAGCCGGGGGGCGCTGAGATTCGGGTGGAAGGGGTCGGTTTCGTCGAGGTGGGTGAGGCGGTTGGCGTTCGGGGGAGGTTTGGACGTGTCCTGGGCTGCGGCGGGAAACAGGCTGGCCACGAGTGAAACCGACGCGAGTGCGGTGGCGAGGCAGCGTCCCGGGGAGTTCATGGGGTGCAGCATCGGCGAGGCATGGGAGGCGGGCGAGTTTGAAAACGGGGGTCCGGAAGGCCACCTCGGTCGCGGCCTCCCGAGGGATGAAG
>JANYCC010000307.1 GCA_025360495.1 Verrucomicrobiota bacterium | reverse complement strand
CCGACCTGCTTGTTCGGGACGGTCACCACGTAGCCGTCGGCCGCCCGCACGCGGGTGGCGCGCAGTCCCATTTCCTCGACCACCCCATCCACCTCGGAACCCACCTTGATGCGGTCGCCGACCTTGAACGGACGGTCCAGGAAGACGGCGACGGCCCCGAAGAGGTTGGCGACCGTGTCCTGGGCGGCCAGACCGAGGGCCAGACCGAGCACGGACACCGACCCCAGGATGGCGGTGATATCGAGGCCGAGGTTTTGGAGGAGGGTGAGGACGGCGACGACGCCGATGACGACCTTGAGGGCCTTGCCGACGAGCAGGAGGAACTGGCTGTTAAACAACCGGTCACCGTCCTCCTTCATCCGCCCGCGCCAGATCCCGACGACCGCGTCCACGGCCTTCATGAGCACATAGACGATTGAGGCGGCGACGATGATGAACGTAAGGCGGGACAGATAACGTTCGGCGGCGGCCGGCCAGGAGAAGAGTTGGAGCCCGATGTGCACCAGGATGACAAAGGCGATGACCTTGACCGGGCCGTCGGCCAACCCGATCAGCACGTCGTTCCATTGGGTGGTGGTATGACCCGCCCAGGCCCGGAGCCGGTTCTTGATGACCTTGTCGAGGAAGTTGGAAACCCCGAACGCGAGGATGAAGTAAATGACGGTGGACAGGTATTGCCACAGCGGATTGCCGAGCACATCGACCTGGAGTCCCGGGATCTGGCTGAGGCCGAACGACAGCACCTCGCGATGACGCTCCACGAATTCGCGTCCGGACACCCGCTCGGCGAGGCGGTCGACGGCGGCGCCGCGGACCGGGGCGGCGTTGGTCACGGTGTTGGTGGCACCGTTGGTTTGGGCCAGCGCCGTGGTCCAGACCGCCCACACGGCGACCAGGGCGCAAGCCAGCAGGCCCAACCGCAGACACCATTCCGGGAGACTTCGCCGTTTCATGCGGCCGGGGAGATAGCCGTGGGGACGCCCAAACGCAAGCCGTCGGCCACGTTCAGCCTCAGGCCAACAACTCCTTCACCACCTGGCCGTGAACATCCGTCAACCGGTAGTGCCGCCCTTGGAACTGGAACGTGAGCCGCTCATGGTCCAGTCCCAACTGCTGCAGGATCGTGGCCTGCAGATCATGCACGTGCACCGGGTTCTCCACGATGTTATACCCGAAATCGTCCGTCTGCCCGAAGGTCAGGCCCGGCCGGATCCCCGCACCCGCCAGCCACATGCTGAAACACCGCGGATGATGGTCCCGCCCGTAGTCCGTCGCAGTCAGTTTGCCCTGCGAATAATTGGTGCGTCCGAACTCCCCGCCCCACACCACCAGCGTGTCCTCCAGCAATCCGCGCTGCTCCAGGTCGGTCACCAGGGCGTAACCGGCCCGATCGACGTCGGCGCATTGCCGCCGGATGCCGCCGGGCAGACCGCCATGGTGATCCCAACCCGGATGATATAATTGAATGAAGCGCACATTGCGTTCCGCCAGCCGCCGTGCAAGCAGGCAGTTGGCCGCGAACGTCCCCGGTTGGCGCGCCTCCTTGCCGTATAATTCATACACCGAGTCCGGTTCCCCCGAGACGTCCATCACGTCGGGCACGCTGGTCTGCATCCGGTACGCCATCTCATATTGGGCGACCCGCGCGTTGATCTCGGGATCCCCCAGGTCGGCGAACTGTTCCGCGTGCAACTCCGCCAACCGGTCCAGCATCTGGCGCCGGCCCGACCCGGTCACGCCGTCGGGGTTCTTCAGGAAGAGCACCGGATCGCGTCCGGCCCGGAATTGCACGCCCTGGTGCAGGCTCGGCAGGAACCCGTTTCCCCAGAGTCGCGCGTATAAGGGTTGATCGATCCGGTCCTTGGAAATCAGCACCACAAACGCCGGCAGGTTGTCGTTGGCGCTCCCCAGACCGTAACTCAGCCACGCCCCCAGGCTCGGGCGTCCCGGCAATTGCGATCCCGTCTGGAAAAAAGTGATCGCCGGGTCGTGGTTGATCGCCTCCGTGTGCAGCGACTTCACAAAACATAATTTGTCCGCCATCCGCGCCGTCCAGGGCAGCAGTTCCGACACCGTCGCCCCGCCCCGTCCGTGACGCCCGAACTTGAAGATCGATCCCGCCATCGGAAGCGTCGCCTGGTTGGCCGACATCCCCGTCAACCGCTGGCCCATGCGGACGCTGGCCGGCAGATCCTCCCCGTTGCGCCGCACCAACTCGGGCTTTTCATCGAACAGGTCGAGTTGCGATGGACCCCCGCTCATGAACAAATAAATGACACGCCGGGCGCGCGGCGGGAAATGGGTGCTGTCGAGCACGCCTTGGAAGGGGTTCCTCGCGGGTGCCGCGGCACCCCGCTGCATCAGGCCGGCCAGGGCAATCCCGCCCAACCCGAGCCCGAACCGGCCGAAGAACGCGCGCCGATCCATCCCGAAGTTCACGTGGGTGTTGTTCATGTCGTCCCTCTTGGATTCACCGGCGCATCACCGACTCGTCATGGTTCAGCAACGCCTCCGCCAGCACCGTGCCCGCCGCCAGGTCCGCGGGGTCGATTCCCGCCCCGTTCCTCATCTCGCCGACCGCCAACAATTTCCGCGCCGACTCGGGGTCGGCCGCAAATCCCTCGCGCTGCTCGCGGAACAACGCCTCCAGGGTCGCCGTTTCCCGCGGCCGGGCCGTGCGTCCGGTCACCAATCGGAATGCATACCCCACCCGTGCCGACAGGTCCGCCCCGCCCTCTTTCAGCATCCGTTGCGACACGAAACGCGCCGACTCGATGAGCTGGACATCATTGAGCAGGGCCAGCGCCTGCAGCGGGGTGCTCGTGTTCTGCCGCCGCACCGCGCACACGCTCCGTTCCGCCGCGTCGAACACGACCATCGCCGGCGGCGGCACCGTGCGCTTCCAATAGGTATAAAGGCTGCGCCGGTGCAGGTCCGCCCCTTTCCCCATATTATAGGCTCCACCCGACGCCACGTCCCAGAGTCCGTCGGGTTGATAGGGTCGGACGCTGGGACCGCCGGTCTTCTCGGTGAGCAATCCCCCGGCGAACAACGCCTGGTCGCGCAACATCTCCGCCGTCAGACGCCGCGCCGGGGCATGGGCCAGAAGGCGGTTGGCCGGATCCATCGCCAGCAACGCCGGAGAGACCTGCGAGGACTGCCGGTAGGTCGCGCTCGTCACGATGAGCCGGCATAATGCCTTATAATCCCAGGGGGCCATCGGCTGGCCCGGGACCTCCATCGATCCCGAGGCGAATGACACCGCCAGCCAGTCGAGCAATTCGGGATGGGTCGGCTGCGCGCCTTGGATTCCAAAATTGTCGCTCGTCTCGACCAACCCTTTTCCGAAAAAAGTCTGCCACACCCGGTTCACGGTCACCCGCGCCATTAGCGGATGACGCGGATCCAACAGCCAGCGCGCCAACCCGAGCCGGTTCCGTGGCTGATCCTGCGGGAACGGTCCCATCGACGCCGGGGTGTCGGCCGTGACCTCCTCGCCGCGCGCGTCATAAGCGCCCCGTTTGAGCACGTAGGCGGGCTTCGGGCTCGGCATTTCCTGCATCACCATCAGGTCCGGGATCGACGTCACCCACTGGTTTTCCTCGCGTCGCACCGCCGTCAATCCGGCCTGGTGTTCGCGGCCGGGCCCATGCACCGCCGCCATGAAATAAGCCTGCAAAGCCGCCCGGTCCGCGACCGTCAGCTCCGACTCGGGCACCCGCAACAACCGCGCGAAATCATCGCGCCCCGCCCCCTGCGCCACCTCCAACGGCGTCAACTCCCGATCATATACAAACAGGTCGTCCACCAGACCGCCTTTGAAGCCGCTGTCACGGAACCGCTGTCCCACCGTCAGGTCCGGGGTGCCATAGGTGATGTCCTTCCACAACCCATCGCGGATCACCTCCACCGCGGCCTCCCGCCCGTTCAGGTACACGTGCAGCCCGCGTGCCCGGCTGGATCCGTCATAGGTGAACGCCACCTGCGTCCACGCATTCGTCGGCACCCGGTCGCGGGTCCGCACCTTGAGCGCATTGCCCGGCCACATGTGGTGCAAACCGACCGCCACCTGGCCTTCCTCCAGGACGATTTCATAACCACGGCTCCCGGCATCCATATAGGCCTGGCTATGATGAAGGACCACCTGGCGCGGGGCCTGGACCGCCGGTTGGAGCCACAGGCCGATGCTGAAGGGATCCGCCCGCGAAAAATGCCCGATCCCGCCCAGTTTCACCCCGTTTTCGCCGCTCAACTCCAAGGCCTGCCCGCGATGTCCCGGCACCAATCGCGGCCCCTCGAACACCGTTGCGGTCAGGTTGGTGGAGACCGCATTCGGGGACTTGCCGTCCTTCACCTCGTCCAAGGCATAAGACCCCACCAGGCCCGGGATGACGGGTTCCGTCGGCCGGTGACCCAGCCATTCGGCAAAAGCCGGTTGCGCCGCGGCCACGACGTCGGCGGTCCCGGCTTCCATCGCCCGGATTTTTTGCCGCAACGCCGTCAGCTTCGCGTCCTGTTCGTCGGTGCTCAGCAACATCGTCGGCACCGGCATGATATCCCCGAAATACACGCTTTGCCCCGATTCATCGATGTTTTGGAAGAACGAGGACAGCCGGTAGAAATCCTTCTGGGAAATCGGGTCGAACTTATGGTCGTGGCAGCGCGAACATTCCATCGTCATCCCCAGGAACGCCGTTCCGAACGTGTTCACCCGATCCACGACATAACTGACCCGGAATTCCTCCTCCACGATCCCGCCCTCCTCGTTTTGCAGATGCAACCGGTTGAACGCGGTCGCCAACCGCTGTTCCTGGGTCGCGTTCGGCAGGAGATCGCCCGCCAATTGCCACAGCACAAACCGGTCGAAGGGCAGATTGCGGTTGAAGGCCCCGATCACCCAATCCCGATAAGGCCACACCGGTCGGTAACGGTCAGCCTGGTACCCATGCGTGTCGGCATACCGCGCCAAGTCGAGCCATTCCGTGGCCATCCGTTCCCCGAACCGCGGCGACGCCAACAACCGGTCCACGATTTTTTCATAGGCATCGGGCGAGGTGTCCCGCGAAAAGGCCGTGCTCTCGGCCGGGGTCGGCGGCAATCCGGTGAGGTCGAGCGAAACCCGGCGCAACAACCGTTCGCGATCGGCTTCGGGAGCGGGGGCGACGCCCTGTTCCTCCAAACGCGCCCGCACGAACGCATCAATGGGATGGGCGCCACGCGAACCCTTGACCCCGGGCACCGGCGGCTTCTCCGGGGGCACGAACGCCCAATGCCGTCCCCATGCGGCCCCCTCGTCAATCCAACGCCGGATCAGGTCGATCTGTCGCGGCGTCAGTTTCCGGTTGGATTCCGGGGGCGGCATCAGGTCGTCCGGATCCTGGGACAACAAGCGTCGGTACAATTCGCTTTCGGCGCTTTTCCCCGCCACCAGGGCCACCTTGCCGTCCTTGACCCGGAAGGCGCCGTCCCGCGTGTCGAATCGCAGGGAGGCCTTGCGCCCGGTGTCCGAGGGCCCGTGGCAATGGTAACAGTTCTCGGAAAGGATCGGCTGGATGTCCCGGGAGAAATTGACCGGCGTCTCGGCGTGCAGGGCAGTGGCAAAGGCGATCACCGCGACCCATGCGATCGCCCACGGTCGGGTCAGGACTGGCGGGAAGGCGCGCATGTAGTGGCGATAAGATAGCGGCACCGGTTCGGACATTCAGAAGAATTTTTTGAAGGAAATCGGAACAACAACGGGCGCAAAGGGTGCGAATCCAGCGAATTGCCTGAGGGGACCAAGGAGTGGATGGGCGCCGCCCTGAGCCCGGTTCATTTCCGAAGTAAGCTTTCTGGCACCCCTTGCACCCTTTGTTGTTCTCCATTCCGACGGCCTTTCCCCGAACCCCGAACCCCGATCTCCGATCTCCGAACTCCCATCTCC
>JANYCC010000117.1 GCA_025360495.1 Verrucomicrobiota bacterium | reverse complement strand
CGGCTCGGGTGGAACCTCGCCCTACCAAAACAGACCACGCCGGCGGGCATCTCGAATCGGGGCGAGGTTCCACCCGAGCCGCCTGGGAGTCCGCGGCGGGGGCAGTGCCAAGATGCTCCCTTGGACTCGACCCGCCAGTTTTTTGGGTTGCCACGTCAGGGTTGTTCGCCAGCCTTGGGTCACCCGACCATGGAAGTGCTTGTTTACGCCAACCAACAACAACTGGGACCCTTCACTCCGGAAACCGTGGTGGACATGGCCCGGATGGGATCATTGCCCGCGGAGGCCGTGGTCTGGCACGAAGGGGTTTCGGAATGGTATCCGCTGACCGGCTTTCTGGAGCAGCACGCGCCCGGAACGCCGGTCACCCCTCCGCCGGTGGAGGAACCGCCTGTGGCCCCGGTCCGGTCGACCCTGGCCTCCCTGAATCCGCCGCAGATCGGGGGCGACGGCATCCCCTCGACTGCGTCGTGTGTGGTGCGGGGAGTGGCGGCGGGATTCGGGGTGGCGTTGGTCGGTGGGTTGTTGTGGTTGGGAGCGTCGGTCATGGTGGGCTTCCGGATTCCTTTTGTCGGATTGGGGATCGGTTGGTTGGTGGGAACGGTGACGGCCAAGGCGGCGCGTAATGAGGCGTCGATCATTTTGCCGGTCTCCGCCGTGCTCTGGACCTTTCTTGCCTGTGCACCGCTTTCGGCGTTCGGGCTTTGGTCGTTGGTCGCGCTGTTGTTCGCGTGTTTCTGGGCGTGGCGTGCCGCGGCGGAGTGACGGCGTGTCGGAGGAAATGCCATCCCACGGCATTTCCCTCCCTCTCCCCGGGGTTTCCCCGGTAACCTCCCTTCAGCGCAACGTCATACAGGCTGTCAATGCGGTGGATCTACAACGTACTTTTCAACATCGGTTTCCTCGTCAGCGCCCCCTTCTACTTCTTGAAGATGGTGCGGCGCGGCAATTGGGAGGACGGCTTCGGCCAGCGGTTCGGCAAGTATGATCATCGCCTCAAGCAGGCGCTGACCAACCGCCATGTCCTCTGGCTCCACGCCGTGTCCGTCGGCGAGGTGAACCTCTGCACCCAGCTCATCCGGTCGCTGGAGCCGGTCCTGCCCAATTATAAGATCGTCGTCTCGACCACCACCTCCACGGGGATGGCCGAACTGGAGCGGCATCTGCCCTCCCACGTCTCCAAGATCTATTACCCGATCGACCGACGGAAACACGTCCAACGCGCGATGGGGACGATCCATCCCGAGGCGGTCGTGCTGGTCGAGGCGGAGATCTGGCCGAATTTCCTGTGGAGCCTGCAGCGGCGCGGGGTTCCGCATTTTCTCGTCAATGCGCGGTTGTCAGACCGTTCGTTCCGGGGTTATCGCCGGTTCGGTTTCCTGTTCCGGCCTTTGTTCGCGGGGTTCAACGGGGTCGGGGCACAGAATGAGGCCGATGCCGCACGATTGCGCGAATTGGGCTGTCGTGAGGACGCCGTGCGGGTGGTGGGGAGCCTGAAATTCGATGCGGCCAAGGTTCCGGAACGCCGCCATCTCGACGCGGCCTCGGTGCTGCGGCAACTCGGGGTTCCGGACGACGCCCTGGTGTTGGTCGGTGGCAGCACGCACGCGGGTGAGGAGTTGATCCTGGCCGAGTTGGCGGAGCGGTTGCGGCCCCGGTTTCCCAACCTGTTCCTGGTGATTGTCCCGCGTCATCACGAGCGCGGACGGGAGGTGGGCGATGTCCTGAAGGCCCGCGGGGTGCGCTTCCTCTATCGCACCGAAGTCATGCCCCAGACCCAGTTGGAGCCGGGTAAGATCGATTGCCTGCTGGTCAACACGACGGGTGAACTCCGCTATTTCTACACCCGCGCCGACGTTGTGTTCGTGGGCAAGAGCCTGACGGCCGAGGGCGGCCAGAACCCGATCGAGCCGGCTGCGCTCGGCAAGGCGGTGGTCTTCGGTCCGCACATGGAAAACTTCCCGCAGGTGGTGCCGCAGTTCCTGGCGGCCCGGGGTGCGATCCAGGTGGCGGACGCCGCCGAGTTCGGACGCGCCGTCGAACGGTTGCTGGCCGATCCGGGGGCACGCGCCGAACTCGGGCGTCACGCGCAGGAGGTCGTGCGCGCCAACGAAGGAAGCCTGGACAGGACGATCGCGATGATTGTCGCGCACCTGAAACCCGACTGAGGGGCCGGTCCGATTCACCTTTGTGGGAACATCCCGGCCGTCCAACCGCCGTCCACCGCGAGGGCCGCACCGGTGACAAAGCCCGCCTCGTCGCTCGCGAGGAACAATGCGGCGGCCGCGATCTCCTCCGGACGACCCATCCGGGCCTGGGCTTGGGTGGAACACATTTCCCGGTAGGCGGCTTCGGGATCGGGATACTCGCGGAGCCGTGACTTGACGAAGGGTGTCTCCACACGCCCGGGACAAAGGCAGTTCACGCGCACGCCGGTGCGGGCGTGGTCCAGGGCGGCACAACGGGTCATGCCCACCACCGCATGCTTGCTGACCGAATAACCGAAGCGGTCCACCAACCCCTCCAGACCGGCCGTCGAGGCCAGCACCACGACCGATCCGCGACCCCGTTCCACCATGCCGGGCATCCAGGTCTTCATGGTCCGGAACACGCCATAAACATTGACCGCAAACAGTCGTTCCAGATCGGCGACCGAAGTGGTCAGGAGCGTGCCCACCTGCCCGATTCCCGCATTGCAGACGAGGACATCGACCGCCGGGACGCGCGCGAGTGCGGAGGTGAAGTCCGCATCGGAAGCGACATCGAGTCGGAGGAATTCGGCGGTGCCCTGCGCGGCGCGGATGTGGGCGACGGTTTCCTGGGCGCCGGCTTCGTTGACATCGGCGACCCAGACGAAAGCCCCGACGCGGGCGAAGAGTTCGGCGATGGCCTGTCCGATGCCGGAGCCGGCGCCGGTGACGAGCGCGCATTTTCCGGCGAGGGAGAACGGGGACGACATGCGGGGAGAATTGCGGGCGGGATGAAGCAGGGGAAGCGCATTCCCATGCGCTGCCCGGTCTCGGTCCCTCTCGCCCCGCGAGGAACGGGTGGGGAGAGAGTCGGAGAGAGGGGTTGGGTTCTCGTACTCGTGCTTCTCGTCCTCGGCCCTCGTCCCCCTCGATCGGCCCTGAGGCACGAGGACGAGATTCGAGGACGAGACACGAGGACGAGACACGAGGACGAGACACGAGGACGAG
Source organism: Verrucomicrobiota bacterium (assembly GCA_025360495.1). GTDB lineage: Bacteria > Verrucomicrobiota > Verrucomicrobiia > Limisphaerales > UBA9464 > UBA6176. The sequence goes on along the minus strand of JANYCC010000117.1, from coordinate 10,707 downwards.
ACACGAGGATGATTCGACGGCTTGCGGGGGCCTCCTCTCCCCGGCCTCCTCCTTCGTTCCTCAGGAGCAGAGGGAGAAGGCGCCCCGGCCACAGCGCATTCCCATGCGCTGCTACGGATGGGACCCGCCGCGGGATCGTCGAAGGACGCGCGGCAGCAGGGAGATGACCTGTTCCACCTCCGCGGCGGTGCTGTCCCGGCCGAGACTGAACCGGATCAGGGCGTTGCATTCGGCAGCCGGCACACCCATTGCCTGGAGCACGTGGCTCGGTTCAATCGACCCCGCAGAGCAGGCCGAACCGCTCGACGCACACACGCCTTCCAGGTCGAGGTTCGCCATCAGGGCGATGCTGTCCGCACCCGTCACCGTGAACGCGAGGGTGTTCGGCAGCCGCGCCTCCGGATGACCCCGACGATGGACGCCGGGAATGGCGGTCGCAGCGGCGGCGAGTTGCTCCGTGAGGGCGCGCAAGGGTTCGGCAGGGAACACGGGCTCGGGGACGAATCGTCCGAAGGCCTCCACCAGGCCCGCGATGGCGGCGAGATTTTCGGTGCCCGCCCGGCGCTCGTTCTCGTGGCCGCCGCCGAAATGGATCGGTTGGGGCAGCAACGGCGATCTTATATAAAGTGCGCCGGCTCCTTTCGGTCCATGGAACTTATGCGCACAGACCGCGACGAGATCGGCTTGGAATTGATGGATGTCGGTGAACGGGAGCTTGCCGAAGGCCTGGACGGCGTCGGTGTGGAAGATGATGCCCCGTTCGCGGCACAGCGCCCCGATTTCGGCCACGGGTTGGATGGTGCCGAGCTCATTGTTCGCCGCCATCACCGATACCAGGATCGTGTCGGGACGCAGGGCCCGCCGGACTTCCCCGGGATCCACCCGGCCGTGGGCATCGACGGGCAACCACGTGACGGTGAACCCCTCGTCGGCCTGCAGATGGCGGAAGGCGTGGAGGACGGCATGGTGTTCAACGGACGACGTGACCAGATGACGTCCGCGGTCGCGAAGCCGGCGTGCGGTGCCGAAAACCGCGAGGTTGTTGGCCTCGGTGCCGCCGCCGGTGAAGACGACCTCGGACGGTTTGCAACGCCAACCGGTGCTCAGTTTATAACGGGCCTCGTCCAGCACGGCGCCGGCGACGCGTCCCGGGCCATGGACACTCGAGGGGTTGGCCCAGGCCCGGTCGAGGACGTCGAGCATCACCGTCCGCACGCCCGGATCGAGGGGCGTGGTGGCATTATGATCGAAGTAGATCACTTTCCACCCTGGCTCAGCAGGAAGGCGAGCAACCGGTTGAAGTCGGCCTCCGGGATCGCCTCGCTGAAATTGTCCGGCATCAGGGACATTTCGCTCTCCTTGCGATCCTGGACGTCGGCCTTGGGCACGCTGACCTCGGCCCCGGCGGCATTCGCGAGCACCAACGTCGCCCCTTCCTCGCGACGGAACAGGCCGTTGACGATGTCGCCCGATTTCAGGGTCAGGATGGTCTGACGGAACGCGCGGTCGACATTGCGATTGGGGTCGAGGATGTCCTCGCACAGGCGTTCGGTTCCGCGGATCCCGACGCCGGTGAGTTGGGGTCCCACGAGTCCGCCCTTGCCGTTGATTTGGTGGCAAACCGCGCAGTATTGAACGAACACGGCTTCCCCATCCGCGGGACCCGATCTGGCGGCGGCGGACGACGCATAGGCACTGCGACGCGTGCTGATCAGCTTGTCGCGGCCTTCGTCGACGGGCGGCAGGTCGCGGAGCAGTCGGGCGACACGGGCCTCCCAATCATGTGGGGCGGCGGCTTGGATCCGGCTGCGGACACCGCTCGATTGCAGCATCCGGGGTGAACCAATGCCGTGTTCCAAGGCGTCGAAGAGAGTCTCGGCGCCGTCATGGCTTCCGCTGAGTGCGACGGCCCAGCGCAATTGGAGGCGATAAGGGGCGGTCTGCATTGCGTTGGTCACGGCGGCGCGGGCGGCGGGATTGTTTTGCTGGGCGAGAATCTCACCGAGTCGTTCCCGCAGTGGCGAAGGTTGTCCGGCGTCGGCGAGCAATTTGCCCAGGGAGGGTGCGGCGGCAGGATCGAGCGTGAGGGAGGCCTTCGCGGCGGCCATGCGGACCTCGGTGTCGGCCCCGGGTTTGAGTGCCAGTTCCCGAAACGCACCGGCCTGGGCCGACAAACCAAGGCGCGACGCCAGCTCTGCGGCTGATACGAATCGGTCGACCGCGGTGCGGAGTCCGGCAGTCGGGAGTTTCAACACGGCGGGTTCGATCCGCCCGAACGCGAGCCAGGCATAGGCTCCGCCGGTGTCATCGTCGGTGACCTCCAGAAAGACCGGTCGATCAGCGGACGAGGCCAGATTCCAACGGATCTGGCGGGCGATGTCATCGCGGGGCGGGGCTGTCTCGAACAACACTTCGTGGGTGTCCGCCGTTCGCAATCTCACCGAATTATGGTGCAGCGCCGGTTTGTCGGGTGGCCCGTCATGGCCGCAGAGCCAGAAGGAGAATTCGCGCGGAGCCGGGAAAACGGGGGAATGCAGGGTGCCGGTCAGGCCTTCGCCGTGCGGGAGACTGGACAGGAGCGGGCCGCCGGTTCCATCCGCTGATTTGCGCGCCTCAAAGTCCCAGGGATTGGCCGTGGGCGCGGTGTCCGAAGCCACATTATACCAACCTCCCGACGGGTCGCCGTCACGGAGCAGACGCCCGACCAGTGAGGCGCCCCAATCGCGCAGGGCGGGCGGCAGTTGGATCCCGCGTTGTTGGAGGCCCTGGTCGACGGACTTGAAAAGCCCGAGTTGGAAATCGGGGCGCGCCGCGAATTTTGCCGACACGAATTCGACGAGCCGGGGCAATTCTCTTTCGGGCGCGTTGCGGGCGATGTGGCGCAGCGCCTCTTCCAGCGGGGGCGTGGTGGTTTCGGAGAGTGACGGCAATTCGCGCAGGAGCCAGCGGGCGGCATCGGGATTGGCGACCGCGATCATGATCCCGGTGAGGGCCTGGCGGTCGGACACCGACCAATCCCCGGCTCCCACCAACGAGGCCAGAAGGGTGCCGGAGGTCAGATGATCGCGGATGGACTTGCGGGCGACATAAATCAGATGGGAGTCGGCGGCGGGCGTGGCGGCGAGGAGGTCGAGCAAGGGACGCAGGCTGGTGACGCCATTGGGAAGGTTGCCCAGGGCCTCGGCGGCGCAACGTCGGACCAGGGCATCCGGATCCTTCAGGGCCGAGGTGGCCGCGGATTGCGAAGCGCGGATCTGATCCGGCGGAATGGGTGATTTGTGGGCGGCTTGGTAAAGCAGTTCGGCCGTGATGCGCTGGGCATGGGTGCGGACCAGGGGGTCGGCGTTGGAATACGCGGCGTCGAGGTCTTGCCCGGTGAGGTTGCCAAGTCGGAAGAGCAGCCAGAGGGCATGGGCATGTTGGAACGTGTTGACGGGCTTCGCCAAGGCGGCGCGCAGGGGCACCACGGACGCGGCGCCGAACCGGTCCTCCAATTCGGCCATGGCGCCGAGTCGACGGGTCAGGTTGGGGGAGCCCAGTTCCGTGACGAGTCCGGCGGGATCGTTGGCCAAAGCGGGATTCCGCAGCCGGGTCTGTCCATCGGTCCCCTTATAGACCACGCGCCAGATCCGGCCGCGCACCCGGTCGCGGCCCGGGTGCTGCAACGGCACCTCATAATGACCGATGATGCGGTTATAAAAATCGGCGATATAAAGTGCGCCGTCCGGGCCGAGGGTGTTGTCGACCGGGCGGAACCACGGGTCGGTCGAGGTCAGGAAATCGGGTTGTTCATTGGCTTTTGGCGTTGATCCGAGGAAGGTGAGTTTGTCGCGGTTCAGCCGGCTGGTCATCACATTGCCGATGAAGAAGGTGTCCTGGTATTCGGCCGGCCAGAGGTCGTCGGCATAATAAAACGCGCCATCGATCGCCGTGCTCCCGTGGGCGTGCTCCAGCATGACCGGCCCGTAACCGAGGCCGTCGTGGGGTTTGCCGAAGCTCGGGTACCATCCGCCGGTGAGCAATTGGTAGATCGGGGCGCTGTGGCAATCACTGGAATAAAGGTTGCCCCGGGGATCCCACGCCAGGCCGAACGGGTTCACCTGCCCGTGCGTGTGTTGCTCGATGTGGGAACCGTCGGGGCGGATCCGGTAGGTGTTGCCCGAATTGAGATCCACATGGCTGCCGTCGGGTGCGGTGACGTGCGAGTCGTTGTTATACCCGTGGGTTGCGTACAACCAACCGTCGAACCCGCGGCGGAACGACGCCTGGTTTCCGTGGGTGTCGCGGGTGGTGTCGAACGGACCGTAGAGCGCGGTCTTCTTGTCCGCCCTGCCATCGCCATCCGTGTCCTCGAGCAGCCAGATGTTCGGGATCGACCACACGATTGCCTTCCAATGCCGGTCATCGGTCCGGAAGGGGTACACGCCGATCGGGATGTTCAGGCCGTCGGCGAACTGGGTCACCTTGCGGGCGCGACCATCCGGGGCGAAGTCCTCGAAGATCATCAACCGGTCCCGGCCGATGCGGTTGGTGGGTGCGGGGAAGGGGTACTCGGTGGACGTCGTGGCCCAGAGACGGCCGGTGGCGTCGAACGCGAGGTTCATCGGTTTGTTGATGTCGGGTTCCTGGGCGACGAGCTGGATCTCGAAGCCGGGGGGAAGTTGGAAATGGGCGCGTTGTTCGGGCGGGGGGAGGGGCGCGGTGGTGCGGACGCCGAGATCGAGTTCGTCCTCGGCATGGAGACCCAAGGTGGCGCCCAGCACGAGGGCCGTCAGGAGAGAGCGCGGAGACACGGGGTTCACGGGTGCGAAGCCTAGCGAGGAAGGGGCGGAAGACGGAAGACGGAAGACGGGGGAGCAAGGAGCTTTGGAAGGGGAGGGCGTGGGGTTCACGGAAATGCGCTTCATACAAAGGGACAGGTCCTTAGTTGAACACAACCGATCGAGGGGTGGCGGGATCGCAGACATCGGTGCAGACTTGGATCAACGGCGAATCGCCTTCGGCGGTTCGGGCGAGGAAATCCACATGATCTTGGCGGGTGCGGACGTACGACGATGTTCTGCCGGACGACCAGCCTTGCTTGTCCGAACCTTGAGCCATCGGGTAGTCTGGGCAGTGTGAACCCCGACCTTGAAGCCTCCACGGACGGCGTCGGCCTCGGTGTTGGCTCCGGTTCGGGGACGCAGGCGTGGTTCACCACCACGCATTGGAGCGTGGTCCGGGCGGCCGGGGCGGAATCGGCGGCGGCCTTGGAACAACTCTGCCGCGTGGCGTGGCCGCCGGTGTATGCCTTCCTGCGCCGTGGAGGCCGCCCGCCCGCCGAGGCGCAGGATCTCGCGCAGGGATTCTTCGCGTGGTTCCTGGAGCTCGGTCTCGTGGCGAGCGCCGACCCCGCCCGCGGGCGTTTCCGTTCGTTCCTGCTCGGCACCCTCAAACACTGGCTCGCCTCGGAGCACGAACGCGCCTCCGCCCTCAAGCGCGGCGGCGGCGCAACCCTCCTCTCCCTCGACGAACTCTCCGACGCCGAACGCGCCCATTGGGAACCGGTCGACACCTCGACACCGGCCCAATCCTACGATCATGCCTGGGCGCTCGGGATCTTTGAGCGGGGGCTGAACCGGCTCCGTGCCGAGCAAGCCGCCGCCGGCAAGGCCGCCGAGTTCGACCGGCTCAAGTCCTGTCTGCTGGGCGAGAAATCTGATTCCGGCCAGGCGGCCTTGGCGGTTTCCCTCGGCGTCTCGGCCGGGGCATTGCGGGTGGCGTTGCACCGTCTGCGCGTCCGTTTCCGCGCCCTGCTCCGCGCCGAGATTGCGCACACCGTCAGCGATCCGGCCGCCGTGGAAGAGGAACTCCGCCACCTCGCGGACATGCTGCGCTCGTAGCTGAGGTCCCGTAGCCGCCGAGCTGCGCGAGGCGGAACGGCCACGCTCGGACCCCGGAATCCGCCTCCCGAACTCGGCGGCTACTTTCCCCGTAACATTCCCCCGCGCTTCCCCCAAGTCTTGCTTGGTACGGGCTTATGCTGGCGAATTCGAACATGACTGATGCGCAGACCTGCCTCGAATGCGGTTCGGTGCTGCACGGGAGGAATCTCGAGGGATACTGCCGACGCTGCATCAGCCGCCTGGTCTTTGACCCCGCCCTGGCCGACTCACCCAACATCGAAGTCGCGCCACAGCGGGTCATCGGCGATTTCGAGCTCATGGAGGAAGTGGGACGGGGTGGCATGGGCATTGTGTGGCGGGCGCGCCAGCGCAGTCTCGACCGGGTCGTGGCGCTCAAGTTCATCGCGGCCGGGGTGTTGGCCAGCCGCGAATTCCGCGAACGCTTCCGCCAGGAAGCCGCCACAGTCGCACGCCTCCAGCATCCCAACATTGTGTCGGTTTATGAAGCCGGCGAGCACGACGGACACGCCTGGATGGCGATGGAATTCGTCGCCGGTCGGAGCCTTGCCGATCTCGCCCGCGAAGGGCCGCTGCCCGCCCGCGCGGCCGCCGGACAGGTCCGCACCATCGCCGGCGCGATCCAGCACGCGCACGAACGGGGCGTGCTTCACCGCGACCTGAAGCCCTCCAACATCCTTCTCGACGCCGAAGGCGAACCGCGCGTCACGGACTTCGGCCTGGCCAAGCTGATGACCGCCTCGGAACTCGAAACTGGGAACTCGGAACTGACCCAGTCCGGACATGCCCTCGGTTCCCCGTCGTTTTGCGCGCCCGAGCAATGCCGGGTGGGCTCACCGGATTCTTTGCCTTCGGCTCGCCGGGCCCAGATGGCTGGCGAGCCGTCAGACGGAAATCCCCCCCGCGACCTGATCGGACCTGCCGTCGATGTCTATGGCCTCGGGGCGATCCTCTATCACCTGCTCACGGGTCGTCCGCCGTTTCTGGGTGCGACGATTGGAGACACGTTGCGCGCGGTCCAGCAGGACGAGGCGGTTTGGCCCCGACGGCTCAACTCCGCGGTCCCGCGCGATCTCGAAACGATCTGTCTCAAGTGCCTCGAGAAAGAGCCGGTCAAGCGCTACGCGTCCGCCCGCGAATTGGGTGAGGAATTGGGTCGTTTCCTGGACGGTCAACCGATTTGCGCCCGTCCGATCACCCGGGCGGAGCGCACCTGGCGCTGGTGCCGAAGAAAGCCGGCGTTGGCTTCAAGTTTTGTCCTGGCATTGGTCCTCCTCCTGGTCGTGACGATCGGGGCACCGATCGCGGTGCTTCGGACCAGTCGGGCCCGGGCGGAAGCTGAGAGCGCACGATTTGGTGCCGAGAAGAACTTATATGCGGCCGATATGAAGCTCGCGTCGCAGGCGGTGCGCGATGGCACGGTCGATCACGCGCGGTATCTCCTGAATCGTCATCGCCCGCAACCTGGCGCCGCTGACCTGCGGGGCTTCGAGTGGCGCTATCTTTGGGGGGCCACGGAGCAACGCGAGGTGGTGCGGATGTTGGCGGGGTTGCCGTCGCCAGTCGAGATCGACCCCGTACGGTTGGTGCGCGTCGGGGACACACTTTACAACGTGGACCGGCGCGCGAGCGAACTGAGGGCGTGGAACATGACCGACTGGACGGCACTGCCGTCGCGGTTGGCATCGCCCGAGGCTTTCGACCGTTGGATCTGGTGCCCGTCCCAGCAGGAGGCCTTGGCGGTGGACAATACCCATCGCACCCTCACGTTGTATCAACTGCCGGGTTTCCGGAAGGTTCGTGAAATCCCTCTGCAAGGCCTCGCCATTCATTCGGCTCTCAGTCCGGATGGTCAGTTGCTCGCCGTGTGCGTTGAGAACGGTGCCCGGCAACGGGTATCGGTGTGGGACTTGCAGAGGAACACTGAACGGGAAGTGCCGGCTGAATTCCCGGCACACATTTTCCAAATCAAATTCTCGAACGACGGCACGGTCCTGGCGGTTCCTTCTTCGGATGGTGTGATCGGCCTCTGGGACATCGCAACCCTGAATCCGATTCCCGGTCCACCGACGAGCGCAGCCTCCCGACACTTCGTCCAATTCGCACCTCACGGCAGCCGGTTCATCTACTGGAACGAGGTTTCCCAGGCACTTTCCCTGTGGGATCGCGTTGCGGGCAAGTTCACTTTCCTGGAGCAGGGATTTCAGGACGGCAAGGAATTCTCCCCGAACGGCGAGCTATTGGCTTTGGCCTGGAGCGACGTCGTCAGTCTCTATGACGGGAAATCCCATGAGCGAGTGGGTGAGCTCCGCGGACATGAAGCGAGCGTCCGGTCGATAGCGTTCTCGCCGGACGGGAGGCTGGTCGCCACGGGCAGCCGGGACCGCACTGCGAGGCTGTGGGACCTTAAGACCCGACGCCAACTGGCCACGCTGGGTGGACATGCCGGAGAGGTTTACAATCTCACGTTCTCGGCGGATGGGAACCGGCTTGTCACGATCAGCACGGACGGCGTGGCCAAGGTTTGGGATGTGCCGGCAGCGCTGGAAAGAAACCTGCTCGTCAGGGGTTCAACCCTCAATTGGTGGCTCCGGATGTCAGCCGATGAGCGCCTGCTGGCCTCGGCGGATCATGCCGGCAGGATTCACGTTTGGGATCGGTTGAGCCGCGCTTAAACGCACGTGCTACAGACCGGCTCGCCGGGAGAGCTGTTCGGCCTGGTTTTCGATCCGCAAGGCCATCGGTTGGCTTGGGCCTCACAGAACACGCTGGGCCTGTTCGATCCTGAGTCGGGAAAAACCAACACGATCCCGATTCAGGGCAATCAAGGCCTGTTTGTCGGCATCAATTTCTCACCCGATGGCCGGGAGATCATGTTCGCCAGTCACACCAACGTCCTGCTCTGCGAATTGGCGACCTTGCAACTTCGGATGTTCGCCCGCGGTGAAGAGGAAGTGCTTTCGCTTGCCTACTCGCCCGACGGCACCTTGCTGGCCTTTGGACATCAGGGTGGGGCCGTCTCGCTGTGGGAGCGAAAGAGCGGTCGCAAAGTGTCCTCGATTCTGGCGCACGCGTTTGGGACGGTAATGGTGGAGTTCTCGCCGGGTGGAGAGTGGTTGGCGAGCTGCGGTGGTCCGAGCATCCAGCTTTGGGCCGCGCGGCGCGACCAACTTACGCCCGTAGGCAAGCCGTTACGGGGACATGCCGGGTATGTGTCCTCCATCGCCTTTTCTCCCGATGGCACGCGCCTGGTATCCGCCAGCAGCGATTCCACGCTGAAGCTCTGGGACACCGTCGAAGGAAACGAAATGGGGACGCTCCACGGCCATCGGGGGGGTGCCCACGGCGTCGTCTTCTCCAAGGACGGCCGTCACATTTATTCCACCGGCGAGGACGGTGACGTGCGCGTATGGGAGGCCCCGCCGCTCGCCGAGCTTGATCGGCCCACCCAAGGCACGCCGGTCCAATCCGGACCGGCACGAACAAAGCAATCCAAGTGAACATTACTGTGAGAACGCCCGGAAATGAACTGCGGATGTCGCGGATGACAAGGATTAACCCGGTTCAAAGTCCCGGATCCCAAAACTCCTCCGCAGTGACCATCAGGCGTCGGCAGGGGTTAACCGCAAAGAGCACAGAGAGCACAAGAAAGGGCAGGGAAGGAAATCCGTTCTTTTTGCGCTCTTTGAGCTCTCTGCGGTTGATTCTTAGGCCGGTCCCGCCAGCCGAACAGTTGCAGGCATTCACCCTGATCGAGCTGCTGGTGGTCATCGCGATCATCGCGATTCTGGCGGGCATGCTGTTGCCGGCGCTCAGCAATGCCAAGCAGCATGCCAAAGTGACCCAATGCGTCAGCAACCAGAGGCAGATCGGTTACGCCTTCCAAATGTATCGGGACGAAAACGGCACCAGGTTTCCGACCGTCGGGATCAGTGGATTCTGGCAATTTGAATACGGCGGCGGCGACCCGGACCGAAGAATCCCCGGGACGGCTTTGATGCCGGCGGCGACCAACCGGCTGCTCTGGCGGTACACACATGACCGGGAACTTTTCAAATGCCCGGCCGACCGCGGGTCGGACGCTTCGCCGTTCTATAAGCCCTCGAAAAGCGGCTTCGCAGATGTCGGAACAAGTTATCGGTACAACGAGAACCCTTGGACCAAGGTCAAGGGCGTTCTGGCCGACGAGATAAACGGTCTGGCGGGGAAACCCGAGAGCTGGATTCCGGAACCCTCCCGCTTCATTTTGTTATGCGACCCGTCCGCCCTTCCGTGGCAGGCGGACGACGGAGGCTTCTTCCTGCACCTATGGCATTTCCCCAACGGCAAGGTGACGACCCGCGATCTCGCCCATCTCAGCAAGAAGGCCGTGTCGCCCGTGCTGTTCGTGGATGGCCATGTGAAGTCCTTCGATTTTCAGCAACATTTTCGAAAAAACCCTGCGTTGCCGGCGGAGCCAACCGCCGACTGGATCTGGTACAAGTCGACGAAGGATTGAGGACAAAGGACTGCCCATGAGGACCCCTAAAACCAACCGTCGACGAACCTCGGCAGCCCGCTGGAAGAGCGCCTGCGCCGCGAGACTGCTGTCGCTGCTGCTGCTGGGGATCCTGCCCGCCGTAGTGATGGCCCAGTACCAGTACGTGGTGAACAACGGTTCCATCACCATAACCGAGGGTAACTGTTTCGAGGTATCCGTCTTAGCAACTGCGTCTGTGCCGGCAGCGCCGGATGACGGTAGGCTGAGCAGATGTCAGGAAGTTTGGGCGGCTTTCCAAGCGCTGGGTGTCAGCTCGGCGACCCG
>JANYCC010000114.1 GCA_025360495.1 Verrucomicrobiota bacterium | reverse complement strand
TCGGTGCAGGATCTCAAGGGCGGCGATGTGCAGGCGTTGGTGGTCCAAAACCCCGTGAAAATGGGCTATCTGGCCGTGCTCACCCTCGTCCATCATCTCCAAGGCAAACCGGTTGAGAAACGGGTCGACACCGGCGTCACGGTCGCCACCCGCGAGAACATGGAGGAGCCGGCGATCCACGAACTGTTGAACCCGCCGATCAAGCAGTACCTCAACGAGTGACCGCCCTCCGGTCATGACCCCGCGTCTTCAGCTCTCCGGGATCCGCAAGGCGTTCGGGGCGACCCAGGCGCTCGGGGGCGTTTCCCTCGAAGTCGGACCCGGCGAGGCGCTGGCTGTCATCGGTGAAAACGGGGCGGGCAAGAGCACGCTGATGAAGGTGCTCAGCGGCGCCCATTCCCCCGATGCCGGCACCATGCTCCTCGACGGCCGGCCCTATTCCCCGGCCGACCCGCTGGAGGCCCGGCGCTGCGGCGTGGCGATGATTTACCAGGAGTTGAACCTGGTCCAGCACCTGACGGTCGCCGAGAACATCGTCCTCGGCGTCGAACCCGGCCGTTGGGGTTGGGTGAACCGCCGGGAACGCCGCGCCCAAGCCGTGCGCGTGCTCGCCGAATTGCAGTCGGGCGTGGATCCCGACGCGCCCGTGTCGGCATTGACCATCGCCCAACAACAATTGGTCGAGATCGCGCGCGCCCTCGTGCATGAGCCGCGGGTCCTGATCCTCGATGAACCGACCAGCAGCCTCACCGGGGTCGATGTCGAACACCTGTTCGGCGTGCTCGAACGCCTGCGTCAGCGCGGGGTGAGTCTCTTATACATCAGCCATTTCCTCGAGGAATGCCAACGGGTCTGCACGCGCTTCACCGTGTTGCGCGATGGCCGGACCGTCGGGGGTGGCGACCTCGCCTCCACCTCATTGGATCAGGTCATCCGCTGGATGGTCGGTCGTGAGGTGAAGGATTTATATCCCCGGACCCCGCACGAAATCGGTGCGCCGGTCCTGGCCTTGAACGCCCTCGCCGGACGCGAGAAACCGAGGTGTGCGCGGTTCTCGATCCGTGCCGGGGAGATCTTCGGGTTGTTCGGGCTCATCGGCGCGGGTCGTACGGAGACGCTGCGCACCGTGTTCGGACTGGACCCGGTGCGGAGCGGGGAGGTGCAGTTGGACGGCCGGAGCGAAACATCGACCACGCCCGCGCGGCGGCTCCGGGCGGGGGTGGCCCTGTTGAGTGAGGACCGGAAGCGCGAAGGCCTTCTGCTCAACCGCAGCATCGCGGAGAACCTGTTGCTCACGCGCCTGCACCCGGTCAGTTGGTGCGGGTTCGTCCGGCCCCAAGCCGAACGCCGCACGGCCCGGAGCTGGATGGATCAGCTTGAGGTGCGAGCGCAAAACGAACACCAGGCCATCGGTGAACTTTCGGGTGGAAACCAGCAGAAGGTCGCGTTCGGTCGACTCTTATACCACCAGGCGCGCGTGCTGCTCCTCGACGAACCCACCCGCGGCATCGACGTCGGCAGCAAGGCCGCCATTTATCTCCGCATCGGCCAGGCCGCCGCCCAGGGTCGGGCCGTGGTGCTCGTCAGTTCTTATATACCCGAACTCCTCGGCGTCTGCGACACGATCGGCGTGATGTGTCGCGGAGAGATCACCGCCGTCCGTCCCGTCGCGGACTGGACGGAGCACGCACTCATCGCCGCCGCGATCGGGCAGTCCCTTGATATCCCCCACGCTTGAGCCCATGACCCCCTCTTCCACACATCTCTCGGAATGGAATGCCCGGCTCAAGCGACTGGTCCAGATCGGCGGCCCGTTCCTGGGTCTGCTGCTCGTCGGCCTGTTCTTTGCACTGGCCCATGACGAATTCGGCGAACCGGCCCGCAACACCGTCCTCGCCGCCCGCAATCTCAAGACCGTCCTCGTCCAGACGGTCATCGTCGGCATCGGCGCACTGGGGATGACCCTGGTGATCGTCGCCGGCGGCATCGACCTGAGCGCCGGATCCGTGGTGGCCTGCGCCAGTGTGTTCGGGGCCCGTTTGGTGGTCGCCGGTTGGCCCACGGGCGGGGTCGTGCTCGCAGTCATCGCGGCGGGCGCGGGGGTCGGCCTGCTCAACGGCACCCTCATCTCCGTGTTCCGCCTCATGCCGTTCATTGTGACGCTCGGTTCCATGAGCATCGTGCGCGGCGCCGCCAAATGGCTCGGCGTCAACCAAGCTGTCAGCATCCCCCGCGAATCCCCCGTCGTCGCCCTGATGGCCGTCAACGATCCCGATCATTTCCTGCCGTTGCCTCCCGGCGTCTGGCTGATGCTGGCCCTCGGCGGCCTCACCGCCCTCGTGCTCCGCCAAAGCATTTTCGGACGCCATATTGTCGCCGTCGGTTCCAACGAGGCCACCGCCCGGCTCTGCGGCGTCCGGGTCCGCACCACCAAGCTCGCGGTCTATGCCCTCGCCGGATTATGTTTTGGATTGGCCGGCCTGCTCCAGTTGTCCCGTCTCACCCAGGGCGATCCCACGGTCGCCGTCGGCTTGGAGTTGGACATGATCGCGGCGGTCGTGATCGGCGGCGCCAGTCTCAGTGGCGGCACCGGCAGTGTGCTTGGAGCCTTGGTGGGCGCCTTCCTCATGGCGCTGCTCCGCAATGGCACCAGCCAGATCGGCTGGCCCAATTATGTCCAGGAAATCATCATCGGCCTGGTCATCATCCTCGCCGTCGGCCTGGATAAGTGGCGTCAGAACAAGCGGACCTGATCCGGAAAGCCGTGACCCTGCAGGCGAATGGTTACGCCTCCGGCCACAGCGCCATTTGATTTCGTGTGTTTCGTGGGCAATCCCCGCGGCCTTGGAAGGTTTTCATGTCCCCGGTTTTACCTCGACTTTTATATCGGGTTGGGAAGGGTCTGGGGTAAGTTCACACCTGCAACCGAACGGAGGCCCAAACCTCCGGGTATAAGGCATAATGCAAAGGCCGGGATATGGCGGAATCTGAAGGTTCGGAATCGGGCTCGATTCTCTCACCCAATGCCCTCATGGCGTTGTTCACGCTGATCGGCGGCGTCTTCCTGGCCTCACATAAGCTTTCCAGCGATCGCCCGGCCAAGGCCGCCGTGGAGGGGACCCGCCCACTGGGGATCCAAAACATCGAGTCGCGACTGTGGGAGGATCCGTTTGCCGCCTGGGACAAGCTCTCGGAAGCGAACCAGCATCTGCGTGCCGACGCGGGTTTGACCAACATGGTCGAAGCTCTGGCCGCTGATTTCTCCCCGCTCAATTCCAGCAACCTGCTGGTGCTGGGCGTGATGGTCTCCGGCCAACCCTATGCCGAGGACACCGAGGGCCGCATCCGGACCCGGTATGCCGTCGGTGCCGCCCTCGGATCCGGCGGATACAAACCCTCCCATGCGGGTCATATCGGAATGGCCGCCAGCCATTGGCCCAGCACCAAGGAGCTCAACCGATGGAGATTCAACACAAATGCCGAACTGCGCATCGGCGGGAGGAAGGAGGCATCAGCACCGGCAGAATCCGCCGACGAAAACCCGGACCGATGCCAGGCGGAGGATGAGGGTCTTCATCTGCACCTTCCCTTCGAGGAATACCAGCCCCGGGAATACTTCTCGAGACGGGAGCATGGATATCCCACGAACCTTCCGGTCGTACCCGCGCATTATGGAAGGGTCCTGCTCGTCTGGCTGGACGAGGAATACTTCGAGGACGATCCGGCCGCCCGTCTGGCACTCTTCAAGGGCGAGATGAGCGCTCTCCTGCCGCCCGAGGTGACCAATCATGTGGACTGGGCGGTCATCGGTCCCCGCAATTCATCCACGCTCCGCGACCTGTTGAAGAGCGAGGAAGTGATCAAGACCACCTGCACCAACCTTCCGCTCTGGGGAAAGATCACTGGCGAACTGGGGAAGGTCCGCCTCCTTCTGGCGACACCGACCGTCATGGACGAGGCGGTGGTCGAGCGGACAGCCGGGGTCGGAACGGGCGATTTTGCGAAACCCCGTCAGGCGGTCGCCAAAGCCTTGGGTCCGGGAAGATTGTTCGGATCGGTTGATAATTTCGCCTGCACCGACCGGCAACTGGCCGCCGAGGCGCTCGCTAAATTGAAACTCCGGAGGATCGATCCGGCCGGTGACCGCCATCACCACCTGGTCCTGATCTCGGAATGGGACAGCTTCTTCTCTCGGATGGCGGGCCTGGCATACGCTGCGGAAATCACCCACCCACAAACCAGCGACGCCCTCACGAATGCCACCAATGCGATCCGGTTCGTCAATGAGGCCCGGGGCGGCTCCAACACCTGGCCCGCCACCCTGCATCGCTATGTTTATCTGCAAGGGCTCGACGGCGAGGTGACGATCAGCGACGAGGCCAAGGAACGCGACCCCAAGGAGAAGGAGCCCGGCCGCCACCGTCCCGCCAGCCTCGAGGAACTCACCCAGTGGAGTCCGGATGCGAACAAGGCGGAGGGACAGGCCCAATACGATTATCTCGGGCGTCTGGGCGATGTCCTGGCGGATCTCGACCGTGACCTGCGATGGCAGGATCCCGACAGCCGGGTGACCGCCGTGGGGATCATCGGCAGCGATGTCTATGACACGCTGTTGGTCCTGCAGTCGTTGCGGGTGCGTCTGCCGGATGCGGTGTTTTTCACCAGCGACCTCGATGCACGGTTCTGGCATCCGCGGGAGTTGTCGTGGAGCCGGAACCTGATGGTGGTTTCCGGGTATGGCTTGCGATTGAACGACGACTTGCAGGCCGGGGTGGCCCCCTTTCGTGAGTCGGCCCAATGTGCCTATTATCTCGCGACTCTCGCCTCGATCCATGACGGTAAATTCCAAGGCACGGACCGGGTGCCGCCACGGCGATTTGAGATCGGGCGGCACGGCGCCGTGGATTTGAGCACGAACGCCGTCGACACCCGCACCGTGATCTGGCCCCACCCGGTGATGCGTATCCAGCCCGAGATGCGCTGGAAACCCCTCGCCGGCGCCTTGGTGGTGCTCCTGGCCTTCGTGCTCCTGGTCTTCAAGGGGCTGCGCCGGTTGGTTTGGCGGCCCCGCCATCACTGCTGCCAGCCTTTGGTCCTTTCCGAGGAGGATCATGGGGGCGTGGAGGGTGGCCGGGTCATTCTCGGCCGGCTGGAACAGCTTTCGCGCACGCCGGACAAGTTGGTGGGATGGTTGCTGGAACGGGATTCGACGGCCCCCGCCGCCCCGGCATTTTCCGCCGGGGATTTCCGGGACCCGCTGGCCTTTGCAACCCGGCTGCGGCGGGGAGGGGATGACTTCTCGGGCTTCCTCCAAAGCCAGTTGCCGGATGAATTGAAAGACGAACTGCTTCAGCCCAGGGACGCGGAGGCGATCCGGAACGGCGTGCAGTCCGGGTTGGCGCGGGAGTTGGACCGGATGATCCGGCAGGATCTCATCCGCCCTGCACCGGGGTTTCCCCTGGAGAAAATGCGGCCCCAGACCATCGCCCTGCTTGAGGAATCCAAGGCGGGCGGGAGTGCGGACCTGATCTGGCTCAACCGGATGATGCTGGAGGACGCGTATGGGGAATTGGTGAAACGCGGGGCTGAACTGCGTCTTCGGGAGAAGCTGGCGGCCCTGCTTTCCAAGCTCAATCTCCTGGTCTTCATGACGGGACCGGGGGCCCTGCCGGCCCGGGAGGACATCCGGGGCAGTGCCCTGTTGGATGCCGGGTGCAGGCGGGGTTTGGAACAGAGCCTTGATCGGATCGCCTCGCACCGGCGACTGCGGCAGGGCGACATCCGCCGCAACCGCGAAGCCGTCAACCAGATGCTCTCCAACCTCGAGGGAGCCGCCGGATCGGACGACCCCCGGGATGCCACGGCCGCGACCGCCCGTTGTGCCCGGACGATCGCCCTGATGACTTATGATCGGCGAAGGTCGCGGCCGATCCTATTTTGGGTGGCTGCAATCCTGATGGGGACGGGTTTGGCGATTGGCATCGATTGGGCATGGAAGGACACCTACCTGGTCCCGGGTGGGGAACCCTTCAATCTTCAAGGCACCAGCGCCTGGCCGACCGAGTTCATCCGGTTCGCCGTGTTGGCGCTGAGTGTGGTGGTCATCGTCCGGACCCAACGGCGACTGAGCCAATCCAATTTGGATATCACCCGGCGGTACCAGCTGAACGTGAAGGTGGATGGGGCGCCCGAGTCCCGTCGGTGGCGGTGGTTCTGGCCGAAAGATCCCGGCCGGACGGAAGCCGGGGTCTGTGCCAACGAGGTCTGGGGGGAATACCAGCAAACCCGCCACTGGTTGCGTCGGTTGGTCCGGGTCATGAGCGGTGGGTTGTTATATGTGTTGTTTGTGGGGGGGTTGTTCACCCTCGCGCCCCAACCGGTGAGTCCGATCCGGGGCGACCTGTTGCAGCACCTGGAGATGCCGCTGCTCCTGGGCTCCGTTTTCGCCTACCTGTTCGGGACGCTTTGGATGATCGACACGGCGGTGCTGTGCTCGTGGTTCATCCGCCGGTTGAGCCGGGCTCCGACCCGTTATCCCGAGGCCACCCTGGGGAAATTCCTGCGGGAACGCGCCCTGGATGACGACTCGCTGGTGGGTGAATGGATCGATCTGCAATGGATCGCGGACCTGACCGAACCCATCGGGAAACTGGTTTATTGGCCGTTCCTAGCGCTGTTGCTCATGATCGTGTCGCGCAACCCGTGGCTGGACCATTGGACCTGGCATTGGCCCCTGGTGATCACCTTCATCATCAACATGGGCCTGGCGGCAGCCAGTTACATCATCCTGCAGCGGGCCGCCTCCCGGGCGCGGGAGATCGGGGTGGAGGCTCTGAAGACCAAGTTGAATGAAAAACACCGCGAGGCCGCCGCCTCGGTGGCTGAACACGAATCCAACCAGGCGGAACTTCTCCTCCAAGAGATCAATGACCTGCGCCGGGGGGCTTTCGCTCCGCTGTCCAAGAATCCGTTGGTGGGTGCCCTCCTGGTGAATTCCAGCGGTGCGATTCTCGTGGAGATCGTCGCGCAATCTTATCTCAAGTAGCCGCCGGGTCCCACTCTTTCGGTCGCGCAGCCGTCCCCCACAACTCCCGGATGGTTGCCTCCGTGTTGAAGCCGGAGGGACAGGCGGCGCTCCGCGTGTTGGGTGATGCCGCCTTTGCTCTTCAGGACGATGGAATCCGCCTGGCCGACCCGGAGGACGCCTTGGTGAGCGTGTTCCGCAACCTCGGCGATCCGCAGCGGAAACGAGTGGAAATCAAAGAGCAGTTGGCCGTCCTCGATATAGCCACCGGTCGGCGTATGGGCGTCGCAAAGCAACAGGTGCCGCCGCGCATGGAGGCGCGCATAGGATCGGACATGGGCGAGCAGGTCCCGCCACCCGGCGTGACCCGGATCATTCTTGTCCATGAGGCCGACCTGACCGAAATGGATGGCCTCGATTCCTATGTCCACATAAGAGGTGACCAGGTGATAAAACCACAGGCGCGTCTCCAACCGGCTCATGTCAGGAACGGAACCTTTGCCGCCCCAGTGGTTCACGAAGCGGCCATCCGTATAAAGCATGTCCTCATAATGGAAGGTTCGCTCCGTGATGGTTTGGCCGAATTCCCGCAGGACCCGCTCGGGGACGGCAATCGAGTCCACGCCCCGGGTGACGATTTCAAAGGCCGCGGCCTGCAGGACGATCTCCGGGTCGGCCTGGTGAAGGGCGGTGGCGAAGGGTTCGATGGATCTCGAAGCCAAACGGCCAAGGGAAAGATAAGACACGGCGGCTTGCCGTCCGTCGGAACCATGCCCTCCCCAGGCCATCGGGTCAGTAGAATCAGTGGCGCCGGCGGGGAGGCATATCTTGACCCTGCTCCCGCCACGGACTTCCAAGCGGCTCGGGTGGAACCTCGCCCTACCGATTCGAAGTGCCCGCCGGCGTGGTCCGTTTTGGTAGGGCGAGGTTCCACCCGAGCCA
>JANYCC010000111.1 GCA_025360495.1 Verrucomicrobiota bacterium | reverse complement strand
CGGCTCGGGTGGAACCTCGCCCTACCGATTCGAAGTGCCCACCGGCGTGGTCTGTGTTGGTAGGGCGAGGTTCCACCCGAGCCGCCCTGATGGCATTCATGGGGGCAGTGTGCGCCATTGGACCAGCCAGGTGGGCTTTGCGACTTGCGTGAGTGCCCAATGTCAACAATCTGCCTGACATGGCGTCCATTGTCGTTCGAGAATTCGTCCGCGCTTTCCCCCGGTTTGTCGCCAAGGCGCGACTCGGGGAGGTCATCGAGGTCCGTCATCGCGACGGTGCGACCTTCACGTTCGTGCTGAACTCGGCCGCCAGGGTCCAGCCCCGCCGCGCCGTGCGTCCGCTTCAATCTGGACGCGCCGGCCTTCGCGCCGAGTGCCTCGCACGCGCCACTTGAATGAAATTGGTTCGAGGAACCAAACTCTGGGCGATCGTCCTTGGGGTTGGCCTGGTCTGCGTCGCCGCCGTGCTATCCTTACGATTCGGTCCGGATGAGGGCACGCGCCGGGCAAGGGAGTGGAAGATGTCTTTCGGACGGTTTTACAACCAAGCAGTCTTCGAAACCGGGTCCTACCGACTTTGCGCCGAATTCAAGGATTCCGATTGGAAATACCTCATCCGTGAAGGGCTCCGTCCGGACAATGGGTGGGAATGCGGGTTGTTGATGCTACGCCGACGAGTCCCGGATTTCATTCGGGATTGGATTCCGTTTCTGGATTCCCCGAACCGGATGGGCGTTTTGCGATACGCATGGGGAAAAGCGATCCATACCGACGCACTCCGTGAATTCCTGATTTATGAAGCGAGCCGACCCGATGCGGAAAATCAGCGGACCGCGGTCGGAATGCTCCGCATGGATGAGAATGGCACCTTGACCTCGAATTTGTTGTCCAATCTGAAAATCATCGCGGCAACGCAGGATTCCGACACCAAACAGAGTGTCGTCCTGGCATTGGAGGTCGGGCGCCCGGTCTCGGCCGGGGGTCACGCTCAAGCACGGGAGATACTTCTCGGATTGTCCAAGGATGCTGATCCGCATGTCGCCCAACAGGCGAAGGACGCATTGGCGCTGCCGTCCGTAAGATAGGGCCGAGGCTCCGCCCGAGCCGCACAGGGGGGCTTCGGTGCGGGATTGGAAGAGGATGGGACGGGCTGCGGGCACGGCTCGGACGGAGCCTCGCCCTACCGAATACAGTTTGATATGGGACTCGTGGAACTCGTCCCTCGGAGTGGTGGGTTGCGGTTCCCGTGTTTCGCACTCGCCCTTGAACCCGTCCCGCGTTATGTGACCCGGCATGTTCTCCGTCCGATCCTTCGCCGCGTCCGGGCTTCTGTTGCTGGCGGAGCTTGCCGGGGCCGCCGCCTTCCCCGAACCCTACGACACGGAGAAGTCCACCACCCATCCGCTCCCGCCCGCCGAGGCCGCCGCCAGTTTCAAGGTTCCCCCGGGGTTCCACGTCTCCGTGTTCGCGGCCGAGCCCGACATCCGGCAACCGATCGCGATGACCTTCGATTCCCGCGGCCGGCTTTGGGTGGCGGAGAATTATACCTATGCCGAATCGGGGGTGAACTTCGCCACCAATCTCAACGACCGCATCGTGATCCTCGAGGACAAGGACGGCGACGGTCGTTTTGATTCCCGCAAGGTGTTCTGGGATGAGGGTAAGATCCTCACCAGCGTCGAGGTGGGCCGGGGCGGGGTCTATGCCCTGTGTCCGCCCCAATTGTTGTTCATCCCCGACAAGGACGGGGACGATCGGCCGGACGGTCCGCCCGAGGTGTTGTTGGACGGATTCACCCCGACCACCGGGAATCATCATACGTTCGCCAATGGTCTGAAATGGGGTCCCGACGGCTGGTTGTGGGGACGGATCGGGATCTCGAGCGGTGCACGCATCGGGCGGCCGGGTGATCCGGACGCGGGCCGGGTCGAGATGCGCGGGGGCATCTGGCGCTATGATCCCAAGCGGCGCGTGTTCGAGGCGGTTTCCCATGGCACGACCAATCCCTGGGGACTCGATTGGAACGAGGTCGGCGAGCCGTTTTTCATCAACACCGTCATCGGACATTTCTGGCACGCGATCCCCGGCGCGCATTTCCAGCGCATGCACGGTGACGATGTGATGCCGCGCGCCTATGGCCTGATCGGACAGCACGCGGATCACTATCATTTCGACACCGGCGCGGGTTGGACGAAGTCGCGGGCGGGAGCGGACGGGGCAGCGGCGGGCGGCAGCGACGCGTTGGGCGGCGGGCATGCACATTGCGGGTTGATGGTGTATCAAGGCACGAATTGGCCGGCCGAATACCGGGGCCGGGTGTTCACGCTCAATCTCCATGGGCGCCGCATCAACGAGGAACGCATCGAGCGCGACGGCTCCGGTTATGTCGCCCGTCACGAGCCCGATCTGCTCAGCGTGGGCGATCCCTGGTTCCGTGGGTTGGATCTCATCACGGGACCGGATGGCGGGGTTTATATCTCCGATTGGTCGGACGCCGGCGAATGCCATGATTCGGACGGTGTGCACCGGAATTCGGGACGGATATATAAGGTGACGTATGGCACGCCGAAGGCAGTGAAGTTGCCCGATCTGCGGCACGCCGATTCGAAGGCGTTGGTGGAACTGGCACTGGACGGGGACGAGTGGATGGTGAGGCAGGCCCGACAAGAATTGGCGGGTCGCGAACCGGACGCGTGGTTGAGAGCGATCATGCACCCGAGCTCGATGTTTTTTGACAAGATCACCACGAATCGAACCCCTCCGGTTCAGACACTCCGGTTGATGTGGGCCTTGAACGCACTCTGCGGAGTCACTCCTGGTTCTGAAAGTCGCCTTCTCGGCTGGACGAACGATGCGGATGAGAACGTGCGGAGTTGGGCGGTTCGACTCTTGGCGGAGCGGTTCCCGGTTTCGAACGGAAAGGAAGGAGGCACCATGGATCCATCGGTGAGTCCGGGCTTTCGCACGATCGTCGTGGCTGCATTCGCGAAAATGGCCCGGGAGGATCCTTCGCCATTGGTCCGCCTGTATCTGGCCTCCGCCTTGCAGCGGCTTTCCTTTTCCGAGCGACGGGTCATCGGGGAGGGATTGGTGGCCCATGCCGAGGATGCCTCGGATCACAATCTCGGGTTGATGCTGTGGTACGGCTTGGAACCGCTGATCGGTGCCGACCCGCAGGCGGCTTTGCGCCTGATAAATTCCTGTCGCCATCCCGTGTTGCGACGATTCATCGCCCGCCGCCTGACCGAGGACTTGGATGCACGACCTGCCATTGTGGGTCAGATGCTCGGTTGGGCCACCCGATGGGGTGCGGCGGAACAGGCCGATGTGTTGGAAGGTTTCGCGGATGCCTTGCGGGGCCGTCGACGGGCCAAGGCGCCGTCGGGTTGGACCGAATTCGCAGCCGTCGCCGGGGTTGCAACAGCCCCCGTCTCCGTGCGCGACCGGATCCGGGATCTCAACGTGCTCTTCGGCGACGGCCGGGCGTTGGACGAATTGAGCGCCGTCGTGGAGGACACCCACGCGGATGTGGCGACGCGGCGGACGGCCCTGCACACCCTGGTCGAGGCGCGCGCAGACCAATTGCCCGTGCTGCTGCGGCGCATGGCCGACGACGGATCCCTGCGGGTGCCCGCGATGATCGGGTTGCTCGAACTCAATGATCCGGAGGCCGTCAAATTGGCCGGGTCGCGGTTGCCGTGGGTGGAGCGCGAGGAACGTCCGGCGATGGTGGCCGCCATGGTGACCCGACCCGATGCGGCGGCGGCCTTGCTCGACGGACTCGCCGCCGGCCGGGTCGCCCGCGCCGATATCTCCGCCTTTCACGCCCGACAGATTGCCAGCCTCGGTGTCCCGGCGCTTTCCCGACGCTTGGCCGAGGTTTGGGGAAGCGTGCGGATCGAGACCGGCGACCAACGTGCGGCCGTCGAAAAATGGCGCGGCTCGCTGGCCCCGGCGCGGCTCGCGCAGGCGGATGCGGGCCGGGGTAGGGCGGCCTTCCAAACGACCTGCATGGCGTGTCATCGACTGTATGGTGACGGGGGCGTGGTGGGACCGGATCTCACGGGGTCCGGTCGCGCGAATCTGGATTATCTCTTGGAGAATATTGTGACTCCGAGCGCCGTGGTCCCGTCGGATTATAGGGTCACGGTCGTCACGTTGAAGGACGGTCGGGTGCTCACCGGCCTGTTGCGGGAACCGACGGAACGGACGGTGACAATCGTATCCCAGCTCGAGCGTTTGGTGATGGAACGGAGCGAGATTTTGAAACAGGAGACCTTGGGACAATCGCTGATGCCCGACGGCTTGCTCGACACCCTCGGGGAGACGGCGGCGCGCGATCTGGTCGCGTACCTGATGCTCCCGCGGCAGGTCGCGTTGCCGGTCGCGAAATGAGGGCGTCGGGGCGCATCTTGACACTGCCCCCGCCACCGACTCCCAGACGGCTCGGGTGGAACCTCGCCCGATTCGAAGGGCCCACCGGCGTGGTCTGTTTTGG
>JANYCC010000068.1 GCA_025360495.1 Verrucomicrobiota bacterium | reverse complement strand
GCGGATACCTGCCAACGATGGGATCGGTGCCGGGACCGGATCGTTTGGGTTCCTCCGGATGTTCCACGTGGAACATTTTTTCGCTTCGAGCTCCCCGGCTTCGGGTTGCACGCCCCAGCTCGTCGTGCCACAGATGATCCTGCTTCCAATGAGAAAACCAAGGCACGGGTTCATCCCCGTGTTGGGTCTCGCAACGGGTGAAGTCGATGGACTGACGCACCAAGCGGGGCGGGGTGCCAGTTTTCAATCTCGCCAATTCCAAACCGATCTCCCGCAAGGAACCCGACAAACTGTGAGCAGCCGATTCCCCGGCCCGGCCCCCCGCCTCCTGATTGGATCCGATATGCATCAGTCCCCGCAGGAAGGTCCCGGTGGTGATGACCACGCATTCAGAGAGGAACTGGGTCTCCAGAGCCGTCTCCACGCCACAGACTTTCTGGTCTTCAACCAGGATGCGCACCGTCTGGCCCTGTTTGAGGTCCAGATCCGTCTGGCGTTCACAAACCCATTTCAATCGGAACTGGTAAGCCTTTTTGTCGCATTGAGCACGGGGAGCCCAGACCGACGGACCTTTCTTGGTGTTGAGCATCCGGAATTGGAGCCCGGTCATGTCCGTGTTCCTTCCCATCTCACCGCCCAACGCATCAATCTCCCGGGCCAGATGACCTTTGGCCAACCCACCGATTGCCGGATTGCAGGACATCTGTCCAATGGTGTCCAAATTGATGGTCAGCATCAGGGTCGAACACCCCATTCGAGCCGCAGCCAATGCCGCCTCCACCCCGGCATGCCCCGCCCCGATCACAATCACCTCATATCGCTTTGGATACACGAAGGCCATCAATGGAAGAATACCGGGATTGCTCGTATCCGGCAACATGGCATCCCACCGGATGGCATCCCACCGGAGTGACATCCCGCCGGGATGACCTCCGACGGAAGATCAGGGTTTCCGACCAAGCTGATACCATGTTCCACGTGGAACATTTTCCGAATTCAACCGAACGAATGCTCCGTAACCATCCCTCAGAATCCTTGTAGCAGTCGGTGTGAACCTCGCCCGCACTCCAACCCTAACCCCAACCCCAACTACAACCGCCTGCCCCAACCCGCGGGCGGGGTTCACACTCTTGGAGCTCCTTATCGTGGTGGCGATCGTCTTGATCCTCGCCGGCACCCTGACTGCCGCGGCAAATCGAGCCCAAGTGGGCGTCAAGGGAGTCGGATGCCTCTCGAATCTGCGTCAGTGGGGTTTGGCAACACAGCATTACGTTATCGATAATTCTGATCTGCTTCCCCCGGATGGCGCTCCGAATGGGATCTCCAAGGATGCCGCGTGGTATGTGGATCTTCCGTTGGCGATCGGGGCGTTGCCTTACCCCCGGGCCGGCTCGTGGCGCACCAATCCCTCGGCAGTGCTCCCCAAGTCCCTCTGGATCTGTCCAGCCAATCGCCGCCGGAGCAATGGCAACCTCCTCTTTCATTACGTCCTGAACCGCCGGATCAATGGGTCCGGATCGGAGACCCATAGCGTCGCCCTGGCTTCCTTGCCCGCACCGGCGGAGACCCCCTGGCTCTTCGACAACGGTCGCCTCGCCGCCGTGGCGACCGAGGGCAACGTCCACACCAATGCCCACGGTTCAGGGGCCAATTTCCTCTTCCTTGACGGGCATGCCCAACGCTTCCCCAACACTCTTTACTGGAATTTTCGGCGCAGCCGACCGATCACCAACACTCCCTCTTTGCGCTGGTTTCCGTAGGCTGCGTCGCGCCCACCGCGACCGAATCTGCGCCAACATCAGGGCCCCGGAAACCCACCCCTGTGAGCGACCTCGGCCGTCCGCGTCACCCACGCGAAGGCTCGCCCACTCCGAGGGGCCGCTTCAGGGCGCGAGACCGGCCTCGCGGACCCCTTTGCCCCGGCGATGGGTCAGCGCATCCCCGAGTTCATTCCTCGCGTCTTCAGCAAGGCCGAGCAATCTCCCCAGCACCTCCGGTTCCTGCGCGGCCTCGTCGTGGGTCTCGCCGGGATCGCGTTTCACATTATATAATTCCAGCCCCACCGACATCGGCAGGTAGGCTGCCGGCCGTCCCCGCTCCGCACGGGCGCCGTCGGGTGACGTGCGGGAGATATGTGGGAGCAACAGTTTCCAGTCTCCGCTGCGGACCGCCTGCAACTCACCCTGGTTATAATAGAAATAATAGGCCGGATGGGGGTTTGTCGCCCCGCGCCAACCCGCCAGCAGGGGCCAGACATCCAGGCCGTCAATCCGCCGGACCGGCAGGGTCGCACCAGCCATCCGCGCAATGGTCGGCAGCAGGTCGATCGTCATCAGCGGGGTGTCGACGGTCCGTCCGGCCGGGATCTCACCGGGCCATCGCATCAGGCAGGGCACCCGGACGCCGCCCTCAAACACCGTGCCCTTTCCCTCGCGGAACGGACCGGACGATCCCGCATGGTCCCCGTAACTCAGCCAGGGCCCGTTGTCCGACGTGAAAATCACCAACGTGTCCCGTTCCAGGCCCAAGCGGCGCAAAGTGGCCAGGATCCTGCCGGTCGACCAGTCCAGTTCCCCAACCACGTCCCCATAGAGACCGCTTCGACTCCGACCGGCAAAACGGTCGCTGGCAAACAACGGCACATGGGGCATGGAATGCGCGAGATATAGGAAGAAGGGGCGGCCCCTTTGTTCCGCAATGAAGCGGACTGCCCGATCGGTATAGCGTTGCGTCAGCAGCCGTTGATCCGGCATTTCCTCCAGGACCCGGTCTCCTTCCAGCAAGGGCAGGCGCGGATAGGTTCCGACGGCGGCTTCCGGGTGGTTGGGCCACATGTCATTGGAGTAGGGGAGCCCGAAGTAGCTGTCGAAGCCGTGGTGGAGCGGAAGAAACGGGGTGGGCCTGCCCAGATGCCATTTGCCGATCATGGCGGTCGCATATCCCTGCGGCTTCAGGATGTCCGCCAGGGTCGCCTCGTCAGGATGGAGCCCGACCTTCTGGTTGGGTCCCAATGCCCCGTGGATTCCCAGACGGTTGGGATAGCATCCGGTCAGCAAGGCGGCTCTTGATGCGGAACACACGGCCTGCGCGACATAAAAACTCGTGAACCGGGTGCCCTGCCGGGCCATCCGGTCCAATTCCGGGGTATGAAACCCGCGCGCCCCATAGCATCCCAGGTCCCCCCAACCCAGATCATCACAAAGGATCAGGACGATGTTGGGGGGGCGTGCCGGCTGCACCGGGGCGGCCTCGGCACGGTGGGAGCCGGTCGCCACCCACAGCCAGATCCAACCTATTAATAATGACTTCACAAAGGGAAGGTGCGGGTCGGCGCCCGACAACTGAGACCCTGCTCTCCGGGTCAACCCGGCGGCAACACCTCGGTGTCGCCCGCCCTCGGAAGCGGCAGGGCGAAGCGGATCAGGGCCCCCCCTTCCGGCGGATTCGACGCCTGGATCCGACCGGCGTGCTCAGCAATGATACGATCACAAATGGCCAGCCCCAATCCGGTGCCGTGCGCCTTGCCGAAAGTTACAAAAGGCTGGAAAACGTGTCCCAGAACCTCCACCGGGATCCCGGGCCCATTGTCTGCGATCTCTGTGACCACCTGTTCCGCCTCCACCGCCACGCGCACTGTTATGACCGGGTCGGGCCGGTCGGCGAGCGCATCAAAGGCATTTTGGAAAAGGTTGTTGAACACCCGGTGAAGCCGCAGGGGATCGATCCGAAGAATGACGCTTGGCAACGTACCGGACACCTCCAGGCGCACGCCACGGCGGGCGACTTCGGGGCCGAGTTCAAAGACCAACTCCCGGACCACCTGACCGTAATCGGTCTTGGGCAGCACCGCCGACGGAGTCATCCCCCGTGTGAAATCCATCAACTCCTGCATCATCCGGTTCAGCACCTCGATCTGTCTGCGAATCCGGTCGCGCCCCGCCCTCCGGGCCTCGATGGAGGCATTGCCTTCGGCGGCCAGATCGGCCGCCAGTCCGATGACATTGAGAGGATTCCGGAAATCATGGACGATCGTCCTGGCCAGACGTTCCACCAGGGTGAGCCGTTCGGCCTTGAGCACTTCCTGCAGGAAGCGCCGGTTGAATTCCCGCATGCGGCGGCTGGAATCCCGGACCATTTCCGCGGCCAACAACGGTGACCGTTCCAACATGGCCAGCAGGGCCGCCGAGGGTATGAAGAACGCGTCCACCGGACCCGCCGCTATGGCCGAGGCCGACCGGGAACCCCCATCGAATACGGCCATTTCACCGAAATAATCTCCGGGCTCCATCTCCGCCAGACGGTGGAAAAGCCCCGCCACCGAGCGGGCGGCAATCTCGACCTTTCCGTTCTCCAGGACGTAGACACCGTCCCCGGGCGCGCCCTCTTCAAAAACCGTCTCACCCGCCGCGTACGAACGGCGGAGGGCGCTTGCCACCAGCAGGGACCGGGCGGGCCCATCGAGATGGCGGGCCAGCCGCGAATCCTCCAGCGCGACGTACATGGGGCCAAGCTAGGTGGACCCATCGAAATTCCGAAGCCTTAACATCCGATAGCCTTAACATCCGTCGCCTCGGTGTCCGCCCCAATCCGGACTCAGTCCCCGGGAAGGTCGTAGATGAGGTCGGTACGGGTGTTCTTGAATTCATCCCGGATGTGGATGTCTTTCAGGAACCACATTTCGCGGCCGTCCTTGGCGGTGATCTGTTTGAAGTTTCCCGTGCTGAATTCCTTCACCTTGCGGCGTTGGGTGTCGTAAGCCTCGGCCCGAAGCAGGGCGTGAAACTCGGCGTCGATCCAAGACCGCACACTGGCATATCCATTGGTTCCCGGATTGAAACTGTCCAAAGCCCAGCAGAGCCGGCCATTGCTCATCTCCTGCTTCGCCACCTTTTGCTCGGGCCAATGAAGGAATTCCAAACCGAGATCGCATCTCCAAAAATCAGATCCCGCCACCGGCACCGCCGATGCCCCGGCCGCCACCGCCTTCAACGGGTCCGTCCCTGAGGCCCCCGTCCCCCGTTCCGCCACCTCATATTCGGGGCCGTTGGTGCCGGTCAGACGGACCACAAACGTCTCCAACACGCCATTGGTCCCGTCCCGGATCTGGTAAATGATCCGCCACCCTTCGTCACCCGTCAGCGTGGTCACCAACACCGGCAGATCCCGGCGATGACCCCGGGCATCCCGCAACCGCAGGATCCCCGAATTGGTCATGGATTGCGCCGGTCGCTGCTGGCGCAGGTCAGCGGCCAACGCACGCCCCTCTTGCTGGGCGGCGCTCAGGATGGGTTCCGCGCCCGGAACGACCGGGGCACCCAACAGCAGGAGGACCGACATCATCAGTGCCCGCACACCGGCCCTCAGGGCAAGCCTGCCGATTTCCAAGACGGTGCAGGCGCCGGCAAGTCCGATCTTCACTTCGAAGAAGGCCGCGACCGGACGGCCACGGGCTGAAATTGTATCTGCTGGGCCTCGCCCCGGCGCGACCGGATGATCAATCCCGGCGGGGGAGGACCCGATCGACCCCCGACGCAACCACAGCCGGTATGCTTCTCAAACAGGCGCCCGCGACGACCGAACCGCCGCCAGGAGAAAAGTGCGGCGGTGACGGACACGATGCCCAACGATACCGGTGTCTGCCAATCCATGGATGAAGCCTACTCCTGAACACCCCGGTCGGCAAAGCCAGGAACCGGGAACCTCAGCCGCCTTCCCAGCCACCTTCAGATCGCCTAGAGTCCCGCGGTGTATGCATCGCGCCACCGGTCCCGTCCGGCTGCAAAACGTGGCCCGAGTGGATGGGAACCGGCCCAAAGCCGGCTGGGGATTGGACAAGAGACCACCACTTTTGGGCAACAGAACAGAAGTAACGTCCCGACCGTCGCTTAGCCTTTTGCCTGTGTTTGGTATGCCGCGCCCCGTTTCCATGATCCGCCGCCCGGACCAAGTGGGGTTCACCCTGATTGAGTTGCTCACCGTCATCGGCATCATCGCCGTGCTCGCGGGCTTGATCATTCCCGCCCTTGCGAAGGCCAAGTACAAGGCCGCCCAGGCGAATGAGCTCTCGTCCGCCAAACAGTTGATGCTGGCCTGGCACATGTACGCGGGGGACCACAATGATTCGGTCCTGCCCGGATATCGATACGGTCTCGAAGCCAAGGATCTCAAAGGCCAGCCCATCCCCCATCCCATCAATGCCCGCTATCCATGGCGGATCGCCCCGTATCTGGGCCAAAGCTTCGCCCTGATGTATTGCAACGAAAACCGGCGTCTCCTGGAGCAGTTCCAGCGGATGGATGATCCGTTCCTGGCTGTCTACGCGGCCAGTGTGTTTCCCTCGCTCGGCATCAACGCCATTTTCGTCGGAGGCGACGATATGGAACTGCCGCCAAACAGCGCCGCTTTCGCCAAATTCGGGCCGTTCTGCGCCCTGAAATTGACCGAGATCCAACGTCCATCCGACCTCATGGTCTTTTGTTCCGCCCGCGGACCGTTTGAAGGCAAGATTGTCAGCGGCTTTTACGAGGTCAAACCCCCGTTCCTCGCCGCCCGCCGCTGGGCGGTGGATTGGAATCCCGCCGATGGTCCCGAGGCTTGGGGCTATGTGCATCCGCGCTTCGGCAATCGCGCCGTCTCCGCCCAGGTCGATGGCCATGCCGAATCCCTCAGCCGGCAAGCCTTGCAAGACATGCGACATTGGGCCAATCCGGCGGATGCGCCCGACTGGACTCTGCGTGCCTTGCGGAATCCCTGACCGTTATTCTCAGACGCCCAGACCGCCGGCCAACCGGGCGAGCATTCCCGCCGATTCCCCTTCGGGAGTCCGCCCCATTTCCCGTCGCGACCACCGTGGACACAGGTGGATGCGCTCCGATCCAAGGTACTCCCCCAACAAGGCCTGATTCATCGGGGTCGAGTGGTCGCCGCGGGATTCCGGCATCAACACCACTTGGGCGTGCCTCCGGGCCGACGCCGGAAGTGCGTGCCACACGAGCCGGACTTGGTTGATCACCCCCAATCGATCCCGGGCCACGATCACCGTCCTGGCCTGCAATGCCACGATCAACTGCGGGGCATCCGCTCCCACCACCAAGGGGCTCAACAGTCCTCCGGCACCTTCCACCACCACCGGGTCACCCTTTTTGGAGGTGGCCTTCACATGTTTGAGGAGCATCGCGGCATCGACCCGGCAGCCATCCCTTCGCGCGGCCAGCAGCGGGGTCAACGGCTCCGTGAAACTCCACGGATTGATCCAATCGATCGCCAGCGCGCCGTCCTGCGCCGCCTCCAGCTTCCGGGCATCGCTCCGGTCACCCGACGCCAACGGTTTGAGGGCCACCGCCGGCCGGCCACTGGCCCTGAGCCACCGGGTCAGTGCCGCTGCCAACACGGTTTTGCCAACGCCCGTGTCAGTTCCAGTGATGAAGATATATCGCGCCATGACCTGATTCGCTGTTGCCCCTTGGTCCTAACGATGCACCCGGACTTCAGCGTCGGTGCAACTGCGTCCAATTGGTCATTCCGACCAAGGGTAAGGCAAAACGAAAGGCCTCCTCCCGGGCGGGTGTATCGGCGGCCTTGAACACCTCGTAAATCGGCTTGGGCGTATCGGGGTCCGCCACCGACCCGGGTTTCCGGCGCCATAAGCCCAAATTCAGGCCTCCCTCGAGCTGGTGGTCGACATGCCGGTGCAGAATGAACGCATCAATTCCCGGCAGGCCCGCCACTTTCTCCCATGCATAGGCATAGGCCGCCGCCTGAAATCGTTCGCCGTCCACCGTGCCATCGGAATTAAACCCCTGCTCCGACAGGATCACCCGCCGCGGCTGTCCGTGGTGCAACAGTTCAGGCCGGCCCAGATAATCCGTCAACACCTCCAGGTTACGGAACGTGATCCGGGGTGATTCCGAGCTCGGTAGCGCCGTCCGATCCTCCCAAGTCTTCGGATTCCGCAAATCCTCCGGGTAGGGGTGGTAGGCCACGTTCCAGTCGAAATTCCCTCCCAATCCCGCCACCCGGTTGAAGCCATCCAGCAATCGTCTTCCGGGGATCGCCCGGTTTGGGTTGCCGCCGTAGGTCAGGTTCCAATGATGATCGAAGGACAGGTGGACCCGTATCGAATCCGTGACTTCCTGGGCCGCGGCGTTCGCCAGACGGACGGTGTTGACATAATCGGCGATGAACAGATCCGGCGGCACCTCGCCCTCATGGTACCAATGCCAGTGCGCGGTCACCTCGTTGCCAATGATGAAATTCACCGCCCTTCCGTGCTTCGCATCCGGCTGGGAAAACCACTCCGCCAGAAATCCCACGGTCGCGGCAAACCATTCCGCACCTTCCTGGGTCACCGTGTTGAAGCCACCCAGATGATTGGGCGCCTGATGCGTGTACCCCGGATTCAAAAGGATCCGATCCACCCCCGGATTGCCCGACTCGTAGGCCAACAAAATGAGGGTCACCGCCGCTCCCGTATCGGACAGGACTTTGACCGGTATCGCATCCACTGCCGCCTTTCGGAAATGGAACTGCCGCCCGTTCCTCGTCCACTCATAGGTCTCTTTCTCCTCCCCGGGCGCGATCAACCCCGCCAGGTTCACGTTGAGCGCGGCCTGTTGGACTCCCAAGGCAATGGCGTCGTCCACCATCTGCACCTGCAACCCTTTGCGGCTTCTTCCCCTGACCGCCGGGGGATGCCGTCGGTTCACCCCTCCAAAATCCTCAACATGTCGAATCGGCCCCACGGGATGGTAACCCGTCAGCGGGTCCTTCTGGCGCACCACAAACCCACCTCCAAGCCCCGTTTTTTCCCGATTCCACACACCTTCGCCGCTCTTCACCTCGAAGGAACCACCGCGGGAACCGGGGCCGGTGGAACGGAGAACCACATCGGCATTCCCAAGGCTTTCCAATTCCTGGTCCGGGCGCAATTCGACCACCTCGAACGGCCCCTGCGCCTCGACCGAAAAGACCAGTGAATCCTGGGTGGTCCCTATCCGGGTGATGCCCCGTGATCCCCGGGGACTGACCCGCAACCACGCCAACCGTGCCACGCCATGGGTCCCCGGCGGGTCGATCCGGAACCTCCATCCGTCCCCCAGCGCCGGCATTGCCAGGCAGACATCGGTCCAGGCATGGTCGCGCACCCGAAAATGCGCAGAGGCTTCCTCGGTCGCGTTATCCTTGAACCAAAACAACTGCCCGATCCCGCCTGCTTCCGACCAGCATCTCAACTCGATCATCAGCTCGTTGGTCCCACCCAACCCGAGCGGCGGGCTGGTCAGGAATGGATCGTCACCCATCAGGTCCAGCTCGAGTCCCATCGGGGTGGTTCGAAGGGTTGAAACCTGGTGGCTGGGTTCCCAACCGCGCGAATCCGCAGTCCTGGTCAGGTCCAGGAAGGGGAGAGCTCCTTGGGTCATTCCCGCGGACAGCCCCAGAGTCATCCCTAATATCCGGGCTCGCTGGATGGCAGTGACGGGTCGCATGATTACCTCTCCAGAAGCCTTTTCCAGCGGGCGGCTGCAAGCGCGGTCGCGGTCCCGGGTCTTTTTTTCGGCTTCTGGGAGCCCATCCCCGACTTTCGTCTGGCCTTGGCCCCGCCATGCGCTAGAAGGATGTGGTTACCCCGAATCCTTGTGCCGCCATGATTCCTCACGCCAATCCCCCCGTGCGCCGGTCCGCGTTCACCCTGATAGAGCTCCTCGTCGTGATCGCCATCATCGCGATCCTTGCCGGAATGCTGCTGCCCGCACTGGCGAAAGCGAAGACCAAGGCCCAGGGCATCAATTGCCTGAGCAATCTCAAGCAACTGGGCCTGTGTTGGTTCATGTACGCCACCGACAACAATGACCAGCTTGTCCCCAATTGGCCCGGGGTCGCCAATTCCTGGGTCGGCGGCAATGTCTCGAGCATGCCGGGCGCCACCAACGCCGCCGACATTCGGAATGGCCGCTTGTGGAAATACAACGGTTCGCTGGGCATTTACACCGACCCGGCCGCCACCGATGTCCCGGCCGGCATCAAGAAGGGCGTCCGGCTGATCCGGACGTACTCCATGGAGGGTCGGATGGGCGGAGGTGATGGGACGGGTGGCAGCGTTGACACCAGCTGGGTGCTCACCACCAAGTATCCGCAGTACAAGAAATCCACGGAAATCCTGAACCCATCCCCCTCGAAATCCTTGGTTTTCGTGGACGAAAGCATCAACACGATTGATGACGGCTATTTCGCGGTCAAACCCCCGGGACAGACCGTCTGGCAGAACTCGCCGACCGTTCGTCACGATCGCGCCTCCGCCCTGTCCTTCGCCGATGGCCATTCCGAGATGTTCCGATGGGTTTACCTCCCCGCCAAAGACCAGGGTCTGGATGCCCCGATCAAGGCCGCCGGCCGCGACACGACCATCGACTTCAAAAAGCTTCAAGCCACGGTCATCCCGCAAGAGGACATCAACTGATCCGCGTAAATCCTTGGAGGGTCCTTCAGCGGTCCGTAGCCTGCCCCTGTTCATACCATGAGATTCGGCATCAATTCGTTCCTCTTCGTCTCCCCGTTCACCACGGACAGCGTCAAGCTGTTCCCCAAGTTCAAGAAATGGGGTTTCGACACGGTGGAACTTCCCATCGAGGACCCTGCCCACATCGACCCGGTCAAGGTTCGCGCCGCCCTCGAAAAGGCCGGTCTCGCCTGCGGGTCCATCTGTGCATGCATGGGTCCGGGTCGTGATTTCCGGGGAACCCCCGAGGAGCAGTCGACCGCCATGACCTATTGCAAGGCCCTGATCGACCAAGCCGTGGTCATCGGCTGTCCTTCGGTCATCGGTCCGGTCTACAGCGTGGTCGGCAAGGCCGACGCCGTGGATCCCGCTCAACAGAAAATCGAATGGGCGCTCGTGGTCAGGAACCTCAAGGAGCTCTGCAAATATGCCGAATCCAAGGGCATCCAGATCTGCGTGGAGCCGCTCAACCGTTTCGAGACCGACTTCCTGAACACCTGTGATCAGGGACTCAAGCTCATCAAGGCCGTCGGTTCCAAGGCGCTTCGGCTGCATTTGGACACGTTCCACATGAACATCGAGGAGAAGAACCAGGCCGCCTCGATCCGGAAGGCGGGTCCGCTGCTCGCCCATTTTCACGCCTGTGGCACCGACCGCGGCACTCCCGGCACCGACTCGCTGAATTGGAAGGAGATCGCCACCGCGCTCAAATCCATCAAGTACACCGGGGACGTCGTCATCGAATCGTTCACCACCGATGTCAAGGTGATCGCCCGTGCCGCCGCCATCTGGCGCCGGATTGAGCCGACCCGCGACGAGATCGCGGTCAAGGGCTTGGAAAACCTGAAGCGGACCTTCGGCAAGAAGTAGAATCGTCCGGATCCCGACCCGACCTTTCCCTTGCCCAGCCCCTGCTTGACCACCGCCCCCTTTCCCGACGACAACTTTCCCATGCGCTTTTTCCAACCGTTCGCGTACGTGTTCGTCCTGGCTCTCGCCGCCGGATCATTGGCTTTGTCCGGCTGCAAGCTCACCCCGCGGGCGATCGCCGATGAGCATGCAAACTCAATCCAGCTCTTCGACGGCAAGACCCTCCACGGATGGGCCGGACTGCCCGATCACTGGACGGTTGAGGACGCTTCCATCACCGGGTACACCACCAAGGAGACTCCCCTCAAGAGCAACACGTTTCTGGTCTGGACCAACGGCCCCGTGGCAAATTTCGAGCTGAGCTTCAAGTACCGCATTTTCCATGGCAATTCCGGCGTCCAGTATCGCAGCGCTTTGGTGGATCCAAAGTTGATGATCGTCGGCGGGTACCAGGCTGATTTCGAGGCCGGCAAGACCTACTCCGGAATCCTTTATGAAGAGCGGGGCCGGGGAATCCTTGCCGAGCGGGGCCAACGGACCCGGATCAGCGAGGAAGGTGGCAAAACCAAGATCACCCTGCTCAGCCAGGTCGCCAAGAGTGAGGACCTCCAAGGCTTCATCCATGACGAGGACTGGAATGACTACCGAATCATCGCTGATGGGAATCATCTGATGCATTTCATCAACGGCCATCTCACCGCCGATGTCATCGATGACCAGCCCTCCAAGGCCGCCAAGGCCGGGATCCTCGCCTTGCAACTGCACGTCTGGCCGACGCCGATGAAGGTCCAATTCCGGGACCTTTGGCTGAAGCAGCTTCCCTGATGTTGGGTGCCTATCCCCCGGAGGCTTCGGCGGGCCTCCGGTATTGAAACGGAAAGCTGCGGACCACCGCGTTGATCAGGGTCACGGTCCGGTAATCGTCGTGCTCCACCTCGGAGATGATTTGTTTCACCGGGGCGACATCGTATTGCTCCAAGCCCCGCCCCAACGCATAGGACAACAGCTTTTCGGTCAGGTGCCGGACAAAAAGCCCTTTGCGGCGCAGAAGTGCCTCCTTCAAAGCGACCGGTCCATCCACCACTTCACCGTTGGGTAACACCCCGGAGGCATCGATCTCCTTTCCGTCGATCCGCTCCCTCCAACGGCCGATCGGATCAAAATTCTCCAACGCAAATCCCATCGGATCCATCCGGGCGTGGCACGCCGCGCAACTCTCCTTTTTGCGATGCTGTTCCAACCGTTGCCGCAAGGTCTGGCCTCCTTGGACCCGATCATCCGTCGGGAGGGTTGGAACCAAGGGGGGCGGGGGCGGGGGCGGGGTTCCCAACACCTCGTCCAAGATCCATCGCCCCCGGAGCACCGGGCTGGTCCGGAGCGGATAACTCGTCTTGGTCAATACCGCCGCCATGCCCGTGATACCTCCCCGGTGTCGGTCCGGCAGGCTCACCCGCTGCAACGTCTCACCGGTCACATTGGTCAGACCATAGAGCCTGGCCAGACGCTCATTGGCATAGGTGTACCGGGAATCGATCAGGTCCAGAAGGCTGCCGTTCTCCCGGACCAGTCCGTTGAAGAACTCCACCGGTTCCTCTATCATGGCGTCCCTCAATTCCACCGTGTAGTCCGGGAACCGATCCAAACTGGGACTGGCAACCTGTCCCAGACTCCGGGTTCCCAGCCATTGTCCGGTGAAATTACGGCTCAACTCCCGTGCCTTGGGATCCTTCAACATGCGCGCCACCTGCCGCTCCACCCCCGCCGGACTTTCCAATTCGCCCGACACCACCGCATCCAGCAAGGCTTGATCGGGCATGCTCGACCAAAGGAAATAACTCAACCGTGACGCCAGCTCGTAAGGATCCAGTGGCACGGGCCCAGTCCCCGGACGATCCGTTTCGATCCGAAACAGGAATCGCGGGGACACGAGAACCGCCTTGCAGGCAATCTTGATGGCGTGGCTGAAATCCTCCCCGGCTTGTCGTGCCTCGGAGAAGAGTTTCATCAGACGGGCGACCTCTCCCCGGGGAACCGGCCGCCGGTAGGCCCGGCTGCAGAAATTCTCCAGAACACGTCGCGCGGTCCAACTCTCCGGGGAATACCACACCGGGTCCTCGGTCATCCACCGGTCCTTCGGTGCCGCCGCCAGCAACGTCTCGGCGGTCGAAAGATATCGCTCCATCAAAACCGGCGGCACGAAGAGGGTGTCGGCGTTGTTGTCGAATCCACCGCCTCCGCCCCCATCGGGGGGAAAGCGGTCGGCCGGACGGGTATCCAAGCCCAGCAGGTCCCGGACGGTGTTGTTGTACTCGGTCCGGCTGAGGCGATGGAGGAGGTGGGGCCCCGGATCGTGGGGAAGCCATGCGGGATCGGGATTGTCCAAAACCTCTTTCAATCCGTCCAAGAGTCCATGGAACTCGGCCGGGGTGGGTTGCGGCTTGTTCCTGGGGGGCATGGTCCGGTCTTCGACCTGCCGGACCACGTTCTCCCAAAGCATCGGGTTCTTCTGCAGACTGCGTGCGGCCTCAAACCCTACCAGATTCACGCCTCCCTTGAGGGTCTCCTCATCGTGGCAATCGTAGCAATACCGTACGACCAAGGGCTTGACCCGGTCCGTGAAGACATCCCCCCGACCCGTAACGCTGCCGCCCGTTAGAATGGTCCAGGCGATGAGATGGAATAAGGCGCTTTTCCGCATTCTCTCGACCCAACCCGACCGAAGGCTCGTTCCCGGGCCGGATTCTCAACTCATGCGCATGGGCATGATGACGTAAAGAAAAGATTCGTTGCACTTCACCACACCGGGGGAGAGCTCATCGATGAGTTCAATGTAAACCTCGTCGAGTTCGAGCGCCTTCAAGGGATCCATCAGGTAGCCGGGATTGAAGGCAATGGCCATCTCCTTGCCTTTGTAGGTGACCGGAATGCTTTCCCGGGCTTCACCGACTTCGGGTGTATTGGCCGTGATTCCCAACTGATTCCGCCCGAAGGACAACTTGACCGAGTTCGACTTGTCGCTGGTCATGATCTCGGCACGCCGCAGGGATTGGAGCAACTCTTCCCGCGGAATGGTGACCCGTTCCAAGGCCTCCTGCGGGATCACCTGCCGGTAATTGGGGTAGTTCCCGTCGACCAGCTTGGAGATGATGTAGACTCCGAGGCCCCCTTCCGTGGCCGGGGTGAGGGTGAACCCGACCTGGTTCTCGGAATACTTGATCTCCACCGTTCCGGCCGACAAAAGGCGGTTGAGCTCGGTGATCGCCTTGGTCGGGACGATGAATTCACCCTGGCTCTCGGCCGGGATGTCGACCTCCTCGTCCGCCAATGCCAGACGCCGCCCATCGGTCGCCACCAAGGTCACCTTGTGTTCCTTGAGGCTGAAAAAGATCCCGTTCAGGACGTATCGGGTCTCATCGGTGGACACCGCGAACGAGGTCCGGCGAAGCATCACCTTGAGTTTTTCCTGGGGAAGGGTCACCGCCCGGGACTGCTTGAAGGGTTGGACCGGCGGATACTCGTCCGGTCCGAGCCCGTTGATCTTGAAAAACGAGGCCCCCGCCCGCAGGGAAGCCACCGATTTCTCGTCGACCTCCATCTCAATGTCGGCAACGACCAACTCCCGGACGATGCCGAAGAGTTTCTTCACCGGCAAAGTCACGGCCCCTTCGGTCACCACGGTGGCCGTAACGGAGCAGCAGATGGTCACGTCGAGGTCCGTGGCGGTCAGGTGGAGCTTTCCATCCGACGCCCGGAGCAGGACGTTGGAGAGGATCGGCAGCGTAGTCCGGGAGCCCACCACGTTCTGGACGGCTTGCAGGCCGGTCAGGAGCTGCTCCTTGGCGATCGTCAGCTTCATGTCCGCTTACTATTTGAGTTCAATGATTAAAAAGAAAGCCCGTAGTAGGGTGTGTGAACAACCTGCACAACCGGTTGGGGTGTCGATGGAATGGGCCTGAAACGAGGGTCCGCCTTGGGAACAAAAGCCGGGGTTCATTGGGAAGGGAGCCGATAGGTCCAACAACCGGCGGGTTGTTGGGGCTTGGGCTCACGTTGTGCGGGGGTTGTTGGACGGTTATTCAGAACCGGGTTCCGCCCGCTACGGTTTGGCGATGAATCCATGAAAAAGTCCCATGTAGTAGGGAAGTAGGAAAACGGTCCCTGATCCCAGCACATTGCCCGATCCCCCGTAGTCCAGTTCCCAAGGGTCGGTGTTCCAGTGTTCGAAGTGGCGGTTCTCCACCGCCACCACCCTGCCGTCGATCCGCTGGCCGCGACCCCCGCGGCCGGCATCGTAAAGGTCCCGCGATTTCTGACGCCGGAGCGGTTGGACGTCGAGGCGGTGGCTATTGCGATGGGGCCAATTGAGGCGATCGAGCGGAAATCCCCGCAGCGTGGCCACCGAGTCTTCCAGCCAGCCGTCCCAAGGTGAAAGGGGATAGGTCCCCCAGCCGTTGGTGACCGATTGACCAAGGTTGATGCCGGCATAGGCAAAATGGAAAAAGGGATTCCGTTCCGGCTGTTCCAACGACCAGGACTGGAAAAATGAGTAGCGAACCGCTGCCTTGAGGGACTCATCCTTGGAAAGACGGAGCAGGTTGTAGTAGCACATGAAGGCCATCTCGTCGTCCGAGTGGTTGCCGGATCCCGGTCCCTGCTGAACCTTGGGATACATCAGATTCTGGGCGTAGCCGTGCTGATCGATCAGGAGTCTGGAAGCCGCCGCGTACTTCGGGTCGCCGGTGATGTGGCTGGCAACGGCGAGATAGGTGAGCATGCTCAAGGAGTTGAGTCCCCGCTCCGCCCACCAAAGCGGGTTTTCGTTCAGGTCCCGCGGACGATACACGCCCCAGCGGGTTGGCTTCCCATCGTGGTCAATAAGTTGGAAATCGTGCGTCAAAAGATGGTCGGTCAGGTCCCGGACCACCTGCCTCACCCGCGCTTTCTCCGTCTCCGTGTCCGCACAAAAATCGTAGTAAAGGGGATAAAAAAAGTAATGGCCGTCCAGTTCGTCACTGCTGGTGTCGCTCTTCCAGTACCACCTGCCATCCGCGCTCTTGGGCCAGCGTGGATCCGGGGCCTTCCATAACGCGTCCCGTTTCTGTTCCAAAAGATCATCCTCCAGACGGCCTGAATTCGGGTCCGGCCAGTCAATCGGACGGATTGTGCGGGCGACAAAGCCCAAAGGCGGGGCGTGGTCGCCTCCCTGGGTGACGATCTGCAGGAAACGCAGGGCTTCAAAGGCCTGATGAGCCCTCTCCCGGGCCCCGACCTTCCCCGTGGCCGCGTAATCGAAGCATTCCCCGGCACCGTACATCGCCGTCCAGAGTCCGTCATTGTCGCTGTCCTGCGGCGTGGCGGTCGATCGATCACCCGCCTGTCCGAGCGGAGCCTCCGCCACGTAGCCGTAGGGGGTTCGTTTGATGTGACGCGCAATCTCGCCTTCGTAGAACTCCGCCTTGGCTTGGAGGGTCAGGGAACGACGTTCGATCCGACCGAGTCCACCGGGGGTGGCGAACCACGCCGAACCGGAATCGTCGACCAGAGTCTGGACGACATGGTCATGGGGCAACCAAAGGGGCCCCTGTCGATAGTGGAACTCGGTCCCGTCCCACCAGATGGCGCCGAGTCGGGTGCCGAACCAGACATTCCCGCCCGGGCCGGTGGCGATCCCGGTGAAATCGTTCCAAGGAAGACCGTCGCGTCCCTCAAAGAATCGCCATCCGGAGGACGTCCGACACGCGACACCCGCCTTGGTGGCGAACCACAGCCGGTCGGACGAATCGAAGGCCACACCCAGGACATTGGTGGCAGCCCAGGAGCGTCCGACGGAATCGAAGGCATCGATGGAATGCCAACCGGAAGGGATCCTTTCGAAGAGACCGGCGTTGGAGGCCAGGAAGAGTGTTCCGTTGGGGGA
Source organism: Verrucomicrobiota bacterium (assembly GCA_025360495.1). Lineage (GTDB taxonomy): Bacteria > Verrucomicrobiota > Verrucomicrobiia > Limisphaerales > UBA9464 > UBA6176. The sequence continues at coordinate 6,642 of JANYCC010000068.1, read as the reverse complement.
GATGGCTCCTTGACGGATCTCGAAGCGGCTCGGCCAACCCAGAGACACCAGCCGGCCATCGACCCAGGAATACGGATCTGCGGAGGTGATCACGTGAACGGAGGGACCGAGGCGAAGCACTTGGAGGATCCGGTCCCAAGGGAGGGGCAACGACGCGCGGGAACCGTCCGGGCCGGCGACGGAGAATTCACCGGAAGAATGGGGGTCGAGAGCGGGTTCAGCGACCCAATTGGACCCTGCCAGACGCGACCAATGGCCGGTGCTGAAAGCCCGCACGATGCCCTCCGAGGAGCGGTCCAGAAGCTGGATCGGACCGTTGGGGCGGCCGTTGGAGGGAGAGTGATGGAGAGGGATTTCTTGGAAGAAAGCCTGCGGCGTTGGCACCGGAGGAGCGGCTTGGAGCCGGAAGAGGACCGGCACCAAAGAGACAAGAAGGCCAAGGCGCATGGGGCTACCTTGGCCGGCACGGGGACGATGGGGCAACGCCCGAGGCAGGGGATTCAGAGCTTGGGGGCCGAAGGGGCGGCTGCGGCGGCTGCGGCGGCTGCGGCGGCCCGTTTGCTGAGGATCCCGTCGGTGATCTTCCGTGCCACCTCCGGCTTTTCGATCAGGGTCTTGCGGGCGGCATCCCGTCCCTGGCCGATGAGTTCGCCGTTGAATTGGAGCCACGCCCCTTTCTTTTCAACGACGCCCGCTTCCACGCCGCAATCGATCAGGCAGCCTTCCTTGTCGATGCCGTGATTGAAGAGGATGTCGAACTCAGCTTCCGCAAACGGGGGGGCCACCTTGTTTTTGACGATCTTGACCTTCACATGGTTGCCGATCGCGGTACCGGTGCTGTCCTTGATTGCGTCCTTGCGGCGGATGTCCATCCGGACCGAGGCATAGAACTTGAGGGCCTTGCCGCCGGGCGTGGTTTCAGGGCTTCCGAACATGACGCCGACCTTCTCCCGGATTTGGTTGGTGAAGATGCACGTGGTCTTGGCCTTGCTGAGGATCGCCGTCAGTTTGCGGAGCGCCTGCGACATGAGCCGGGCCTGCATCCCCATGGTGGCCATTCCCATCTCACCCTCGAGTTCCGCCTTCGGAACCAAGGCGGCCACCGAATCGATGACAATCACGTCCAAGGCATTGGACCGGGCCAGGGTTTCACAGATCGTGAGGGCTTCCTCGCCGGAATCGGGCTGGGAAACGAGCAGTTGGTCCAGGTCCACGCCGAGCTTGCGGGCGTAGGCGGGATCCAAGGCGTGTTCGGCGTCAATGAAAGCCGCGACCCCCCCCATGCGCTGGGCGCTGGCAATGACGTGAAGCATCAGGGTCGTTTTACCGGACGACTCCGGCCCATAGATCTCGATGACGCGGCCCCGGGGGACGCCACCGACCCCGAGGGCGAGGTCGAGGACGAGGGCCCCGGTGGGGATGACCTCGATGGGACGGATCACCTGGGCACCGAGGCGCATGATGGCCCCGTCCCCGAAAGACTTGGTGATGCTGGAGATGGCGGCCTCGAGATCCCGTTGCTTTTGAGGCGTGAAACGGGGCGGCTCCTGGACCGCGACCTGTTTCTTCTCAGCGGCCTTTTCCGTCGACTTCTCGGGGGATTTGTCGACGGCCTTGTCAGGGGATTTGTCAGCGGATTTCTCGGCCATGGCGGGCGGGATGAGGATCGATTTTTGCATGCGGTGCTAGGGAACCACCGGGGGTCGGTCAACCGCAGGGGTACCCCAACGCGTCACTGCTACCGCGTCGGGAAGGCCAAGGTTACAGCCGCGCGGCCGATGTAAATCGCAAAGAAGGCCTCCGTGGCGGACCGAAGGTGTGATTTGCCTTGGGTGCGGGGGTCGACCGTGGCCTAATCTTCGGGATCATGCGGATCACCAACCTCAATCCGGGCCACGACATCGGAGCCAGTGCCTGGTTCGTCGATCTCGAAGGACACAAGCTCCTACTCGATTCTGGCATCCACCCAAAGCGGGAGGGGCGTGAAGGCGTGCCCCGGTTCGACCTGGTCGACAAGGAGGAGGTGGACGCGATCGTGCTGACCCATTGCCACCATGACCACGTGGGGTCACTGCCGGTCGCCTTGCAAAAGTTCCCCCACGCCCACGTGCTGATGACCGAGCTCAGCTACTTCCTGGTCGAGCGCATCCTGCACAATTCGGTGAACGTGATGCAGCGGCAACGGGAGGAACTCGGAATCCGGGAATACCCGCTGTTCACCCACGAGGAGGTCGATGAATACGCGGCGGTGTTCCAAGGCTTCAAATACCGGCGCGAGATCGATTGCACCCCGGCGCACCAAACCCGGGCGGGAAAGCGGTCGCCGACCCTCGAATTCTTCGATGCCGGGCACACTCTGGGGTCCGCCGGGGTCCTGGTCCGCGGCGAGAAACAGACGGTGTTCTACACCGGGGATGTCTGTTTCCATGACCAGACCATCCTGCGGGGGGCGCAATTTGGAGAAGTCCGGGCGGACGTCATGATCATGGAAACGACGCGCGGAGGGCGGGAAAAGAAGGCGGGATTCAGCCGGGCATCGGAGGTGCGGCGGTTTGAGGAATCGATTCTCGAAGTGTTGCGGGGCAAAGGGAGCGTGCTGATCCCGGCCTTTGCCTTGGGCCGGACCCAGGAGGTGCTGGCGATCCTGGCTTTGATGATGCGGGAAGGCCGATTGAAGCGGCAGCCGGTGTATCTGGGGGGCCTGGGGAGGGTCTTCACGGAGATCTACGATCTGGAGGCGCATCGGGCCAACCGCCAACACGCCGGGTTGAAGCTGACCGAGGCCTTGGACCTTCAGGTTCTGTCGCCAAAACAGGTCCAATCCATGCGATTGTCCGGGGGAAATCTGTTCGTCCTGACCGCTGGCATGATGAATCCCAACACCGCCGCCCACGATCTGGCCTTGCGGATGATGCGCGATGAGCGGCACGGGATCTTCTTTGTCGGGTATGCGGATCCCGAAACTCCGGGAGGCCGGTTGAAGGCGAGTCGGAACGGGGAGGAATTCTGGTTCAGCGAACCGGGTGGCGATGTGAAACGCCGCTGTCGGCTGGAGGACTTCGACATGACGGCGCACGCGGACCGCGACGACCTGTTGGATTTGGTCGGGCAGGTGGATCCGCGGGTGGTTGCCTTGGGACATGGTGATGCGGAAGCCCGGGACTGGTTCGCGGGGAAGATCCGGGATCGGTATCCCCGCATCCGGGTGGTCCAACCGGGACCGGGCGAAGTGATGGAGGCATGAGGCGAAAGGTCGCAAAAACGGGGTGAAGCGGCCGGGGGTCGGGAAGGGACGTTCAAAAAAAACGAGTTGCCATGTGGTGCGCCCCGGCACAACCTGCTCCGCAAACTGCGCCATTACGGCGGCGGTCCGAACTGTTTTCGGACCGTGTTTTTTGATCGAACCAGAATGTCAGTAACGCAGAACACAACTCAGGAGAAACAAGATGAAGTTGAACAAGTGGACACTCGCTTTGGCGGCCACCGGCGTGGTGAGTCTCGCCAGCGCGGTTCAGGCTGAAGAGTCGCACCCGGTGAACACCCTGCTCAGCAGCACCACGCTGAGCGGTTTCGTGGATACCGCGGCAATCTGGAACTTCGGCACCGGCAGCACGGTGGCCAACCGCTTCGTCAACACGGGCTCCGATCGTCAGGACGGCTTCAACCTCAACTACGTCAAGCTGCAGCTCGAAAAGCCGCTGGACGAGGGGACGTGGAGCGCCGGTTACAAGACTGAGCTCATGTTTGGTCCCGACGCCGCGGTGATGCCCGGTCAACTCGGCGGCGGCAGCCAGATCGCCATCAAACAGGCCTATGTCGCCCTGCGCGCCCCGGTCGGTAACGGGCTCGATTTCAAGATCGGCCAGTTCGACCCGATCGTCGGCTACGAAGTGACCGATTCCTACGCGAATCCGAACTTCAGCCGTTCCTTCGGCTTCAGCCAGTTGGAGCCGTTGGGCCATCAGGGCGTGCTCGCCACCTACCAGTTCAGCGAGGTCATCGGCGCCAGCGTCGGCGTCGCGAACACCAGCAACACCGGTGCCTTCTCGAACAACAACGGCGGCAACGGCATCAACGCGAAATACAACCGGGAGTCCGTGAAGTCCTACATGGCGGGTATCGTCGTGAAGGCTCCGGAGAGCACCGGTTGGCTCGCCGGTTCCTCCCTCTATGGCGGCGTCGTCAAGGGCTGGACCCAGGGCAAGAACAACGATCCCGTCGACTTCTACGTCGGCGGCTCGCTCTCGACCCCTTGGAAGGAACTGTCGGTCGGTGCGGCTTATGACTACATGGCCAATGGCACCGGCACCAGCAGCTATGGCAATGCGATCGCCCTCTACCTGTCTTACCAGGTGACCGAGAAACTCAAGGTCAATACCCGCGCCGAATACGCCACCAGCTCCGGCGGAGTGTTCGCCCCGCCGACCACCATCGTCGTCGATGACGAATTCGTCACCTCCACCAAAGACAAGATCTTCGGGGCCACCGTCACGGTCGACTACTCCCTCTGGGCCAACGTCGTGACCCGCGCCGAGTTCCGTTGGGACACCATGGTGGGCGGCACGAACACCCATCCGTTTGACGGACAGAAGAACGACCTCAGCCTCCTGCTGAACGTCATCTACAAGTTCTGATCGGGCCAGACGCCCAATCGAACACCCCGCCGGGTAACCGGCGGGGTTTTTCATTTCCAGCGCCGGAGACTTGGCGCGATGTGGAGACGCGGCCATCTTTGGCCCGTGACACGCCTCGCCTGCCTCTGGTTGCTGACCCTCGCGTGTCTGGCTGCGGACACCCCTGCCTGGATCTGGGGACCCACTCCCCAACCCAATGAACTGCGTCACTTCCGGAAGCTCCTGATCCTCCCGGAAAAAATCCGGCGGGCGACCCTGACCGTGGCCTGCGACAACGGGGCCGTGGTGTCTCTCAATGACCAGGCGATTGGACGGAATGACACTTGGTCTGTGCCTTCCACCTGGAATGTCGCCAGGGTCCTCGTCCCGGGCGAGAACCTGCTCGCCGTGGTCGCACGGAATCAGGACGGGGCAGCCGGGTTGCTCGCCCGACTGGAATGGGCCGGAGCCGACGGGACGCAACATGTCGTGGTGTCGGATGCCACTTGGGAAACCTCTTCGGACGGCGCGGGAAACTGGGTTTCCGCGACCGAATTGGGGCCTCACGGCATCCCGCCATGGGGCAACGTGCTGGTGGCCCGGCAGGCGACGCGAGCCGGGCAGTTGCAGGTGTTGCCCGGATTCTCGGTGGAACTGTTGCGGAGTGCGGAGACGGGCGAAGGTTCCTGGGTGGCCCTCGCGTTTGACCCCAAAGGCCGGATTATCCTCTCGCCCCAAGGAACCGAACCCCTACAGCGGGTGACCCTCGCCGGAGGGAAGGTCCAGGGCATCGAGTCCCTGAATCTCCCGGTGCGGGGTGCCATGGGCCTCCTCTGGGCCTTCGACAGTCTTTACGTGAACGGCCGCGGGACCAACGGCCTTGCCTTATACCGTCTCCGGGACACCCGGAAGACCCGCGACGCGTTGGAGGAGGATCATTATGACAGTGTCGTGGCGGTGCGGAGATGGAGTGGTGACGGGGGTGAACACGGACCCCATGGAGTCGTGGCCGGGCCGGACGGGAAAATTTATGCGGTGTGCGGGAACTTTGTCGATGTCCCCCAGGATCTGGCGCCGGGTTCGCCGGTCAGAAACTATGCCGATGATCTCGTGCTCCCCCGCATGGAGGACGGCAACGGTTTTGGGAGGGGGAGGAAGCCGCCGGGGGGCTTTGTGCTGCGCATGAATCCGGACGGCACCCAACCCGAGATCTTCAGTGCCGGACAACGCAATGTCTATGACATCGCCTTCAATGACGACGGGGAATTGTTTGCGTTCGACAGTGATATGGAGTGGGACTGGGGACTGCCGTGGTACCGTCCCATCCGGGTGCTGCACTGCTTCGCCGGTGCCGACCACGGATTCCGGGAGGGATCCGGCAAATGGCCCGAGCACTATCCCGACAGTATGCCATCGGTCCTCAACGTCGGGATCGGATCACCCACCGGGGTGACGGCTGGGCGAGGTGCGCAGTTTCCGGAGCGTTACCAAAGGGCTCTTTACATGATGGACTGGGCCTATGGTCGCATCCTGGCGGTGCACCTCAAGGCGAGGGGTTCGAGCTATGGCGCGGACTATGAAACCCTGGTGAAGGGCCGACCGCTGAGCGTGACCGACCTGGGAGTGGGTCCGGATGGAGCGCTCTATTTCATCACGGGCGGTCGCGGAACCCAGTCGGGGCTATACCGTGTGACTTATACCGGGGGTGAAACCATCACGCCGGCAGGACGCTCTGCCGACACGGCCGATGCTTCGGTCCGTGCCCGACGACGCAGCTTGGAGCGATGGGAGCGGGAGGAGGCACCCGATGCGGTGGCTGAAATCTGGCCCGAACTTGGGTCCACCGATCTCGCCACGCACTTTGTGGCACGGGTGGCATTGGAACGTCAGGCAGTCGATGGATGGCGGGGCCGGGCCTTGGCAGAGAGCAACGTGGTGGCCGGATTGACGGCCCTGCTCGCCCTGGCCAGGACGGGAACCGACAGCGACCAAAGGGCATTGCTCAAGGCACTGGGTCGCTGGCCAATGG
>JANYCC010000067.1 GCA_025360495.1 Verrucomicrobiota bacterium | reverse complement strand
TGACCGGCGATTGGCGACCCTTGGTGCTCAAAGGCGTCCTGGACGCGCTCGGGATCTGGGCCACGGCCCGGACCCGCCCGGCGGCGGCGGCGCTGGCCGCGGTCGGTGTCGCGGCGGGGCAGGGGGCATTGTGCCTCGCCGGGGAAGCATGTCGAAATGGCTTTGAGGCCGCCGATCTGATCGGCGTGTTCGGGATTTCCGCCGGTGTCTACCTGGCAATCCTGCCCCTGGTGCTTTTTGGGGTCGCCCGGGTGCCCTTGGCCAACCTCTTCCTTTCGCTGCCCGCCGTGGTGGTTCTGGCCCGGCTGTGGCGGTAGTCGGCCCCGACGACACCGAGGTCTTGGGGCGAGGTTTCACCCGAGCCGACCCCACAGCTTTCTTGCCACCGACCCACGTCCCGTCACCAAAGTCCTCCGGAAGCGGCTCGGGTGGAACCTCGCCCTACCCAAGACATCTCGCCCCACCCGGAACGCAGACCGAGCTTGCAGCCGTGGCCCCGCCACGGCTACATCGGGTCGTGCCGTCCGTCCGCAACATGACGACCCGCTAGCGTTCATCCCCCCGGGGATGGACGCATCACGCCTCGCACCTCCCTGGTCCGGGGCGTTTTTGTTGGGGTCACCCGTTTCCGACGCCCGGCTGAAAGTCACCATGCAGAACGCCAACGCCAACGCGAACTTCGAATCCGCCAAGACGGACGTGCAGCGCAAGTCGCTCGACCAGCGCGAGCAGATGAACGAGCTGATGCGCCTGCGCCATTCCTGCGCCCACATCCTGGCCAGCGCCGTCCTCCGCCTGTGGCCCGACGCCCTGCTCGACATCGGTCCGCCGACGGAGGAGGGCTACTATTATGATTTCCAGTTGAAGCACCGGTTTTCGCCGGAGGATTTCCCGCGGATCGAGGAGGAGATGCGGAAGGTCATCAAGGAGAACCAGGTCTTCGAGAAGAGCATCCGGACCCGGGAGGAAGCCCGGGCGTTTTTCGAGGCGTTGGGCCAGAAGTTCAAGGTCGAGCGCCTGGCGGACATCCCCGAGGGCGAGGCGATCAGCTTCTACCAGAACGGCGACTTCACCGACCTGTGCGCGGGACCGCACGTGATGCGCACGGGCAACGTCAAGCCCGGCGGTTTCAAGCTGCTCAAGGTGGCCAGCGCCTATTTCCGCGGCAACGAGAAGAATCCGCAGCTCCAGCGCCTCTACGGCACCGCCTTCAAGAACCGGGAGGAATTGGAGGAGTGGTTCCGGCTGCAGGAGGAGGCGAGGAAGCGCGACCATCGCAAGATCGGCGCGGAGATGGGCCTGTTTGCCTTCGACGCCGAGTACGTGGGGCCGGGACTGCCCCTGTGGCTGCCCAAGGGGACCGTGTTGGTCGAGGAATTGGAGCGTCTGGCCAAGGAGACCGAGTTCGCCGCCGGCTACGTGCGGGTGCGCACACCGCACCTGGCCAAGGAGAAGATGTATAAGACCTCCGGCCACCTCCCCTATTATGCGGAGAGCATGTTCCCGCCGATGAAACTGGACGACGCGAGCGGGCGGCAGCTGGATGACACGGAGCAGGCGGACTTCATCGAGAAGCAGCTGAGGCCGTATGTGGAGAAGCATTTCGGGGAGGGGTTCCGGCGCCAGTTGGCCGCCGCCCAGACCCCGAAGGAGGCCCTGTTCGATGCCTTCAGGAATTCCCTCGAGGCCTTGCCGGCCGAGACCAAGACGCAGTTCCACGAGATCTCGGAGGAACTGCTGCGGTGGGAGATCGAGCGGGCCATGCTGCCGGCCCAGGACCGGTATTATCTGAAGGCGATGAACTGTCCGCATCACCACCGCATCTTCGCGGCGGAACCGCGCAGTTACCGGGACCTGCCCCTGCGCCTCGCCGAGTACGGCACGTGTTACCGCTATGAGCAGTCGGGCGAATTGCTCGGCCTCATGCGCGTGCGTTCGATGCAGATGAATGATGCGCACATCTACCTCACCTCCGAGCAGTTCTCCGCCGAGTTCAACGCGGTGAACGAGATGTACCTGAAGTATTTCAAGATCTTCGGGCTCGACCGTTACCAGATGCGGTTCAGCACCCATGACCCGGCCAGGCTCGGCCAGAAATTCGTCAACGAACCCGAGTTGTGGCGGCAGACGGAGGACATGGTCCGCAAGGTCCTCATCGAGTCCGGCATCAATTATGTCGAGGTGCCCAATGAGGCGGCGTTCTATGGACCCAAGATCGACGTCCAGGTGTGGAGCGCGATCGGACGTGAGTTCACGATCGCGACCAACCAGGTGGATTTCGCGGTGCCGCGCCGGTTCGGCCTGACCTATCGGGACCGGGACAACACGGACAAGACGCCGTTGTGCATCCACCGGGCGCCGCTGGGCACGCACGAGCGGTTCATCGGCTTCCTGATCGAGCATTATGCCGGAAATTTCCCGTTGTGGCTGGCGCCGGAGCAGGTGCGCGTGCTGACGATCGGTGAGGAGGCGCCGCTCTTGGAATATGCCCGGGGGATCGTGGCGGAACTGCGCTCACACCAGGTCCGGGCCGAGGGCGATTTCGGGACCAACCCGATCAAGGGTAAGATCCAGGACGCCGAGGTGGCCAAGGTCCACACCATGCTGGTGATCGGTGGTCGAGACCTGGAAGCCGGCGCTGTGAGTGTCCGCCTTCATAGCAAAGGACCGCAGGGATCCAAACCGAGGGCCGAGGCGCTGTCGGAGATCGTGGCTGCAATCAAAGAGCGCCGAGCGTAAAAGGACTCCGCCATGATCACGCGGTTGCAAATCCAAAACTTCAGAGGACTGAGGGAAGTCACATTCAGTGACCTGCGTCGGATCAATCTCATTGTCGGCGGGAATGACACGGGGAAGACCAGCGTCTTGGAGGCGCTGGTGTTGCTTCTTGGCAACCCATCTCAGGTAATATCCTTGCCCTTCACGTTCAGGAACAACCAGGGGAACGGGCAGGCTGCTGCTGGGGGGGATGACCGGGAGACCTTCTGGAACTGGTTGCCGTACGATCGGGACGCCCAGAATCTTATCCAAATCAAGGCAGAACCTGAGGAGGGTCAAAGCTACATTTTCCGGGGCGATTCGGCTCCGGAAAGTCATGCGTCGACAAACGGATTGACCGCCTTTCAGAGGAATCTGGCTGGGGCAAGCTTGGAAACATTCGTCCGGTTGGGGTCGAATCATGTGGAGGTTCTCGGCATGGAGCCACCCTCGAACTTGCGGTTGTCATGCCTGTCCGTCCGTCCTTCACATCCGGTGCAAGATGCCGAGAAGTTCAATCAAGTCGTCGTGGAGCGAGATGGTGAGGATCGGTTTGAGAGTTTGATGAAGAAGGTCGACGCTCGTGTCAGGCGACTTCGCTATGCGAAGCTTTCTGCCAACTCTTTGCCGTTGGTTTATGTCGATCTGGGTCTCTCCAGACGGATTCCAACAACCCAGATGGGCGATGCTTTCAACCGGCTATTCCACATTTACGCCGAAATCCTGGCATCGAAGGCCAGGGTGCTGCTGATCGATGAAATCGAGAATGGGATCTTCAGCGGGTCACTCCAATCGATTTGGACGGGACTCTTGGAGATTTGCGAGGCAGAGGGGGTTCAAATCTTCGCAACAACCCATAGCCAAGAGTGCGTGATGGCGGCGTTCGCGGCTACGCAAACGCGGGGCAAGGATGAGTTGTGCGTCGTGCGTCTGCAAAGGGTGAAGGATCAGGTGGAGGTGGTACGGTTCGGAATTGAACAACTCGAGTTTGCCGCCAGGACGGGAGCGGAGGTTCGGTCGTGAATCGGCCACCGGCGGGTAGTCATGTTGCTCGAAGCCTTGACGAGCCAATCACGACCGCCGCCCAATTATTGGTGGAGGGCTACGATTCATATTTGTTCTCGCAAGAATTGCTGAAGTTCATGGGATTCGAACGCCGGATCGAAGTTCGTAACTTTGGGGGGAATAATGACCTCAAGGCCTTCCTGGAACTATTTGGGGCCAAAGTGGATTTCAATCCAGTAGTGCGGCGTTTGGGTATTGTTCGCGACGCGGAGAGCGGAACCGCCCAATCGGCCTTGACCAGCGTTCAGGGCTGCCTTCGGTCTGTCCGGGCCGTGGAACTCCCGCCTCCCAGCCAGATGCGGCATTTCGAAGGGGATCCCGTCGCGGTCGGTGTCTTCATCCTTCCAAACTGCAAAGACGTCGGGATGCTGGAGACCCTGTGCATTGAAGCCGTGGAGGAGATCGAAAGAACCGGGGGCGCTGCCGTGCTCCCCTGCGTGGACAAATTTTTCAACTGCCTCAAACAGGCGAAGGGGGAGCTTCCGAAAAATCCCGCAAAGGCCCGCTTCGCCGGCTATCTTGTGGCCCGGGACAAAACTGATCGTCAACTGGGCCGGGCCGCGCAGCAAGGCGCGGTTCCATGGGAAGCTAAAGCCTTCGATCCATTGAAGGGCTTCCTGACGGACTGGGCGGGCTAAGCGACGACTCCGGCGTCCCCGGTGGCACGCTGCGTCACCGGGCGCGCGGCAGTCCTCTGCCGCTTCATACCGGCCTGATTTGCGAACCCCCCACCGTCGATTCGCGTTGGTTCTCCTTCGCGAGCGCCCCGATCCGCTTCCTCCCATGCGTTTCCCGTGGCCAACCGCCCCTTCGCCTTCCTACCGTCCGGGCCGATGATTCCCTGGCTGAACCGCGCCGGATTCCGGCTGATCGCCCTGGCTCCCCTTGCACTGATGCTCGGCTGCCTCCACGGGGCCCGCCATCCCGTCTCCCTGCGGTCCGGCGAATCGCTGGTGCTGATCGGCGAAGAGCCCGCGACCCTCGCCGACATCCCGCTCCGGCGCCCGGCCCCCGTCGTTCGCAGCTCCTATCTTCCCGGGACCAACACCTTCACCTATGCCGAGGGCCGGGATTATCAGATCGATTATACCCTGGGCACGTTGAGCCGGATGCCCGGATCACAACTGCCCGATTTCCGGACCAACCGGCTGTTCGGCAAGGAGGAATTCGACCACAACCAGTTCCCCGGTTTCGGCAACAAGGGCTTCTTCGCCTTCGTGGATTATGCCACGGGTGCGACCAACCCCTGGCCGGTGCAGGCGCCCCAGATCGCGCTGCTGCCGAAGACGCACGCCAAACTGAATTCCGGCGGGACCGTGCGGTTGGTGGCGTTCGGCGACAGCATCACTGCCGGGGGCGATGCCTCTGCCCCCAGTCTCATTTACTGGGAACGATGGGCCGACGAACTGCGTCGCCGACATCCCGCGGCGACGATCACCGCGGTCAATGGTTCGACCGGGGGCGACCGTACGGTGGAAGGCCTGTCCCGCCTCCAGGCCAGGGTGCTCGAGACGCATCCGGATCTCGTGCTCGTCGCCTTTGGCATGAATGACCATAACAAGGGGGGCACGCCGCTCCCGCAGTTTGAAACCAACCTGAAGGAGATGATCACCCGGATCCGGTCCACGACGTCCGCCGAGGTGATCCTGCTGTCCGCCTTCCCGCCGAACCCGAAGTGGAAATTTGGATCCCATCACATGGAGGATTATGCCCTCGCCACCGAGCGCGTCGCCAGGGAGACCGCCTGTGCCCATGCCGATGTGTTCCGAAACTGGCAGGCCCTCGTCCAACGGAAGAAGCCGGAAGATTTGCTGGGCAACAACATCAACCATCCCAATGATTATGGGCATTCGATCTATTTCCAGGTCCTTGGCGCCTTGGGACTCTGAACCCTGAACTCTGAACATGAACACCCCTTCCTATGACCTCCTCGTGCTGGGTGGCGGCCCGGCCGGGAGCAGCGGTGCCTTGGCGGCCTCGGCGTTTGGCAAGACGGTCGCCCTCGTCGAGTTGACCGGAGCTCTGGGGGGCGCCGGGATCAACACCGGAACGATCCCCAGCAAAACCCTCCGTGAAAGCGCACTGCTGCTCTCCGGCTGGCGCACCCGCAAGTTGCTCGGCCTCGCGGTGACGCGTCGCGATGAGGCGACCCTCGCGGATTTCACCCATCACGAACGCCATGTGACGTCGGATTCCCGGCGGTCGCTCGAGGTGCGCTGCCAGGAACACGGGGTCGATGTCATCGCCGGCCAGGCCCGCTTCCTCGACCCGCACACGGTGGGCATCCGCCGTCCCGACGGGACGGAAGTGTCGTTGCAAGGGGACCGCATCCTGGTGGCGACCGGTTCCTCGCCGCTGCGCCCGCCGGAGTTTCCGTTCGAGCATCCGCGGATCCACGATTCCAATGAGATCCTGGACATCACCGAGATGCCCCGGACGCTGGTGGTGATCGGGGCCGGGGTCATCGGGGCCGAATATGCCTGCACCTTCGCCGCACTCGGGGTCGAGGTTCACCTGGTCGACGGGCGGGATTCCTTGCTGCCGTTCTTGGACACGGAAATCTCAGCGGTGATCTCCTCCGGCATGATCGCGGCGGGAGTCCAATTCCACTGGAAGGAACGGGTCGAGCGCTGTGACGTCGGCGCCACCGAGATCCGCCTGACGCTCTCTTCCGGCGCGGTGCTCACGGCGACGGATGTCCTGGTGGCCGCCGGTCGCACCAGCAACACCGGGACGCTCAACCTGGCCGCCGCCGGGTTGTCCGCGGGCCAGCGCGGCTTGCTGGTGGTGGACGGTTTTTATCGCACGGCCGTGCCCCATATTTATGCGGCGGGGGACGTCATCGGGGCACCGGCGCTGGCGGCCACCGGCATGGAACAGGCGCGATTGGCCATCTGGCATGCGTTCGACCTGTTGAAAAAGACCGCCTCACCCCTGCTGCCCACCGGGATCTACACCATCCCGGAAGCCAGCATGGTGGGCGAAACCGAGCAATCGCTGAAGGCCAAGGGCGTGGATTATGTCGTGGGCCGGGCCAGCTTCGCCGACAACCCGCGCGGTCGCATCATCGGTGACGAAACCGGCCTGTTGAAACTGTTGTTCCGGCGCGACGACCTGCGGTTGCTCGGGGTTCACGTCGTGGGCGAACAGGCCACGGAACTCGTTCATATCGGGCTCATCGCCATGATGCGCGAGGGCGACGCGGATCTCTTCAACACGGCCTGCTTCAATTACCCGACGTTGGGCGATCTTTATAAAAGCGCCACGTACGACGCCCTGCGCGCCCAACTCTGCCTGCCCACCCAGGCGACCGGTCGGAGCGTTCGGTCTTTCGAATGAGCGGCACCGTCACCAGATCGGTGGCCAGTTTTCCTCGGCCCCAGTGCATCCGAACGCCTGCCGGAATTCGGGGAAATTCGCGACCGGACCCAGCACTCTCCAACGGACCGGGCTGTGGAGGTCGCTCTCCACGTGCAGGCGCACGGCCTCGGGACGTTCATTGGTCCGCCATCCCTGGGCGAAGGCGATGAAGAACCGTTGGTCCGGGGTGAGACCATCGACGGGTTCCTGCCGCTTGCCCCGGGTCGCCAGTTTATACGCTGCATAAGCCACGCGCAGTCCGCCGACGTCGGCGATGTTTTCGCCCAGTGTCTGGTGCCCGTTGATATGGAGTCCGGGCAGCACCTCGAAGGCGTCGTATTGGCTCGCCACGCGTTCGGCCCGCGACTGAAACCCCTTCACGTCGTTCTCGGTCCACCAGTTCTTCAGGTTGCCCTCCGCGTCATATTGCCGGCCCTGGTCATCGAAACCGTGCGTGAGTTCGTGGCCGATGGTGGAGGCCAGGGCGCCGTAGTTGGTGGCGTCATCGGCCTGCTCGTCAAAGAAGGGGGGTTGCAGGATGCCCGCCGGAAAGCACATCTCGTTCAGCGTCGGCTCATAATAGGCGTTGTTGGTCGGGGGCGTCATGTTCCATTCATCATGGTCGACCGGCTTTCCCAGCTTGGCCAGGTTGCGCTGGAATTCAAACGCGGACGCGGCCAGGACGTTCAGGACATAGGGACGTCGTGCGATCCGGAGTTTTCCATAATCCCGCCAGCGGTCGGGGTAACCCACCTTGCTGTGCATCGTGTCGAGTTTCTTATACGCCTGCGCCTTGGTGGCTTCGATCATCCAGTCCGCGGCCCGGAGACGTTCCCGCATCGCTTCCAGATGGAATTTCACCATGGCCAGCGCCCGGGCCTTGGCTGCGGGACTGAACGCCTTTTTCACATAGAGCTGGCCGAGATCCTCACCGATCGCATGGTCGGTCGCCGCCAACACCCGCTTCCAACGCGGCCGCTGTTCCGTGGTGCCGGAAAGGGTCCGGCCCTGAAACGCGAATTGCTCGTCCACATACGATTTTCCCAGGTAGTCGGCGGTCTCCGCGAGCGGGTGCCAGCGCAGATAAACCCGCCAGGTGGCGGCCGGTTCCGACGCGATCATGCCCCCCAGGGCCGTGAAGAATTCCGGTTGGCCCACCAGCACCGTCTTCTGGTCCGCAGGGAATCGGATCCCTTTGAAATAAGTGTCCCAATCCATCCCGGGCGCGAGCTTCGACAGCGCCGCGCGATCGACCTTGTTATAATTCTTTTCCGGGTCGCGGAGATCCACCAGGGTGCGTGACGCCCGGGCCAGCCGGGTTTCGAACGCCATGATCGTGTCCGCCGCGGCCCGGGCCGACACCGGGGAATCACCCGCCAGCTGCAGCGTCCGGGCGACATGGGCGACATAAGCCGTCCGGAGGTCGTCCGCCTCCCTGCCCGGCCGGGTATAATAGTCGCGCTCCGGCAAACCGAGTCCGCCTTGGGAGAAATGCGCGATCATGGCCGTGCTATCCTTGTCATCGACCTCCGCGCTGAAGCCGAATCCCACGTCCAGGCCTTGGGCGTGCAACCGGGCGACGGTGGCCACCAGTTGTCGCGGGGTCGAGATCGCGTGGATTTCGGCCAACAGGGATTTCAACGGGTTCAACCCCTCGCGCTCAATGGTGGCCTCGTCCATGCCGGACGCGTAGAAGTCGCCCACCCGCTGGATCACGCTGCCCTTCGTCCCCCCGGTCCGGGCGGCGTTCTCCAGGATTTCCCGGAGGATCGCGAAATTCCGTTCGTTGATCTCCTGGTTCACCCCGTAACTGGAGTATTCCCCGGGGATCGGCACCCGGTCGAACGCGCCATTGGCATAGGCATAAAAATCCCGGCAAGGCGAGACGTCCGGATCCATGAAGGACCGGTCCACGCCGGTGACGGGTTTGGCGGGCGTCGCGGCCAGGACGATGGCGGAGGTGAGAACCAGGGCGAGGCGTGAAACGAGGCGATTCATGAGGCGAGGCAGGGGGTGGATGCTGCAGGTTTTCACAGCCCCTTTGTTCCCCGGCGGATAGTTGCCCGACCGGCCGTCCTGCCGCCAGTGACAAAGCCGTAGCCGACGAGGTACGAGGCGGAGTCTGGGTGGGCATGATGGGTCCGCCTCGTACCTCG
>JANYCC010000065.1 GCA_025360495.1 Verrucomicrobiota bacterium | reverse complement strand
CCGGTTGGTGCGGAACATCCTCCTGACGCGGGCCTATCAGCTCGATTCGCGGGCGGTGGGCGGGAAGGCAGCGCCGCCGGAAGCCTTTGCGCGCGCCTTGGAGAAGCCGTTGTCCGCGGAACAATTATATGATTCGTTGCTGGTCGCCACGGGCAACCCGCCGGATTCGGACGGAAAAATCGGCGGTCTTCCTGCGAAGGAATTCCGGGACGCCTTGGTGCGGCAATTCCCGGACCTGTTTGCGGCCGATTATAACGCGACGATGCAACAGGCGATGTTCCTTTCGAACTCGGCCTTGTTCGACACATTGCTGGCACCGCGGCCTGGCAACCTCAGCGCCCGGCTGCTGGAGGTTCCGAAACCCGCGGAACGCGCCCGCATGGCGATCCGCGCGGTGTTGGGGCGTGAGCCGGGCCCGGACGAATTGCGGGAATCGGCGAGGTTCCTGATGGATCGTGCGCCGGAGGCGGGGACGAAACAATTGGTCTGGGCGCTGGTGACCAGTGCGGAGTTCCAAATGACCCATTAGACCGATGACCGATCCTTTTTCAAACCTCCCCGATCCCTCCTGCGGCCAGCCGGACCACGTGCTGCATCGTCGGAAATTCCTGACCGGGATGGCGGCGGCCGGTGCGGTTTCGGTGGCGAGCTGGGCGGGGTTGTTCTCGGTGCCAGCCTTCGCCGAGGCGGCCAAAAAGAAGGCGAAACATTGCATATTATTATGGCTGTGCGGCGCGCCGAGCCAGTTCGAGACCTGGGATCCGAAGCCGGGGCGCATTTCCGGCGGACCTTTCCGCAGCATCCCGACCAAGCTTCCGGGTGTGCATTTCGGCGAACTGATGCCGCGGGTCGCCGGCATCGCGGACCGTATTGCGGTGGTGCGCGCCATGAAGACCAACCAATCCGAGCATCTGCAGGGGATCAACCTGCTGAACCGGGGGGCGGGTCCGCGGCCGCCCTTCATCCGGCCGGCGCTCGGTTCGGTGCTGGCCCAGCAGCTCGGGCAACTGGACAGTCCGATCCCCAATTTCATCCTGCTCGACCCGTGCCCCGAGGGGAACGAATACAAGGAATTCAAGGCCGGCAACTGGGCGGGCTGGCTCGGCGCCCAATACGGCCCCGTGCGCGTGGGCGGGGACTATAAGATCGAGGATGTCCGACGCCTGGCGGATCTGACCGCGGACGACCAGGAGTCACGCAACGCCCTGCGGCGGTTCTTCAACCGGAAGTATGAGAACGAACGGAAATCCGCCGCGGCCGCCTCGCAGAACGCCGTGTTCGAGCGGGTGAAAGGGCTGATGAGTTGTGCGCATCTGTTCGACCTGGACGAGTTGCCCGCGCGCGACCGGGAACGTTACGGACCGGCCGCCTTCGGGTTGCACGCGTTGCAGGCCCGGCATCTGGTGGAGAATGGCGCGCCTTTCGTGATGGTTTCCAATGGCATGCCGTGGGACAGCCATGTCTTTCACAATGAGATCTACCAGTTGCTGGTTCCGGAACTCGACCGCGTGATCCACAACCTGCTCACCGATCTCGGGGAACGCGGCCTGCTCGACGACACGCTGGTGGTGATGATGGGTGAATTTGGCCGGACTCCGTGGATGAACCACGCCCGGGGCCGGGATCATTATCCCAACGCCTGGTCCCTCGCCCTCGCCGGTTGCGGCATCCGTCCCGGGGTGATCGTGGGTGAGACCGATGCCGACGGGGTCGACGTGGTCGGCACCGCCTTTGACGAGAAGAACCTGTTCGCCACCATTTTCACCGCGCTTGGCATCGATCCGTACGCGGCCTACGACCTGGGCGATCTGCCCACGTTCCATCGCGTGGAGGACCACGCCGAACCGATCCGCGCCGTGCTGGCGTGACCCCACCATGGCTGAACCGGCAAACCCACCGTCCCCGTCCTCCGGCCCGAAGCTTGCGAAACTGAAGGAGTTCAAGCTCGCCTCGCCTGTGCTCGCGCTCGATGTGGCGCCGGATGGTCGCCGGATTTTTGCGGTCTGCCAGGACGGCGGCGTGTTCAGCGTGGACGCGGAGTCCGGACAGGCCGCGTCACTCGGACGGCATGCGAGTTATGCCAGTGGTATCGCACTCCTGCCCGACGGCAAGACGGTTCTGTCCGGGGGTTATGACGGTGTGTTGAAATGGCATGATGTGGAGTCGGGGAAAACCGTCCGTGAGGTGAAGGCGCACGACTTCTGGTCTTGGGATCTGGCGGTATCGTCCGACGGTGCACTGGCGGCTTCCGTCACCGGACGCTATGAAGCCGGCGGATATAAATATGAGCCGGCCCCGGAGCGGGAACCGTCGGTGAAAGTGTTCGATGTCCGGACCGGCGCGTTGCGTTGGGAATTCCCACACGTCCCGCCCACCCAGGCGGTCGCGTTCTCGCCCGACGGCAGCCACGTCGCCGCCGGGAACCTGATGGGCGAGGTGCGGGTGTGGGACGTGACGACGGGGAAGGAAGCGGCACGATGGACGGATGGCGAGCTCACGAGTTGGGGCGTGATCAAGAGCCACCATTATCTCGGGGGGATCTTCGCAATGACCTTCAGTCCGGACGGGGATGATATCTATGTGTGTGGCATGGGTCCGATGGTGGATCCGATGGCGGGCAACGGGGTGCAGCGCTGGCAACGGTTCGACTGGCGGAAGGGCAGACGACTGGACCAGACACATGAGGGCGAGAGCGGGCACGGGTTGATGGAGTCGATCGCGTTCCAGCCGGGTGGGGGACTGTTTGCAATGGCGGGCCGGTTGTTCCAAGGAACGTGGAACCTGGCGTTGTTCGACACGGCCACGGGGAAGAACGTGGTGGCCGTGGACGCGCATCACCGGATCACGCAGGTCCGGTTCAGCGCGGATGGATCACGCCTCATCCTGGCCAAGATGAAGGCCCAGGAGAAACCCAAGGATGGGAAATGGACTGATTCCGGTTTGATCGAGATTTATTCAGTGAGTCGGGCATAGTCGCGCATGGCAATGCGCCTCCTGCATGTTGCCCACAGGCTGTTCCCCAGGCCTTTTCCTTGTCACCAGACCCGACCCGACGACATCCCGTGAAAGATCCGGTCCGTTGCGCCCGCGGGGACTTCCCCCTTGCCATACATAGCAATGCAATGTATAAGCAACCGACATGAAGCTCGAGAAGGAACTGGTGGCCGCCTCCTCGGTGCCCCTGGTGTTGTCGGTCCTTTCCGAGGGCGACAGCTACGGCTATGCGATCATCCAGCGCGTCCGGGAACTGTCCGGAGGAAGGATCGAATGGACCGACGGCATGCTGTACCCGGTTCTGCATTGGCTCGAAGAGCAGGGACAATTGAGCAGCCGCTGGACCAAGTCCGAGGCGGGCCGGAAGCGGAAATACTATTCCCTGCGACCGAAGGGCCGCCTTTCGCTGCAGCGGCAAAAGGATCAATGGTTGGCGGTGACGTCGACCTTGGAGCAACTCTGGGGACCCCAACATGCATGACCTGGAATCACGGATTGCCGAATGGCGCGCCACCTTCGCGGTTGCGCCAGGGGTCGGATGCGAAACGCTCGACGAGCTTGAGAGTCATCTCCGCGAAACCATGGACCGGCTCGTGGATTCAGGGATGACGGAAACCGAGGCCTTCCGGATTGCGGTCGCCCAGCTGGGATCCTTGCGGACGATCGCATCGGAGTTTGGGAAGCTGGATCCACCCACTTGGTTGCCGGTGAAGATGGTGACCGGCCTCGGTTGCCCCGCGACGCTGGCATTGGCGGTCTTTCTTGGGATTCGATTCGGCGGCCGCGGGCCGGATCTCCTGCTGGGAGTCCATGTTTTTGCCGTGACCACGGGCTACCTGACCGCGTTGCTCATCGGGGGACTCGGAATCTGTTTCGTGTGTCAGAATTGTTTCTCCGACTTTTCCCGCGCCCGGCTGCAATCCATCCGGCAGGCCAGTTTCGTGCTCGGCAGTCTCGCCGCTGGCCTGACTGCATTGGCGATTGTCCTCGGCGCCGTCTGGGCCAAATTGGAATGGGGCCGATTTTGGGGATGGGATCCGAAGGAAACGGCGGGGCTCGGCGTGCTGGTCTGGTTGCTTCTTTTCCTGGCGGCCCACCGGCTCCGTGGGAGCACCGTCCGTGGGGTCCTGCTTCTGGGTATCGCGGGCAACATGATTGTGATGCTCGCCTGGTTCGGCGTGAACCTGGCGGCGGGTCGCCATGGTTATGGGACATCCCAAGGATTGATGCTGGCGGCGGGCATGACCGCGAATCTGGCCTTCCTATTGGCCGGCTTCGCGCCCGCGGGATGTCTTAGGTCGGGCAAGACCTGACCCCGGCTATTTCCACATGGGATGAATCGGATTCCCGGCCGGATCGATAAGCGTCACCGTGGTCGCGGTGAAGATGATCCGGCGCGGTTCGCCGGCAGGCAGTTCAGCCGGGTCGGAGGTGTAAACACCCGCGACCACGGTGGCCCCATCCTTCAGCAGCATCCTCGCAGCCGATTTCTTGGTGATCAGCAGGGGTTTCGATGGCGTCCCCACTGGTGCACCTCCGACACGGTTGAAAGTCGTCTCGACGGAAATTGAAAAGGAACGGCCGTCGTTTCTGACCGTCGGGACGACGTCGAGTAAAGGGCCGAGTGGAATCGTGTTGGTACGGCCGGTTGCCGGATCCACCACCGCCAGGGATTCGGTCCCGACGGAGACGACGGCTCGACGACCGCTGAGGGTGATGATTTTCGGGGTCCCGAGCACACGGATCCCTGGCTCCCGTTCGATCCGTGCCACCCGCTCCCGGTCCATCCGAATGATGGAGCCCGAGGTGGGTCCACCCCGATCCGGTACGACCGGTTCGGATCGGCCGGAAGCGCCGTCAGGAAGCGGGAAACCGGCCATGATCGCACGGGGTTCATCCATTTCGAGGAAATGAACCTCCAACATCACTTGTTCCGGGGAGGCAACCAGCTTCACGAGAAGTGCGTCAATCCGGTCAAGATCCGCCAGGGACCCACGGGCAAATAGATTTCCGGTTTCGTCGCTATATAATAACTGGGGCCCCTTGATGTCGGGCGATGCCGGTGTGGGGAGAGAAACGCCGTGGGACGCGAAGTGCTCACGGAGCATGGTGAGCAGCCCGTTGGTGGGATTGGCAGGGGCGGCGGCGCTGCGCTCAAGACTGTTGGCGAGTGTTTGGAAAAGCCGCACTGGATCCAAACGGAACATGCGGGTGAAAACGAGGTCGCGGGCCGGGCCCGAACTCGCCGCCATCACGTAGGCATGATCCTCGATGACAAAACGAATGGGCCGATCTGAATGGCCGGCCACGGCATCGAGAACCTCCGACACCGGCAGATCGCCGTGCGGTTGCCTCCAATGGACCCGGGCCTCTTTCGGATCGATATCGGCCGCGTCCGCAGAACCGGGCTCGGGAGACAGGAGGACGAAGTTGAGGCCCCCCGAATCATAAACAGACTGGAGACCGGATTTGACGAGAGTCTGCAAGAGTTTGAGATGGACGGCATTTTCTATCTCATGGATCACCGCCGGCAGTGGTGTCCCATCGAACGACAATCCGCTGATCCGGATCTCCTCGAGCAAGGCCAGGTTGCGCAGGCGCCCCGGACTGGGTGCCTGGCCCGGGCCCCCCGTGAGGAGGGCGCCCGCCGACTCCGTGTTCACGGAAAGACGCGTGATCCCGGCTTTGTTGACGGCCTCGATCGCACTTTGGACCGCGATGAACTGCTCATCGGCGGCGGCCCGGACGATGACCCCCTGCCGGGGATCCTGCCGGCGAAGTTCCCGGAGTCGGGTTCGTAATGTCGGGCCATCCATGGGGACCCCATCGAGACTATAGGGGCGCGGGGATTGGGTGTGAACCAGAAGCACGGCGTCGTACTGGGTGGGGGCTGCGACGGGATTCTTCACAACCTCGACGCGTCTTGCGAAAGCCATCGGCATCGCGACGAGTCCGACCGCGAGCACAGTCAGCCATCCGGTGGCCCCGAGGTTGGTCCGTTCGGGGGGCGGGGATTGCAGCAAGCGATCGACCCGTTGGCGGAGGGACCGGCTCGATTCCAGGATGCCGACGAAGCCCAGGGCGAGGGCCGGGCGCACGAGGCAGTGACGGGCCACTTCGACCAGGGTGGAGGGGTATGAATCGATCGCGTCTGGGCCGTGGAGACGCTGGACGTGTTGATCCACGGCTTCTTCCCGCAGGGTGCGGATGCGCGCATTCGCGAGCCACGCGCACGGATTCCACCACCAGACCAGCTGCACGACGATTTGGAGGAGATTGGACCAGGGATCGAGGCGCTTCAGGTGGACGAGTTCGTGGAGCAGAATGCCGCGCAGAACCGGGGTGGAGGCGTGGGTGGCCAGGGATTGCGGGAGGAGAATCACGGGACGGCGCACGCCGCACACTGCCGGGCTGTGGTTTCGCAAGGTGAGGCGAAGCGCTGGAATCCGTGACAGGCCGACTTCATGGGCGGCGCGCTCCATGGCAGATATCAGATCGGTGCCTGCCGGACGTGAGTCGCGTATGAGTTGATGGATCTGGCGTTGGCGGATCCCGATCCAGAGAGCGAGGGCTGCGGTCCCGGCGATCCAGAAGGCGAAGAATGCGCCGGGGGCTCCGAGTCTCGGGGGGATCGGTTCCCGGGGGGGGTAAGATTCTGGAGGCGATGGTGGTTCGGTCCAGAGGGTGGTTTCCCTGGGTGCGATGGGGGCAGGCGCATGGATCCGGTGCGGTTCCAGCGTCCAGTGTCCGAGCCAGTAGGCGGCGCTCGTGGGCAAGAGCAATGTGGGTGGAAGAACCAACTTTGCCACAACCAACATCCACAACCCGTGACGCAGCGCGGCGCGGATCCGTCGGCCGACGGCGAGATCCAAGAGCAGGAGAAGCCCGACCAGGGCGCCGGTCTGCAGCAGGAGGGAAACCCCGTAACGCAGGGCTTCCGCACTGGTTTGGTTGAGTAACGGGATCATGGGCGAATGGCACTTAGATAAGACCCATAACTTTCTTGCTGAGACGTTTGCGACGATTGGGTTCCGGAAGGGTTGAGAACAACACCCGCCGGGAGAGAATCTGCATTTCCCGCAGCAGTTCCTGCGTCCGCTTCCAATTCTCAATCGCGCCCCGAAGCCATTCAAACTGCTCCTGACTCAGGGCGACTGACACGGTCTTTCCCTTCACCTTCCGGGTCCATTGATACTTGGGCCCTCCCGCCCCGGGGCCACGGTCCTGCACGTAGCCCTCGCTGATCCAGGACATCTGCCCCAGCTGTTGCGCCAGTTCCCGGTAGCGCAATCCCTCATCCTTCAACTCCGACCCCGCCGAATGCTTCATTGGCTGTGGACTTTTCACCATAGGGCGGTATATATACCGCCCTCGTGTCGCTGAGTCAACCCTTTCTTCCCCAATTTCGCGCCCAACTCGCCGCCTACGGTCTGCGCCGGGCCCGTCAGAAGGCCGGCGCCCACACCCTGGCCGGTCTGGAAGCCCTCGCGGCACCGGCGCTGCCCAACATCGACCTGGGTCCCACCCCGGCGCAGGAGAACAGCCGGGAGCGCATTTTCACCCTGCGCCGCTGCTTTTGGTGCTTCCTCTGGCAGCTGCTCACGCCCCATACCGCCGGCCGCGAAGTGGTCCGCCAGGTGCAGGCCCTTCTCGGCCTCCGGGGCCTGGGCGAGATCTCCTCTTCCGACAGTGCCTATGTCCAGGGCAAGGCGCGTCTGCCCCTGGCCTTGCTGAAGGCCGCACTGGGTGATTCGGCCCACTCGGCCGATCAGCGGACCGGCCACCTGTCTTATCCCGGGCTGGATCGGGAGGTGCTGGTGGTGGATGGCTCAAC
>JANYCC010000044.1 GCA_025360495.1 Verrucomicrobiota bacterium | reverse complement strand
CGCGCTGGCCTACGTCTTCGCAGAGTATTGCACCCAGATAATGCCTTTGCCCGGACTCCCGGGGCCGCTCGCGGGCTTGTCGTTCCACATCGCTTACATCGGCGACATCACACCGTTCAAGGATTTCGGCGTGAAGGGACTCGCGACCGCCGTGATTCTCCTCCTGACCGCCGTCAACTATCTCGGCGTCCGTTTCGGCGGCGTGGTGCAGAACATTTTCTCCGTGGCCAAGATGGCCGCGATGGTCGGCCTCCGATTCCCAACTCACTCCTCCCGCACGCGAAAGAACCGCCTGGCACCCAACGGGGCCGTCACGGTCTGTTCCAACCCGAGGCCGGGTGTCTTGGGCAGCGCGGTCCAAGCCGGCCCTGCGAGATCGTCCTTGAATTCCACGGTGTAGCTGAACCCCGCATGGGTCGGAAACGCGAGGAGGAAGGCGTCCTCCTGCACCTGGGCGCGCCAGGCTCCGGCGACGTTGCCCGCCCGCGGGGTCGGCGGATTGCTCACCCACGGTCCATTGCAGCCGAGACGGGCGAAGGCGACATCCTTCGACTGCGGGCCGAATTCGACGGTGTCGATCAGATACCTGGCCCCATTGGCGGTGCTGCCCATGAGAACGAGCCGGTCTCCGTCACGGTTCAGCTTGAACGGTGCATGGAGCGGACCCAACTCGGGTTTGCCATCCGCAAAGATCACCAGAGGCTCGCCCGCGCTCAGAGTCAGCTCGTTGGTGATCACCCACTGGGCGCCGGCTCCCAGGAACGTCGGCCCCAGCGACACCCCTGCCAACGGCACCGGCTGCGCCGAACAATTCCGGATCTCCACCCAGTCGGGCTTGTTGCTGAATTCGTCCCGCAAACCGTCCACGTTGTGGGCGACAATCTCGGAAATCTCCAGGCTCGGCCGCGCCACCCCCACCGCCATGGTGTGGATCAGCGGGGTCTGGCCCGGGGTCACGAAACGCGGATTCGATGGTGACGTGTCCGTCTGCCCGCTGAGATCGGTGCACTCCAGGTAGAATTGGATCTCCGCGCCTTCGGGCACGCCGCGGGCCAGCAAACCCGAGAAAGCACCATCCTGCGAATCCCCGTCGCCGTGAAGCCCGTCATCATAGAGGATCACGCGCTTGGTCACCGGGTCAGGAATGTCCAATCGCCGCCAGAGGATGCTGAGGTTGACAATCCCCACGTCATCCTTGGCCCGCGCGAAAAAGCGGATCGGCTTGTCCGGCGCCAATCGGGCCAGGTCGACACCCTCGAGTGAAACCTGGGGCGCCACCAATCCGTTGTCCGTGTTGGCCCGGCCCGGCGTCGGCGTCTGGGTCACCACAAATCCGTTCACACCGTCCTGGAAACGCGCGTACGACCGATCGGACTGTTGCGCCGGGTAATTCACCCGGTCCGCTTCCGATCCGTCGGGTCCGATGAGACCCAGGGAAGCCCCCTCGGCGGGCAGGACAAACCCGGTGTGAAAGGGCGTCCGCACCCGTTCCGTGCAGACCAGCACCAAGTGACCGTTGGCATCGATGATCGCGTTGGTGGGAAAGCGGAATTCATTGGTGATGTGGTCTCCTTCGCTGTTGGCGCGCTCGAGATGGAGTTTCCACCCCACCAAGGCGAGGGGGGTTGCACCGCCGTTGAAAATCTCCACGAAGTCACTCGTGCGCCCGGCATCGGCGTCCAAGGGCAGGGAATTGTTCGACGCGAGCACCTCGTTGATGAAGGGCCGGGCCGGGGTCGCCCGGATCACCACCGGCCGGGGAGGCAATCCCGGGCCCGGCGCCCTGCTGCTCAGGGCGGTCCACATCACCTCGCCGGTGCCGATGAGATCCGGCAATCCATCCCCATCAAGGTCCCCCGTGGCCAGGAGCCGACTGGACGGCACCGGGATCAGGAACGGCTCCCGGAATCCGCCACCCGGCTTTCCCAGGGAAACGCTCACACAATTATGTCCCACGCAGGCCGCGATGATATCCTGAAGCCCGTCCTGGTTGAAGTCGCCCGTCACCGGACTCACCGTCGGCGTGATCTGGTCTTTGCTGATGAGGCTGGAGGCCGGGGTGAACGTCAGGCCGGGACCCCCGAGGTACAGGGTGTACCCGTTGCTCCCGTCCACCAGGAGATCCAGGTCGCCATCGTGATTGTAATCCGTCACCACCACGGTCCAGGCGCCGGAGTTGGGAAGGGGGCTGGTCACGAAGCTCCGATCCAGATTGGTCCCGGTGAGCAGATTCCCGGGGTTGTTGACCACGATCAGGCTGCCATCCCACGGCGTCGCCACCAGATCGATGTCGCCGTCCCCGTCGAAATCGCCCGTCGCCAATCCATGCGTCTCATAGCCCAGAAAATGGGTGTGGGTGTGGACAAAGGTCCCGTCGCCATTGCCTTTGAACAATCCGATCCGGCAATCCAGGTAACCCGCCGCAAGGTCGACATTCCCGTCCCCATCGAAATCCCCCGTCGTGAGTGAGAACAGCTTTCCGCCCCCCCAACTGCCATCCGCGTATTCCTGGAGCGAGGTGCGGATTTCCGGCCCGAAAGTGCCGTCACCCTTTCCCAGGCGTGCGGTGACAAACCCTTGGAGATCGACAGCGAGGATGTCCAGGACGTGGTCATGGTTCAAATCCACGGAACGGGCATCGCTCGGTTTCGTGCCCAGTCCGTAAAAAACCGGTTCGGACAGGGATCCGTCGGCGCGGGCCAACCGCACACTCAGTTCGCCGGCCGCCCGGTGCAACTGAACCACGTCGTCGTGCCCGTCGCCGTTGAAGTCATACACTTGGAGGGACACCACTTCCCCATCCGAGGGATAGATCTGGTCCAGGCTGCCGAAGCCGAAGGCCGACGGGTGGGCGAGCAACACGCTGGCATCCTGTGAAAAGCGATTGAGGACCACGGCATCGGAGCGGCCATCTCCGTTGAAATCACCGACCGCCAGTTCACGCGGGCCGGCGCCGACCGGCAGTTCGCTCAGGGTCTCGAAGGTTCCCTGGTTGTTCCTCGCCACCCGCACCTTGTCGAACCCTTGGAGGACGATGACCAGATCGTTCCAGCCGTCGCCATCCAGGTCCGCGACCGCGACCCCGTGCGCCCGACCGGGAATGTTGATGCTGAGGGCGGCATTGGTCGCGAACCGCCCTGCCCCGTCAATGCCGGCCCGGATCTCGAGGAGATCATCCCCGTGGTTGACGCTGACCAGGTCCGGAATCCCCCCCAGGATCGGGTGCAGCAATGGACCGACATCCAGGGCGTGCGCGGTCACATTGGACAGGACGTTTTGGACCTCCAGCAAGCCGGCGGCGTTGGCGGCCAGAACGCGGACTTCGCCTCCTTGGGCCCGACCCATCAGCAACTCGTCCCGGGTGGCTGCCGGCGGACGAAACGTCTTCAGGTAAAACGCCGGCTGCGGAAAATCAGCGGTCAAGGCCGGCACCCCCAGAAACGGCAGCTGGGTGACCACTTCGAATGCGCCCCCGCCCAACGACCGATATTGGGCCAGTCCATTGGTGGTCCCGGCGGCCACGAAATCCACCCGTCCATCCCCGTCGAAGTCACCCGCCGCCAGGTCCCGGACCCCGATCCAAGCGGGAATCGTGATGGCCGGATCGAACCCCCGTCCGCCGTGGTTTACGAAGAGGTAGATCCGGCTTTCGCCCGGCGATGCCACGGCGATGTCCCGCAGCCCATCGCCCGTGAAATCCCCCAGCGCCAGGCCCCGCAGGCCGGCCGGACCTTCGGACAATGAGACGACATTCGCGGTGACGTTGGTCGGGCCGGGGACACAGACCGTGGTCCAGTTTGTGTTGAGAACCCCATGATCGTCCCACGAGTTGGTCAACACGTAGATGCATGAGTTGGTGACATAATTGGTCACGAAAGTGCCGTGCAGGTCCGCCGGAACCTCCGCCCAGGTCCGGAGATGCAGGGGCGGATCAAAGTTGCCATCGCCTCTTCCAAAATAGACCGTGACACTTCCATCCTTGTTGCTGGCCGCGAAATCCGGTTTTCCATCGCCATCGAGGTCGGCCACCGCGATGTCCTTGGGCCCCTCGATCTCTCCCCCCACGCCGTTGGTGAGGGTGATTGCGGGATCACCGACCGGATACCGTCCGAAAGACAGGGCACGGAGATGATCGAGAATCTGGGCCTGAGCCGAGACTGCCCCGAGGAGCAGGACCGCAACGATCGCGAGCCGGGTTCGAAGTGCGGGCTTCATGATTGGGACACCAAAACCACACCTTTTATTGCGCCCGGTCAAAGCAAAATGCCGCACCCCTCGCCTCACGGGCACATCCTGCCATCGTGGGAAGGCGGGTAGGAAAACCCGCCCCCCCCGGAGCTGTCGCGACCGCCCTGGGAGGGCGGGTTTTCCTACCCGTCCCGCTCCTCCAATGTCCCGGCTTCCCACGATGCCAAGATGCGCCCCCGCCCCACGGGCACGGGTACGGAGCCCCGGCTTCGGACGAACGCGCCCCCGCAATGCACACGTCGTGAATTCGCACCGTCGTCTTATACGCGAACGTCCAACCGGCTGAAGCCCGGGACTCCGAACCTCCGCAATGCGCACGTCGTGAATTCGCACCGTCCGCTCGGGGCGTCTCACTCCGGATACAGACCCGCGGAGCGCAACTGGCGGATGAAGACCTCCGTGCGCCTCGGGAAATAATCCTTCAGCAGTCGTTGCACCTCGGGCCGCCAATGCCCGTCCACCGTATAACGCTCATACGGACCTTCTTTATAGGGATGCACGGAATGTCGGTAATCCCCCCACCGCGCCCCCTCGGCCGGCAAGGCGGGACCCAGGGTCTCCGCCAGCAATCGGAACCGTTCTCCCGCCGTCTTCGGTCCCAACAACCCCTCCGGCGCCAGATGCCCCGCCGCCCGCGCCGCGAATTCCGCCCGGAACGCCGGCCATACCCGCAGCTTCTGGAACAACCGCAAGGGACTCAGGTCGGAGTCATCCGCCAATCGGTCGTCCGCCACTTCTTCCAA
>JANYCC010000442.1 GCA_025360495.1 Verrucomicrobiota bacterium | reverse complement strand
CGGCTGAAGACCTCGGCCGCCTCCCAATCGAAATTGCGTCCGGTGATCAGGTGGCCGTGCTCCGAGGCGTTTCCCCAGGCCCCGAATGAGGTGCAACCAGCCTTCGCAACCAGCGGGTTGTCGATCAGCAGATAGGATACGTCATGGGCGGCGTGATAATTGAACAACCGGTTGTAATAAGGTCCCTCTTCCGGGTGCGGATCCGGGCAGCCCAGGGTGGTTCCGAGGATTTCCTGCCGGTATTCCAGCGGCACGAATTCGGTCAGGTGCCGGTTGCGATAGATGATATAGGATTTGAGGAGATCCACCCGCCACCGTTGCGGCACATAACCGTGGATCATCTCCAGGAATTCGTCCTCCAGCGTGTGCATCTGCGCCTGCATCAGCCGGCCGTGCGCGTAACCCCGCTCAAAACCCGATCCCTTCAGGAAGACCACCGGCAACCCCTCGCGTTGCCCCACCCAGGATCGGCCCAGCCAGACCCGGCCGTCATTGGTCCGGGTCGTGAGGTTCAGGATCGCCGTGTCCGCCGGCATCGGCGGCGTCCGGGCCGTCCAATGGCGCAACAACAGGATGCCTGCAACCCACCCCGCCACGCCCACCACCCCGGCCCCGAGCAGGATGCGTCCCAGCCATTTTTTCATTCGCATCGCCACAAGGTCATGCCCGTCTCGCCCGCACGTTCGCCCCCGACTGAAAAACCGGCGCGGACCCGGATCGTGCCGTCGGATTCCGACCATTTCAATTCCACCCGCACGATTTCCCCCGGCCGGATCGGGCGTTGGAATTTGGATTTGAGGACCCCACGGATTCCCAGCGCACTCCCCACGGCCCATTCGACACCCGCCCGGGCCATCTCGAGCTGATGGATCCCGGGTAGCAAAGGGCGACCGGGAAAATGTCCGACGAACACCGGGTCATCGGCCCCGAACCGGAATTCCCAGGTGCCCGTGCCGGATGCCATCACTTCCGAGGGGGATTTCGGGCCCGCGAGGCAGGCCCCGGCGATCGATTCCCGCAGGGTCACGGGGCGGCCTTACCGGTCCGGGGCACTTCGAACAACGCGGCCGGCTGGGGACCGGGTCGGGTTTCCACGGTTTGCACCTCCAAATTATATAAGTGCCGTTCGATCCGATGACGGGTGGAGCTCAGCGTCTTCACCGGGCACGCCGGATCAGGCGGATCATTCGCCAGGCATTGCAGGTCCGCGGCCACGTAGCGCCGGATCCAATCCGGTCGGAACAACGCGCTGGAACGGATCACCTGGACGGTGCCGTCCGATGTCACCAGCACATCTGCCAGCACGGATCCGAAGTTCTCGGTGAGGATCAACCGTTGCGCCCCGGTCCCGCTCAGCGCGAGGTATCCGTTGAGCGTGAATTGGCGTCCACGGGCGGTCAGCACGGCGCGCTGGGTCACCAGGGCGGCCGGGGGAAACGGGCCGGTCGTACGGGGACCCGTCGGGCCCTGTGACCTCGGGGTCGCGCACCCGGCCGTCCCGATCATCGTCAGCAGCAGGAGGAAACGTAGCCGCCGAGGTGACGAGGCGGACCGAAAATGCCAGACCCAGTCGAAGGCCGCCTTCTGAGGTTCCGCCCTCTGAGGTTTCGCCCTCTGAGGTTCCGCCTCCTCACGTCGCCGGCTACGGTGCATGGTCCAAGGCCGCTTTGATCGCGGCGATATCGAGGGGTTTGGACTGGTCGAATGTCCCGGCCGGGAATTTCACGTCGCGCCGTTCCCGCCGGAACAGAATCCGGGTCAGGTCACCGTTGGGTTCGTTCATCACCACCTCGCGCGTCGCCGAAAAATCCGGTTCCATCTTCACCTCGAGCGAGGAGAGCATCGAGCGGATCGTCTTGTCCTTGGGCACCAGCGTCAGGACCGCGACGGTGCCGGTCGTCACGGAAATGGCATAATCGGCGGTCAAGGCATCGAGCTTGCCTTGGTGCATCTGCACCATCTGTTCCATGACCCGCCGCAGGATCTGTGGGAATCCCAGTTTCAATTTCTTCCACTCGCCGTCCGTGCGTTCGAATTGCGCGACCGATTGGTGGTTCCCCAAGAGGATGGACTGATAGGGCGACGTGGTTTCCCAACGGATCAGGTCGGGCCTTTCGATCAGCATGACGCCGTCACTCCGCAACGGTTCGGTGAACAGTTTCAGGTTCCGTTCCTGCGTGAAATCCAGGCACACCGACCCGAGGGACGCCATCTTGCGCTGCAAATCCTGGAGGATCGCCGCCGGGTCGGCGACCGCCTGGCCTTGCGGCGCGGGCGTCGGGGTCGGTGCGCTCGTCGGGGGTACCGGTTCCCCCGCCCCGACCGTCAGCACCAGCAGCAGGCCGAGCCATCGCAACGGTTCGCGTGGGACGACCGAAGCCGGAATGGAACGGGGCTGACGCCGGTGATGGAAAATGCCATTCACAATGGGTTCTTTGCGGTCGTGGCGTTCTTTGCGTGAAATTCCAAATTCCTTCTGCAGGGACACAGCCAGGGCTCACCGGCAATCGTTCCCGGTCAGCATCCGATCCAACCGCACTACTTCATACCCAAGGGTCCGCAGCCTGTCCAAAAGCATTTTCACGGTCACCACCAGGCGCTCCGCCGGAATCCCGCCGTCGTGCAACAGGATGATCGCACCCGGCCCCAACCGACGAACGATTCGCGACACGACCCGCTCCGGTTCCGTCACCCGGGTGTCGAATCCCCGCGCGCTCCAACCCACCACCGTCAAGCCGAGCGTGCGCGCGACCCGGAACACCCGCGGGTTCGAGAGTCCCATGGGCGGACGGAACCGGCTCGGGACGGTTCCGGTGACCTGTTCGATCACCTTTTGCGTCCGTGTCAGGTCCGCCTGCAACCGGGGCACGGAAAACAGATTGGTGGTATGGCTGTGGGTATAAGAATGGTTCTCCAACAGGTGCCCCGCGCCGACGATTTGCCGGGCCAGTTCCGGATGGGCTGCCACCCGTTCGCCGACGCAAAAAAAAGCCGCCTCGACCCCCGATTCCCGAAGCACCTCCAGCAGGGCCGGGGTCGACGCCGCATCCGGACCGTCGTCAAAGGTCAGCGCGACGCAGCGCCGCGATGCCGGGCCGGTGCAGAGGAACGGGCCGAACAGACGCCAGCCGGGAAGGGCCACGCCGAAACCGATCACGGTCACCAAGGCCAGGAGGTCCGCGGCGACCAGGAACGGATTGCCCCACCTCCACGCCACCGCGGCGAGCACGGCGGCGACCAGCATCAGGAATTGGTACCGTGCCATGGCTGGATCAGGCAGATGGCCTTCGCCCCCCGCGGCGCAAGCGTGAGCAGCAGCACGCCGCGGGCACCCCGGCGCACGAGGTCCACCGCCACCGAGAATCCGAAACCCGAGGCCGCAGCGTATTCGCCGCAGGTTTGTTTATAGGCCTGATGTTCCAACACGCGACCGGCCCGTTCCGACAGCGCCGCCACGATCGCTTCATAGAGCGGATCCATCGCCGGCCATCCTTGGGCGCCGCTCAACACCACGTCCACCGTTCCCAGGTCGACCGCCGCCGCGATCCAATCGGCTTCCCGACCCGCATCCAACGGATGGCGCCACCGACCGAGACGCACGGCACCGATGCGGGCCAGCGGTGCCGCGGCGTTCCCGTCATGGGTGATCCGGGCGACCATGGCGCCTTCTCCGGGATGGGATTTGCCCTGCCAAAAACCCCAGCGCCGGCCGATCGAAAGCGGGTATTTGGACAGTTCATCCACCGCCCCGACCAGCGCGGCATCCGCCTCGTCGATCCCGATTTGGTGCACGCCCTGCCAGAGCGCGCACTCAAAGGAAATTTCGCCGGCGGTGGGTGCGGAATTCAGGGCGCGGGCCCCGAGGTCGATGGCGATCTGGGACGCCGCGGCATTGTGGACCGAACCGGAGAACCGGGCCGGCATCGGTGCCCGGTCCGCCTCGCCCAACAGGCCCTCGATGAAAACCGCGCCCTCCTCGAGGCAACCCAGTCCCGTTCCCACCGCGACCGCGACCCGTTGTCCCGGTTCGGAAACATGGCTGCGCCGCGCGGCGATGAGGGCCAATTGCACGAGGCGGCACAGGCGTCGGCGCTGGTTCGGCGTCAGGAGGGCAACGTCCTCCGGCATCTCGCATCGGTGTGCCGACACCGTCGCCGGAGGCAGGGGCGGCGGGATCGTGAAGTCGCCGACCGGGCCGGGTCCGATCACGCCGAGGCCCGTGACCACGATCGGCCGGGGATGCGGTGCGCGGGTTCTCACG
>JANYCC010000436.1 GCA_025360495.1 Verrucomicrobiota bacterium | reverse complement strand
CTCGACTCCACGGCCGATGCATCCGCGGCGGTGAGCATCCGGATTCCCCTGGTCGGCGGCGATCTCCCCATCCCCAAGTTCGAATCCGGGGGCTCGACCTTTGAGGTGACCGTCACCGGGGGCTGTTTCCTCACGCCGAAGATCGAGCTCAAGGGGAGTGTCCAAGGGCAGACGGGCTGTCATTTCACGGACCCGAAATATTGCCTGACCATCACAGCCGGCGGCGGCCTGACCGCTTCCTGCGAACTGGGCGGCGGCGTCAAGGTCACCACCGGCGCGTTCGCGGTGGAGGAGAAGGCCAAGATCATCGCCGCCATCAAGGGCGGACTGGAACTCTCGTACACCGGCTGCAATGTGGGCAAACACACCCTGACGTACTGCCGCACCGCGATCACCGTGGAAGCCGGGGCCGAATTCGCCCATAACAAGCAGAAGTTCAACCCGAAGATCACCCGGGAACTTCTCCCCAAGGACTGCCAGGGCCTGGCCTCCGACGCCTCCGATGCCCTCGCCCTCGACGTGCAGAACCAGGTCGAGGACTTCGCCGAGGTATTGTTCGTGAAGTTCTTCGAGAGCCACCCCGAGTTTGCCCGCCGCGAGATCATCCGCCAGGCCCTGGCCGGCCAGGACGCCTCCCGCCCCGTCGCCCCCGCCTCCGCCAACACCAACTCCAACTTCGTTTCGGCCCGTGATCCGTTTGCCAGCGCCCTACGGACCATCGCCCAACGTTACGGCATCCCCGCCCCCGGCACCGCGGCCGCGAACGCGAACCCCACCGTCGCGACCCGCCACGCGGCACCCGCCGGGACCGCCCGGCCCCAGGGCGAAAACGGCGTGTGCGCCCAGGTCAAGGTGCGGTTGGACCAGGACCTGATCCTCACCCGCAACGCCTTCAACGCCACCCTCGAACTGATCAACAAGGACCCCGTCAACGACCTCGAGGAGGTGAACCTCACCGTCGAGGCCTATGACGCCGACGGTCACGCGGTCACCGAACGTTTCGGCGTCCGCCCGCCGGTGCTCACCAACCTCAGCGCCGTCGATGGCACGGGCGTGATCGCGGCCGGCAGTTCCGGCAAGGTGTCCTTCATCCTGGTGCCCACCCGCGAAGCCGCGCCCGACCATGACGTGGTCTACGGCATCGGCGGCTTCCTCAGCTACAGCATCCATGGCAAGAAGGTCGCCATCCCGCTCATGCCCGTCCCGATCACCGTGCGACCCGACCCGATCCTCGTGGTCCAATACTTCCATGAGCGCGACGTGTTCAGCGATGACCCCTTCACCCTGGACATCGTCGAACCCGCCATCCCCTATAGCCTCGCGGTCATGGTGTCCAACTTCGGCAAGGGCGAGGCGAAGAATGTCCGGATCCTCTCCAGCCAACCCCAGATCGTGGACAATGAAAAAGGCCTCGCCATCGGGTTCAAGATCATCGGCACGCAGGTTGCCGGCCAGGAGGTCGATCCGTCGCTGACCGTCAATTTCGGCCTCATCAATCCGGGTGACCACGCCATCGGCCGCTGGCTCCTGACCTCCACACTCCAGGGCCTGTTCGTGGACTACAAGGCCACCTTCGAACACATCGACAACCTCGGGAAAACCAACCTCTCCCTCATCGACGATGTGACCATCCACCGGATGATCCATCTGGTGCAGGCCGGCGGCCGGTTCGAGGACGGCAGGCCCGACTTCCTCGTCAACGACCGTCTCGGCAATGACGAACTGCCCGACAACCTTTATCTCAGCGACGGCAGCACCAACCTCGTCACGTCGGTGCTCACAGCCCGGCAGGATGGAACCCCGTCGCCGACCCACCTGCAGGTGCAGTTGTCGGCCGACATGCCCGACGGCTGGGGTTACCTGCTGGTGCCCGAACCGTCCAACGGCGCGTTGGAACTGACCCGGGTGGAACGGAGCGACGGCACGGTCATCGGGCTCACCACCAATGTCTGGGTCACCGACCGCACCTTCATCGGCGGCAGCCAGCGCCCGCGCAATGAGTGGCGCATCCACCTTCTCGATTATGCCAGCACGGGGAGTTATACGCTGTCTTATGCCGAGCGTCCGACCGCCGACCTGAAGGCCCCGACCAGCGGGGTGATCGCGTTGCCGGCCAATAGTTTCACCACCATCCCGGTGCTGTGGGACGGCGGCGACGAACCCGGGGGCAGCGGCCTGGCGGGTTTCGACATCTTTGTCTCGGAAAACAACGGCGCCTTTGTCCCGTGGATCCAGAACACCACGGCGCGCGGAGGATTATATAAAGGCAGCACCGGGGCCACCTACGCCTTTTATAGCGTGGCCTTCGACCAGGCCGGCAACCGTGAGGCGGCACCCGCCACACCCGACGCCATCACCTCGGTCACGCGCGTGAACACCGCGCCGCACCTCCAAGTCCCCGGTATCACGACCCTCGACGAGGGCGCCACCCTGGATCTTGTGCTGCAGGCCACCGACGCCGAGGCGCCTCCCCAGACCCTGGCGTGGAGCCTGGGCAACGACGCGCCCCCCGGACTCCAGATCAACGCCACCGACGGACGGATCACCTGGACGACCGGTGAAGGAAACGGACCCGCCACCAACAAGTTCACCGTGAAAGTGCAGGACAATGGCTCGCCCAGCCTCAGCGATTCCGCCCTGGTCACCGTGATCGTCCGCGAAGTGAACACCGCGCCGCAACTCGCGGAGGTTCCCGATGCGATCATCGCCGAGGAACAACTCCTGACGTTCAGCGCGGTGGCCTCGGACGGCGATCTGCCCGCGCAAAAGCTGTCGTTCCGCCTGCTGCCGGGGGGCCCGGTCGGTGCGACCGTCAATCCGGTGACCGGCGTGTTCCAGTGGCGCCCCAGCCGTCTCCAAGGCGGGAAAACCAACCTCCTTACGCTGGAAGTCCGCGACGACGGCGATCCCGTGATGACGGCCCAAAGGACGTTCCGGGTCGCCGTCCGCGACACCGAGGGCGACTTCGCCGTCACCCTGGGTCGCACCAACCTGGCCCGCGGTCTCACCGCCGGGGTCGGGGTCCGGCTCAATGCACCCATCGACCTGGCCGCGGTGAGTTTTCAACTCGACCTGCCCGTTCCCCAACTGACCCCACCCGCAGGGACGGGTTACACGAGTCCTCAAATCGATCAACTCACCTTGGTCCCGATCGCGGCCGAACTTTCCACGGCCACGCTCCGACCATCGCCCGGCGGCCACTATCTGGTCGAGTTCACCAGCCTGCCCGGCGCCTTCCTCGGGGGCGATCGCATCCTCGCCGACCTCCGCTTCCGGGCCATCCCGGGTCCGGATTCGACCGCCCAGTCACTCGGTGTTTCCCAATTGGTGGGGCGCCGGCCCGACGGGACGACGGTGTCCAGCTTGAGCACCGGCAACGGCCGGGTCGTGATCATCGGTGGCCAGCCTTATCTGGAGGCCGTGTTCACCGCAGGGTTGACCCACCAACTCAAGGTGTACGGAACCCCCGGACTCACTTATGTCATCGAGGCCTCCGACCGCTACGAGTCCCCGGCGACGTGGATCCTGCGGGGCAAGGTGCCGTTGACGGGATCGTCCGGGGATATCGTGGTCCCGGGCGGCACCGGGGACTTTGAGGTGCTACGCGCCCGCGTTGAGTGAGTCGTCAGACCCAGTCATCAGCTTCTCTCGCGCCTTGGCGGTCTCCATGCGGAAAGAATTTCACGCAAAGATCGCCCAGACCGCAAAGAACGAGGCCGGGGTGCTGATCCAAGGAGCGGATCACCACTCACTGTTTGGTGAATGTTTTTCGAGCGTGAGATGCTTCTGATCTTGGCGTACTTGGCGTTCTTTGCGTGAACTGCCCGGATTGTTACGGCAGGGACACACCTTCGCGCCTTCGCGTGAGCCCCTTCCGTTCCGACTCCATCCACACACTGGTTCTCCAGTTCGCGTCAAAGGGCTTTCCGGCCGGGTGGATTCAGTCCAAGAGTTCCCGGGGGTTTTCAATCCATGAATCGCTTTTCACCCGTCGGCATTTTCCCGTCTCCAACCGTCCGGCTTTGGAGATTCGTTTCCGCACTGTTGACGCTCGCCGCATCCGCCCTCCGGTTGGCGGCGTCTCCCCCGGAAATCCCGACCATCACCTGGACCGGCGCCGTCAATTCCGCCTGGAACAATCCGGGTAATTGGTCGCCAGTGCGCGTGCCCACGACCAGCGATGACGTCGGCCTGCCCGGCGGCGCCTCCGTCGTCCTCAACGTGGATCCGACCGTCGCGTCCCTGCGGATCGGGGCCGGGGCGACGCTGGCATTCGGAGGGCACACGCTCAACCCGACGTCGGGCGCGCTGGTGGAGTCGGGCGCAATCGTCCAACTCGATGGGAATCTCGTCGGAACCTGGGATGTCGACGGCGAGATCGACTGGACGTCCGGGAGAATCTGGAACGGGGTCAACATCCATGCCGCGGGAAAGATGATCCTCACCACCGCGGGCTCGAAAAGCCTGTCGTCCAATGACGATTCCCATCCCGCCATCCTGACCAACCGCGGGATCATCACTTGGGGAACCGGCGGAGGCGCCAGCTCGGTCGCGATTTATTCCAGCGCCCGGATCGTGAATTTCGGCCGGTGGGAATTGGCCGGCGATGGCCCGTCGCTTTTCTATTGCTGCGGAGGCGGGCTGGGCACCTTCGTCAACACGGGACTGGTCATCAAGACGGCCGGGACGGGGACGTCGGCCGTGGGCAATGTCTTTTTCGACAACTCCGGAACCGTCACCGCATCGACGGGCCGGATCGATTTCCCGACGAGTTCGCATTGGTCGGACGGCACCCATTTCGTGGGACCCGGGACCTTCGGACTGCCCAGTGGCAATGCGGCATTTGACGGCCTGATCACCCTCGACGGCCGGGTGGAAATCGCGGGGGCCAACATCACGGGAACCGGACATTTCACCGGATCGAGCCCCTTGGTCTGGGTGAACGGGCGGCTTTACGGACAACCCACCGTCGATCCGGACGGGCACCTCCTGTTGCTCACGTCCGGCAGCAAGCTTCTGTCCTCCGGCGACGACGGGAACCCCGCCAGCATCACCAACCGCGGCACCATCACCAGCGGACCGGATGGGGCGGCGGCCGGGATTCTCGCCTTTTCCAGTTCCCGGATCGTCAATCTCAGCCGGTACGAGATCTCCAATGATGGCGCGGCCTTGGACTACTGTTGTGGTGGAGGCAGCGGGACCTTCGACAACCAGGGGACGCTGATCAAGAACGCCGGCACCGGCACTTCCACCATCGGCAACATCGTCTTGGACAACACCGGAACCGTCTCCGCCGAAGTGGGAACCCTTTCGATCACCCGGGATTCCCGTTGGAAGGACGGCACCCATCTGACCGGGGCGGGCCAGATCGGACTACCCTCGGGAAACGCGACCTTCGGTGGACTGGTCCATTTCGAAGGGAATGTGGAGTTTTCCGGTGCCAACATCCTGGGCTCGCTCCAGGTCACGGGCCCGAACCCGCTGGCTTGGAGCAACGGTCGCATCTTCGGGCAGGTCACCGTCGAACCCAACGCGCGCCTCGTCATCTTTAGCGACGCCAGCAAGCTCCTCTCGTCGGGTGATGACGCCCATCCCGCCGCCCTCACCAACCTGGGCACCGTCTCCTGGCAGGCGGGCGGGCCACTCTATGCGTTCTCCAGTTCCCCGATCCTCAACGTCGGCCGTTGGGAAATCGGGGGCGACGGCTCCCCCTTGGGTTACTGCTGCGGGGGCGGCCGGGGGACGTTCGACAACCCCGGGACCTTGGTGAAGACCCTCGGCACCGGCACCGCCACGATGGGAAACATCCTGTTGGAAAATTCCGGGATCGTCCGGGTCGAACTCGGATCCCTGAGCTTCAGCAGCGAAACGCACTGGGCCGATGGCAGCCGGTTGGAAGGCCCGGGCAATCTCCTGCTGCCGACCTCGACCGCCACATTCGACGGCCTGATCCATCTGGGCGAGCACATCGAATTTGCGGGCGTCAACCTGGCCGGCAAATTCCGACTGGCCGGTGCGGATCCGGTCCTGTGGAGCTCCGGCCGACTGTACGGTGACCTGACGATCGAACCCGGTGCGCGGCTCGTCATCGCGGGCGACGCCACCAAACAGGTTTCTTCCGGGGACGACGCCCACCCCGCGGCCATCACCAACCGGGGCACCGTCACCTGGCTGAACGGGGCGCCGCTCTATCTCTTCTCGAATTCCCGGGTCGTCAACCTCGACCGTTGGGAACTGGCGGCGGACGGCATTGCGCTGGAGTACTGCTGCGGGGGCGGAGGCGGAACGTTCGAGAATCGGGGGACCTTGATCAAGACGGCCGGGACCGACGCCACTTCCATCGGCAACGTCAGCCTGGTCCAGGCCGGCACGATCACCGCCGGCACCGGACCCGTTGACATCCGGGTCTCGAGCACCTGGCTGGCCGGTTCCCAGGTCAATGGCGCCAACGCGGTGAGGTTGCCCGCGGGCTCGCACACGTTCACCGGCCTGATCCGGGTCAATGGGGTGCTGGAATTTGACGGCGGCAACATTTATGGCGACGGACGCTTCGCCGGTTCCGCGCCCGTGCGCTGGAACTCCGGCCGCATTCTTGGCCAGCCCACGATCGAATCGGGCGGTCGTTTGGAAATCGCCACCGGTGCGAATAAGTCCCTCACCTCGGGGGATGATGCCCATCCCGCCATCCTCACCAATCGCGGCCAGGTGAACTGGATGGAGGGCGGGTTCTATGCCTTCTCCAGCTCACGCGTCATCAACCAAGGACGCTGGGAAATCACGGGGTCGGGCCTGATCGAGGATTATTGCTGTGGCGGCGGGCGCGGAACCTTCGAAAACCTCGGGGAATTGGTGAAATCCACCAGCGATGCCGAGGCGGTGTTCGGCAATGTGAATGTGACGAGCCCGGGCCGGATCACCGTCACCGCCGGCCAATTGCGCGCCGTCACCGCCATGGCGTTGGTCCCGGCATCCAGCCTCCAACTCACGCTTCCCGGGTCCGCTTTGGTGGACAACGGATCGCTGGCCTTGGACGGGCAATTGGCCGTGACTTTCGCGCCCGGTTTCATCCCGGCCAACGGTCAGACCTTCCCCATCCTCTCCGCCAATCCGCGAAACAACCTGTTCTCTGACACCACGCTGCCGCCCCTGCCCGTGGGTCTCAACTGGTCCACCGATTATTCACAATCTGGCGTCACGCTGCGGATCACCGACGACGCCTGTCTGGTGGACAGCTTTTCGGGTTGGTGGCCCGGTGAAGGCACGGCCGACGATGCCACGGGGAATCACCCGGGGACGCTTCAGGGTGCGGTGAAGTTTGCCCCCGGCAAGGTGGGCCAGGCGTTCTCCTTCGACACTTCCGGCTCTCACGTGGATCTCTCGGGCTGGACTCCCGGCCCGCTGTGGACCCTCGACGCCTG
Organism: Verrucomicrobiota bacterium; assembly: GCA_025360495.1. Taxonomy (GTDB): domain Bacteria; phylum Verrucomicrobiota; class Verrucomicrobiia; order Limisphaerales; family UBA9464; genus UBA6176. Next base: position 838 of record JANYCC010000436.1, on the reverse strand, counting down.
GCTCAATGCCGCCACCACACCTGCCGGCCGCCACACGGCCTTCGGCGCGGCCAACGGCTGCCGCGACTGGGGCCTCGTGGTCCAGGACGGCCAATGGGGCGTGGAATATCGTCCGCCGGGTGGATGCACCGCCACCCTCCGCTCCGGGACCGATGTCGTCACCGGCCGCTGGTATCATGTGGCCGCGGTCTGCGATGGGCAGAACGTGAGCCTCTTCATCGACGGCCAATTCGTCGGGATCGCCCCCACCGAGCCCGGATATATTCCCTATCCGGGTCTCTGGATCGGTGGCGAACCCACCGTCGCCAACAGCTTCACCGGCCTCGTGGATGAACCGGGCGTCCATGCCCGACCCCTGCGCGCGGAGGAAATCCTCGGAATCTTCCAATCCGGCCTGCGCGGTCGCTGCGGCCAATCCGGCCTCTTCGTCAGCCGGATGCTGCCCTCCGGAACCGTCGGCACCAACGTCGCCCGCCTCACCGTCCGCTTCAGCCAACCCATCCAACCCGCCACCTTCACCGCCGCCGATCTCGCGCTGAGCGGCCCCGCCGGAGCCATCCCCACCACGGCGGCCGTCATCACTTCGACGGGCGACAGCCGCAGTTATTATATCGACCTGCCGACGCTGTCCACCGACGGGACTTATACCGCGATCGTGGGTCCCGACATCCTTGACCTGGCCGGCAACCCCTTCGTCGGCGGCCTGCCTTCCACCAACCGCTTCGTCATCGATCACGCCGGGCCCCGGGTCCTGAGCCTCAGCCCGTCCTCCCCGGCCACCAACCGGGTCGATGCCTTGGAATTCACCTTTGACGCCCCGCTCAATCCCGAGAGCCTC
>JANYCC010000382.1 GCA_025360495.1 Verrucomicrobiota bacterium | reverse complement strand
CCGGCCTCCCACGATGCCCAGATGCGCACATGCGCCGGCCGGGTCAGGGCGCAATGACCGCCCGATAATAACGGGTGCCATCCAGCAATGCGTCCGCCCAGGCGAGATGCCCCGCGGCATCGGCCGTGATGGGCGCCCCCAAGTCAGTCCAGGGCCCGCCAATCTGGTCAGCCCACTGGAGTTGGATGCGGAGTCCGGGACTCGCGGAAAGATTCAAGCCCACCTTGTGGTCTGACACGGTCACGGAAAAATTCGGGGTGGGCCCCGGGATTTTCACGCCGAGGATCACGGTGGTTTGGTTGATCCCCCCGGCTTTGTTCCGGATGCCGTACGAGAACCCGTCGTCTCCGCCCGGGTCGGGCGAAGGCGGCGTATAAATGATCTGGTCGCCCGAGACCACGACTGTCCCTCCCACGGCCGTGGTGGACGGACCCAGTTGATCGAAGGCGGCATCCGGCGAGTCATTGGCGAGAAGAGCGACGATCGGAATGTGCACTCCGCTGGCCAGCACGCGGAGGAAGCCGTCGGCCCTGATGCTCGGGGCGGTCGTGCGGATGCCGGGCAAGGTTCCTTCAATGAGCTTCTGCGCGGCTTGGTCCCAACCGACGGTCGATTCAAAGACGATCCTGCCCTCGGTATCGACGCGCTGGTAGGCCCATTGGAGGGCCTTGAAAGCCATTGAGATTCCTTCGACTGCCCGCTCGGGGCCGTCTCCCGCCACCCGATGCGCGACCCGGGTGATCAGTGGGGACTTAAGGGTGACCGTATAGAAAGGGCCATGGATCGTGCCGGCCTCACGGAACACAATCTCGGCTTGGTCGATCGTGGTTCCGGAGGCGATGGCGGCGAACAGGGATGGCGACGCGAAATCAACATTCTTCTCGACCGTGATATTGCCGAACACAGGTTTCCCAACCGAAACGCCTCCTCCGGCCAGATAGCTCGTTGCGGCTTCCATGGATTGCCCAACGAACCGGATGGGAAACCAACCATCGTGAGTGGGGACCGATGCGTCCGGGATGTCGGAACCGATGGGTTCCTTCCCGTTGCCCAGGATGCCGAGGCGCATGAAAGCTTCGAGGCCGGCCTGGGCCGAAGGAAGGGCCAGACCAATGCCGGCCACGATCGCCGCCCACCGTGGCAGCGCAGGACGGGCGCCCGGGATGAGGTGGTTCGTCATGGCTGGTGCGTTTCCCGTTCCGCCTCCGCTCCGATCCGACCGGCCCAATGGGGCCCGATCGGAATCACGGGCCGGTGACCGTTCCGGCGGGGATGTTCCACTTGATGGCCGACTCCGGTCCGAGGGCGCCAGTGGTCGGGTCGGTCGGTTTATAACCCACGGTGATCTCCTTATAAACGAACTTGACGGTTTCCAACGCGCGATCCCCGTCCGTATCCGACTGGCCCACCGACGTGAAATACACGCCGGAAAACTCATACCTCAAGTAGGTCTGCTCGGCCGCCGTCCCCGTGGGCGCACCGGGTGCCCGCACCGCGATCTCGACTTTCGTGGCCGCCTTCCCGGTGGTGATGTCCTTGAGGATTGGGCCCGATGCCGAGTCGACGTGGCGACTGATCTGGAACGTACCCGGGTTCGGCTTTCCGACCTGGGCGCCGCCCCCGCTGGTCCAGTTCGATGCCGCGGTCACCTCCCAATTACAACTGCCCAATTCATTCCAGCCATCAACACCCGTAAAGGTGGTGTCCGTGCTTTCCCCCGTCGGGACATCGCTGATCCGGATGAAAACGTTGCTGGCAGCCAGGGGGCCGGTCGCCAACACGGCCAGGGCCACGGCAAAGATCCGGGCTGGAAGCGAGGCCTGCCTCCCGGCGGGATGGCTTCGAGGTTGGATCCGATTCGTTTTCATGGTGGCGGCTCACCGGCTTGCCCGGATTGGTTGCGACTCCGAACGATTCCGACCCTGTCGGCACGGGGTTGGGTGTTCAAACCAAATCTCGGCATCCGTGCACGGGCGCGGCGTCGGGCAAACAAGCGGGAATGCAATGCAATCCCAGTGCAATTGCATGACTGGAGATCCCGGCCGGCACCTGATCCCGGAGGTCATGATCGTCCCATGGCCTCCGTTCACGCCCTCTATTCCAAGCTTGTTTCCCGTGCCATGCGAACGTCCGTAATCACTCATCCTTCAGCTCGGATTTCATATCATTCGCTAGGAAAGGGCTCATTTTTGTTCCCATCACAAAGGGGCGCCATCCCGTCGGTCGGTTGTCGCTTTCCGGTGTCCCAGCGCGCCCGGAATCTGCCCGCCGTACATAACGGCATCCCAGCTGCGGGGAGTGCCCCGTCATGGATACGCAATCCGACCCGTGCTGGAAGGGGATCCCCCCTGGGATCCGGGGCTTTGTGTTGTCCACGGCCGGGCCGCCCGATGGTGGGTTCACCACGGCCCGCCCGCTCCAGACGATCAGTTACACCGTGACGATCCCACCGGCCTTGACTGATTGGGTTCAACCCCTGGGTCTGCCTAAATTCGATCCCTCGTTGGGCGTCCTTCTGGCGGTCAAACTGGTGCTGACCGGGGTGAATGAGACGTCCACGCAGGTCACGAACCCGGATCCTGCGCCACGGTCCGTGGTGTCAGGTTCGGACGTGACCTTCTGCGTGCTGGATCCGGTGGGTGAAATCCTTGTTTCCGTGATCCCGGTGGTGCGTTTCATCAATGGGTTGTCAGGATCCGATGGCAGCGGGGATCCCGGCGGCAGCAGTTCGGCCACCAATCCACCCCATTCGGCGTCGCGAATCGGGCAACGCGACCATGCGGCAGCCACCGAGGATCTCTCCGGGTTCGTGGGCGTGGGAACTTTGGGATATCGTGCAACGGCCAAGGGCCTGCCGCATCATGAGAGCGCTGACGACCCCGAACTGAGTGTCCAGATCACGGGATCCCTGACACTCACCCTGGTTTATACCTATGATGCATGCCTGCACCTCCGGGTGTTGCGGCTCGGGGAGATGCCGGGCAACCCCGGTGCCTCCCCCGGCGACGGGCACGGCGACCCCGTCAATCCATCCGAACCCCGGGACCGCGACCAGGATTGCGAAAGCATGGCGACGAAGCTTTCGTATCACCTGGTGTTATTCCAACTCAACCTCCGCCATGGTTTCCTGAAGCCGGCTTATTGGGTGGAGACCCCGGGGATGGGATCCGGACGGTGCCGGGCGGCGGAGTTGGTCGAGGTGTGTCAGGTGGAGTTGTTAAGGCATCCGCACACCCCGGCGGATCACCCGGGCCGGCACTATCAGCAATGCCTGAAAATCGCCCTGGAGGGAGCCAACCGGATCGCGGGGCGGTGATTCCACTCCTCGACCCGTCGTTCGATTCCCGGCAGGATCGCGGCCGGGCATGAAACTGCTTTTTGTCGCCGACCTCCATTACGCGCTCAAGCAATTCGACTGGCTGACTGCCAATGCGGTCCACTACGACACGGTGGTCATCGGGGGCGACCTGCTCAACCTGGCATCCCCACTCGATATCGAGGTGCAGATCGTGGTGGTCGACAAGTATCTGGCCCGCCTCCGCCAATTGGTCCGTGTCATCGTCAGTTCGGGCAACCATGACGGCGACGGTCACAATGCCGCGAACGAGTCGGTCGCCCATTGGATCCGGGCCGCGAAAGCCCCGCAGTTGTTCGTCGATCACGACTGTGTGGTCGTCGGCGGGACGGTGATCACGGTCTGTCCCTGGTGGGATGGTCCGGTTTCGCGCGCCGAACTCGAGGGGTCGCTGGCCCGCGATGCCGCACTCCCGAAGGAACTATGGATCTGGATTCACCACGCCCCGCCCGACCGTTCGCCCGTGAGCTGGACCGGCAAGAAATTCGCGGGGGACGAATTCCTCGTCGACTGGATCCGCCGATATCAGCCGGATCTCGTCCTTTCCGGCCACATTCACAACGCACCGTTTTATCCTGACGGTTCGTGGATCGATCGACTTGGAAAGACGTGGGTGTTCAATCCCGGGCTCCAACCCGGGCCGTGTCCGACCCATCTGTCATTGGATCTGGAGGCGATGACCGCCACCTGGACCACGGCGGTGGGCAGTGAGTCGCGCCCACTGGTTGGGCCCGGGATCCCGGCCGTCAACGTCAGGCCGGCCGCGGATGCCGGTGCATGAGTGTTTCGAGGACCTCGTCGACCATGCCGAGGTGGTCGTGGCCCTCGTACTGGCGTTTCACATCGACCAGATACTTGTTCAGCGAATCAAGTCGGCGCGCGAGCAACCGGGCCACGTGCAGGCTGGCCTGCGCCGAGCTTTCCAGGAACTCCCGCGGATTCTCGATGACCGCGAAAGTCGAGGGTTTCCGGGTGCGGACCGTGGCCGTGTGGGGTTCGCCCAGCAGCGCGGACATCTCCCCGAAGACCGCCCCGGACTGTGACGCCGTGGCCACGCACACCTCGTCGCGCAGCACTTCCACCTCACCCTCCATCAGGACGAGCATCACGCCGCTGCGATGCCCCTGGGAGAGCACCGTCTGGCCCGCCTCAAATTTCCGGACCTGATGCTCGTGAATCAGATCGAGTATCCCGTTCATGCCGGACCGACCATGTCCCAGTCCCGCGTCGGTGTCGAACACCACCCGCGAACCATCCGGCGAAAAGACCGCCGAACGCCGTGCCCGACTCATCCGCCGTCAGCAGGGCCATGTGCCCGGTCGCGAGGTCCCGGAGGTACAGATTGGGCAAGCCATCGACCCCGCCCGCAGGGCGGGGGCTGCCCTGCGCATCGGGAAAGGCGCCGGTTGGAGAATCCCCCCATTGGCAATCATCAATGACCAATCCCATGACGCAATGCTCGATGGGTATTCTATCAAATGATCCGCATTCGATGCTGACACCGCCTTCCCGTGAATCACTCTTTGCGATGGAGGTGCGGCCTGGGAAAAGCGTGCCGGATCCTAATGCACGCCGCCGCGGAGGAGGGTGTTCTTATTGTTCTTTTTCAGAGCCGTCCCATAGCAGGCAAATCCCTTCCCGTTTCCCATCGATTCTCGATGGAATTGGCGGGGTCTTCCCAAAGTGAAATCCTGAAATGTTGAGCGGCGGGCGAATCCTCGGCTGAATTAGTTTGGTTTTGGCTG